>JAGXAJ010000058.1 GCA_018971625.1 Pseudomonadota bacterium
TCCTGCCGCCAGGCACAAATCCTCGAACCCGTTCCCACTGATCATCCCGAAGTGCGTCGCAATCCATCGCCGATCTCCAAAAATCAGCGTTGAATCTGATTTGCTCTCCTCTGGGAACCCCCGTTCCTTAATTCGTCACTACGACCTAGCAAAGCCGCCTTCGAAATCAGCATTGACTGGCAAATCGACCGCTCCGCATAGTTCGGTAAAATGATGCAACGCGTCGTCCAGTGTGACGTGGTTATCGGCCTTGCCGATCGACCAGGCAAAGCCGGCGCTGGTGGAGGCCAGTGCCTTGAAGCCGAGAAGCTGAAGCATCCGCGCGCTGCCGACATCCCAGGGGTTTGGCAGGATGAAACATCCGCTTTCGTGCATCTTGCGGAATGTGGCCCGCTTGTCGGCGGTCGTAACCGGCATGTTTTTTCTCCTTTGTTCGGCGTTCATCCCCGGCAAACATAACGAAGCGTCGCATCGCGTGCCAGCGCCTGTGTCATAACCTTTCGCAAGAACGTTCTTTCTTCCGCCACGATGAATTTGTGTTCCTGAGCGAAATCGAAATTAGCGACGCCTTCGCTGTCGGTGCGCAGTCGCGCGCGATAGATCTCGTAGGCGGCGAGGCTGTCGAACGAGATCAACGTGAACGCGATGTTGTTGGCTGCCTTATGCGGCATGCAGTAACCGATGAGGTCGCCGCCGGCTTTCGGAATGGTCGTGAGCCAGCTTCTGGTATATTCCTTGAACTGTGCGCTTGAACGGATCGAGCCGGTAGCGGATGAAAACGGTGGCGGACATAGGCGACCTCGGTAATTCAAAACCGCGCAATGTTACCCGCTTGATCGACGCCAACGCTTCGGCTATTGTCGAAATATGAAAGCAGGCCCCGATATCGCCATAGTCGCAGCCCTGGTCGGCGACCCCGCCCGCTCCAACATGCTGACGGCCCTGATGACCGGCCGCGCGTTGACCGCGAGCGAGCTGGCGTACCAGGCCGGCGTCACGCCGCAGACGGCAAGCTCGCATCTTGCCAAGCTCGAGGCCGGCAGGCTGGTCGAACAGGAAAAGCAGGGCCGCCACCGCTATTATCGCCTCAGCGACCCCGATGTCGCCGCCGTGCTCGAGGGCCTCGAGGGCCTCGCCGCCCGCGCCGGCCACATGCGGGTGCGAACCGGACCGAAGGACCCGGCGCTACGCCACGCGCGGGTCTGCTACGACCATCTTGCCGGCGATCTCGGCGTGCAGATGCTCGACAGCATGAAGAAGCAGCGCTTGGTGCGCCAGCGCAAGCAGGACATCGAACTGACCGCCGAGGGCGAACGTTTCCTCACCGATAGCTTGCAGATCTCGGCCGATGCGCTCAGCCATCCGCGTCGTCCGTTGTGCCGGGCCTGCCTCGACTGGAGCGAGCGGCGTCATCATCTTGCGGGCACGCTCGGCGCTGCGATCCTGACCCGCTTCACTGAATTGAAATGGGCGATGCGCGATGCCGCGCCGGGCAGCCGCGTTGTCAATTTCACCCGCAACGGCGAGAAACGGTTCGCGGCCCTGTTTGGCGAAATCGAATAACAGTACAGCGAGCCTCAACCGAACGACGCAGGGACCGCCATGGCGGCCCCTGCTCTGCCGATCGCGTCAGTTCCTGAAGCACTGCTTGCCGTGCGGGCCGGTATGCCAGCCGGGAGGGCAATTATAAAGCGGGCGGCACGCACCGTGCGGGCCGCGATGGAAGCCCGGTCCGCAGCCCTGCGCGACATGGATGATATCCCGCGACGACGCACCGGACTGATCGATCGGCGCCAGCGGCATCGCCTGGGCCGACATGCTCATCAGGCCGAGGGTGAGAGCGAACGCGGATGCAGCAAGAATCTTCATCGGGTCTTTCCTTCCTTGTTGTTTTCGCCGCAGATGCGGCACAATCGGGTTTACGCAAACAATATGGCAGCCCGGTAACGCCACGCGACATTACCGAAACGGACCGCCCTACCAATGGTGACGGCGCCAATGGCGATGCCGCCAGTGGTGCCGTCGCCAACCCCAACGCCGGTGACGCCTATACCAATGATGCCGGTGCCAGTGCCATCGCCGGTGCCAGCGATGGCGCCAATGGACCGGCTCCGCCCTGAAATGATCGACGTCGTCCTGTGTAACGACCGCGGGTTCTACACCCTCGCCGCTCCGGGGCGCGAGTCCCGGTTGCGGCAAGACTGGTGATAACGGCGCAGCATTCGCGGTTGCAGCAAGTGCCGCGGTACCCGCTACCGCGCCAACAGCGAGCTTCAGAAAGAAAATGACGGCGCTCCACGACTTCCGTCTCCCTGTGTCGGTTTTCTACTCCGTGATGTTTTGCTTTGGCCGACATGAACGGCCGCTGAACCGGTGGAAGGCCGCCGTCACCTGAAAAGAAATGCGAGCTCACATTCGTCATTGCAGCCCGGAATTACAAACGCATCTTCGCGAACACACCTTCGCGATCTCGCCGGCGCTAAACGCCCGGCCTGATCGCATCTCAGTTCCTGGTCCGGTTCGCCGGGCCTGCGACGTTCCGGTGGGAGGATAGTTGTGGCGACCTCGCCAATCGGCCAGAGGGCCGATTGGACAGACCATGCGATGTTAAAGCTTGAGACTGGCGGACGGGGAGTTAAAGTCGACGCCCACGCCGCGATGATGATCAACTGGTTCAGGTCTTCTGATCCCTTGCCATGATCAGTTCGTTGCCCGAGCGGCGCAGCTTTCGCCGCTGGCCAAGCCGGACTTTCCCGTCTCGCATTGGCGATAAAGAGCCGGATCGTGCGGTCAGAGGCGGAGCGAACGGATGAGTCACGTACATCAAAAGATTGAACCCTCGTCGCCTGCAGGAACGCGCGACGCGCGTAACACGGGACCGGCGCTGCTGCTTTATGCCTTCCGTCCGATGTTCCTCGCCGCGGCAAGCTGGGCTGCCATCGCGCTGGCGCTCTGGCTAGCCGCCTTCTTCGGCGCCATCCAACTGCCCACCCGCTTCGACCCGCTGTCCTGGCACATCCACGAGATGCTATTCGGCTTCGTCATGGCTGCGGTCACAGGCTTTCTGCTCACCGCTATCCCCAACTGGACAGGCCGGGTGCCGGTGCGCAGAACCGGCCTGGCGCTTCTCGCCGCCCTGTGGTTGCTCGGGCGCATCGCCTGCCTGATCTCGGCGGACCTTCCCGAATGGCTGGCACCTGTCATCGATCTGGCCTTTTCCGTGACGCTGCTCGCTGTCGTCGCACGCGAAATCATCGCGGGCAGGAACTGGCGTAACTTGCTGATGACAGCGCCCCTCTCGGTGTTCGCCATCGCCGATCTGCTGATGCACCTCGAAGCACTTAACGTGCCGGTGCCGCCGGGCTTGGGCTGGCGGCTCGGCATCGCGGCGCCTCTGATCCTCATCGCGATCATAGGCGGGCGCATTATCCCGAGCTTCACCCGCAACTGGCTGGTCAAGCGCAAAAGCGAGCGCTTGCCCGCACCGGCTAGCCGTTTCGATATGGGCTGCGTGGCCGTATTGGCGCTAGCCTTCATCCTTTGGGCGCTTGTCCCCCAACGTCACGTGACGGGCGCTTTGTTGATTTTCGCGGCGCTGCTCAACATGGCGCGCCTCTCGCGCTGGAGGGGGCTTGCGGCCTGGCCCGAGAAACTGCTGTTTGTCCTGCATGTCGGCTATGGCTGGCTCGCTGTCGGCACTCTCCTGCTCGGCCTTTCTGTTTTAGATCTTGGCGTACCGACATCCTCGGCCATCCATGCGCTGACCGCGGGAGCCATCGCCGTCATGATTTTGGCGGTGATGCCGCGCGTGACCCTCGGGCATGTGGGCCGCGATCTCGTGGCCAGTCGTATGACGGTGCTGGCTTTTGTTCTCATCAATGCAGCGGCGATCGCGCGCGTTGGCGCCTCGTGGCACGTCGCGGAGATGCACATACTGCTGTTGGTCGCGGGCGCCCTTTGGATCGCCGCCTTTGCTCTCTTTGACCTTGTGTACGCGCCGATGCTGCTGACGCAACGGACGGACTCATGAAGAGACAGCCGCTTCCACCGACAGTGGACTGGCCCAAACACGCTGTTTTCACAATTGGGCATTCAACGCTGAAGCTCGAAGAGTTCATCGCCTGGCTGGAGGCATATGGAATCGAAAGCCTTGCCGATATCCGTACTGTGCCGCGCTCGCGCCATAACCCGCAATTCAACGCGAATAGCCTTGCTGCGGCTTTAGGCGCCCGTCGGATCGATTATGTGCCGTTACAAACCTTGGGCGGGCTACGTCATCCACGCAAGGATTCGCCCAATGCCGGCTGGCGCAACAAGGGCTTCCGCGGCTATGCCGACTACATGCAGACCGATGAATTCGCGAACGGACTCCACGATCTGATCGAGCTAAGCCGCCATAGCCGTACCGCGATCATGTGTGCCGAGGCCGTCCCGTGGCGCTGCCACCGCTCGCTTGTGGCCGATGCCTTGAGTGTGCGCTGCATTCCAGTAATAGAAATTTTGTCCCTGACCAACTACCGCGAGCACAAGATCACGCCGTTTGCGCGAGTGTCGGGAACGTCGATCACCTATCCGCCGGAGCAAGCGGCCCTCCTTTAGGAGCGCAATGAAGACAAAGGACTTGTGCTCAAGCGATTTATCCTGGTCGCGAAGGGCAGCCCGTAACTGCCAGCAACTCAAGCCCACCGCCCGGACCCGCCGCGCCTATGCCATAAGTTCGCCCTACTATCTTCTACTTCGGACAGTCAATCTGCCCGCCGACGGGGATCCGAAGTCGAAAGTGTGAATGTACACACCGCGGTGGGGCGGTTAGGGAATTGAAGATCTGGCAAGTAAGCTGCGTTGTGGGGACGCTGATTGCAACGTCGCTTGTCGCGATTCATCAGATTGCGATGTCGCGCGCGGAGTTTGAAACGCCGAATGCGATCGTTGCGGACGCATTCAGCGTCATGCACCTCGATATGATGACGATCCTGACGAAGGCCCGCGCAGCCTACCCGACGCCAGCGACCATGGCGAAGCTAGATACAACATCATCGACAAATGCGATTATTGCGGCGGAGTTTGCGGCGACGGCGCAGGTTGCGGAGAAGGTGGTCGCTTCGTTGCGGCAAGGGCGGCGGTTGCCGCTTCATGCCAGTCTTGACGCGCCTGAGAACGAAGCAACCCTGCAGCAGGCCTCTCTACCCGCTGCTTCGTCGAGCCTCGCGAAGATCGACTTGGCGGCATTGAGCGACGTTCCGATCGGAACGCCGGTCCAAGAGATCGACCGCGCGGCCGAAGTGTTCGGTCTCGATGCAAATTTCATGAAAACGGTCGCCAAAATCGAATCAGATCTCAATCCCAGGGAGCGCACGGGCTCCTATATCGGCCTGTTCCAGCTCAGCAAGTCTGAGTTCAGGCAATATGGATCAGGCAACATCCTGAACCCGCGAGACAACGCGATGGCTGCCGCCCGAAAGTTCATCACCGAGGCTGCGCTATTCGAAGAAACCACGCACAGGAAGCTGACGTTCGCCGATCTCTATCTGATCCATCAGCAGGGGTTGGAAGGAGCCGCCGAACACATCAGCCACCCTGAGCAGATTGCCTGGAAATCTGTTTGTGCAACCCACGAAGGCATGGCGAAGGGCCCGCGATGGTGCAAGCGCGCCATCTGGGGCAACACGCTGCCGGCGGTCAAGCGCCAGTACAACTCGGTCGATCGCCTGACCTCGGGCGCGTTCGTGGCGATGTGGCGGGACCGCATCGACATGCTCCTCTCCCATTATGCAGCGCAGTTGCGGCCGGAGGTTTGAGATGGAACAGTCTGCGAATGACAGTGGAAGACTTTCGCAGCTACTCTTTGACCCTTCCGCCAGATAGAAGCGGGCCCTGCCAGTCGACAAGCCAGAACGGCGCGATCGAGCTCGGTTCGAGAAATCGTCTGCGGCACGGCTCACCACGCAAGCGGGGCTTCTTTCCGGCCTCGGAGTCACTTTGCTAATGTTGCCTCAATCATTGGCAAGAAGGCGGCCAATCCCCGCTTCTCCGCGCACGTAGACAATCTGCCCACTTTGCCGCGCAATTGTTGATCCAAGTATGCCCCTGAAGTGCTCGAGTTCCGCCACCCGGCCGAGAGGAAGTAAGCAACTGGCCCGACACTACCGCAAAATTAGATCATTGGCAGCATGCGATGTTAGGCTTCAGACTGGCGGACAGGAAGTTAAAGCCGAGATCCAAGCTGCGGTAATGATCAAGTGGTTCAAGACTCCTGCCAAGCCAAGCTTGGCTTTATTTTCTGATGTTTGATCGAACTTGCCCGCTACCCTGCATTTTCGGTGTCCGCACGGCGACAAACGATAACGTCTTGTCGCTGATCTGACCGGCCAACCCGTTCATGCCCGGTATGGTCGTGCGGCTTCCTTTCTTGGCGCTTCCGCTTGGCTGGGCCGTTGTCTTGCCGGTTTCGCGATGCGGTTCCGATTATGGGTTGCGGGCTTGTGACAGCCGCGGGTCCCTCGTCACCAATGGGATCGGGAACTTGGTTAATCCATGTTAATTTGGAGGCATGCCACCGGCTCCAGACGAGCTGGACAAAACTTTTTCGCCGCCGTCATTGCGGAATGCGCGTCAAGGAAGTAAAGGGAGTGCCCTGATAATAATCTGCATTTAAAATCTGCATTAAAGGGCCCATCGGCACCATGCGATGTTGAGCTTGAGCCTGGCGGACAGGAAGGCAAAGCCGAGGTCCGGGTCGATAATAATCGACTGGCTCAAGATTCCGACCGCGCCACGCCGCGCTTGGCTTTATTTTCTTCTGTTTGGCGGGGCATATTCGGTCCTGTGTATTTTCGGTGTCCGCACGGCAAACGATAACGTCTTGTCGCTGATCTGGCCGGCCAACCCGTTCATGCTCGGTATGCTCGTGCGCTTTCCTTTCCTGGCGCGTCCGCTTGGCTGGGTCGCCTGTGCTGCCGGTTTCGCGATTGCAATCCCGATTATGGGTTGTGGGCTTGCGACAGCCGCAGGTCTGGCCACATACAATTTCGGTGTCGTGGTCATTGGCTATGTCTTGCTGTACGGGGTCGATCAGGTCGATCAGCGGCTCAAGCGGCTGACTTCGGTTTTCTACCTGCTCTTCGCGGTGGTCGCTGAATCCATATTCGCCGGCATCGTTGGGCCAATCCTGATCGGTCCTTTGTTCCACGACCCGGCAGCAGTAGGCTCTTATCGCTACTGGTTTTCCGTCGAGCTTCTCAACCAGCTCGCTTTTTTGCCAATGATCCTGTCCTACCCGGAAGGTCGTAAATGGTGGCGGCGACAACTGCCACAGCCGACTTTTCACGATCAAGCGCCGATTATTGCGTTAGTCCTCTCCGCCACCCTGGGAATCTTTTTCGGGGAAATGGGGGCACTCACGTTCCCTGTACCGGCCCTCCTCTGGTGCGCAATCTCCTATCGCGTGTTTCTGACGGCCGTACTGACATTCATATTCTGCATCTGGGTAATCCTGGCGACAACGTTGAGCTACAATGAAGCATCGCATGTCGATCAATTGCTGGTGCTCTCGATCAGCATGGGGGCTGCACTTATCTCTCTGGGGCCGGTCATTATCTCCACGACCACTGCGACCAGAAATGAAATCGTTGACCAGCTAAGGCGCCTCGCGGCCGAACGTGAGATTGTGGCCAATGAACTCGATCATCGGATCAAAAATCTTTTCGCGCTTGTTAACGGATTGATCAGCCTGTCAGTCCGTGGCCGACCCGAGATGAGGCCGCTGGCAGACACACTGAGAAACCGGCTCGTGGCGTTACGCCGTGCCCATAGTCTTATTCACACCGGGAACGCCTTATCGGGCCCGGGTGAATTCACTTCACTAAGGGAGCTCATTGGTGTGCTTCTTCGGCCTTATGAAAGTGCTGAAAACAAACACTTCATCGTTGATGGCGATGAAGTGTGCATCGACCGCGGAACTCTTGCTGCAATGGCTCTCATTTTCCACGAGCTGGCGACCAATTCGACCAAATATGGCGCGTTGAATGATCCGGACGGAGCCTTGAGCGTTCATATCAGCCGCGGCACTGACGATCTGCGTATCAAGTGGATCGAGAGGGTCGCGGTAAAGATGGACTGTTCTAATGCGATGGACGGTGGCTTTGGTTCGAAGCTTCTGGATTTTATAATCAACCAACAATTGCAAGGAAGCTATGCCCGCACCTGTACAGAGGCCGGCATGGATATCGAAATCATTCTGCCGAACAAACTGTTTAGCGACCCCCCATCCAATCCCTTGCCATCGTAGATCAAGGCGAACCGCACACAGTGCCGCAACCTTGCGGCGGCACGCCCTCCCCTGGCAACCAACTCCGCATTTCACTCAAACCTTGCGCTCACGTCTCTGCTGATCGCAGCGACGCTGTCGCGTGAGATCAGTTTGCCGAGGCCACGTGATCAACAGGGTTCAAGACCGTCACCATCTCGCTGAGCTTGGCGGCAGCGATGTTTGAATAGACCGAGACCGATCGGTATCGTCACCCGAAGGAATGGCTTCAGTGTCCGGCGTTGCATGCTTGAAGCCGACGCGCGAAAGCGTGATGTAGAATGCGCCGGCGTTCATCAGCACCCAGACGGCAAAGCCGAAAGTGTAGCCGCCCAGAAGGTTCTTGCTGGCAGCCAGGATCATGGTCATGGTGAAGCCGCAGGCCGCGCCGGCAGCCTTGGCCAGCCCGCTGACTGCACCGACTTCCCGGAAGTAGAGCGGAATCAGCTTGACGACCGCTGCCGCGGCAGCGCCGGACAAGAGCGCGAGCCCGTAAATGGTAAACAGCTCGACGTGCAGTGAAATCTGCATGGTCATGACCAGGGCCAGAACAATCATAATGCCGAACATCCAGCTCAGGATGGTCAGAACATCAAAACGGTCGGCCAGCCAGCCGCCGATCGGCCGAGTGATGGCGACACAGATCACCAGCAGCGGGGTGTATACCATGGTCCCGCGGGCGGCATCCACGTGCCACCGGTCAACCAGATAGGTCGGCATAAACGACGCGAAGAAGGTAAGGGTGCCAAAGGAGACCCAGTAGAGGCACGGCACCAGCCATACCACCACGCCCGAACGATACACGGAGACGATTTCACCCAGCGAGGCACCTTTGTGCTGCTGATGCGGCGCATCGGACGTAAAGAACCAGTAGACCAGCGCCATTAGCAGTGTGAAGACGGCAAAGATCGGGAATATCATGCGCCAGCCGTCCGGGCCCTCCAGGACGCGGGTAACCAGGAAAGTGACGGTCATCATGCCCACGGTGATTCCGACATTGCCCATCGCGAAGATGCCAAGGGCGGTGCCCTGCTTCGATTTCGGGTACCAGGATGATACGTGAGCGGCGCCGACCACGAAGCTCGCGCCTCCGAGTCCGAGCGCCGTCCCCAGAAGCAGAAAGGAGTAGTAGCTTTCGGCGTAGAGTCCCAAAAACAGGGAAATGGTCATGCTCAGAAGCAAAACCGTGAACACCAGTCGGCCACCGAACTTGTCAGTCCAGACGCCGAGCGGGATACTGATAGCGGCGGCGAAAAGCGGCTCCATCGCAGCCAGGAGGAGTACCTGAGCGACGCTGAAGCTGTACCATTTGATCAGGAAGGGGGCGAGTGCGGCAAACATCCCCCAAACCGCAAAACCGAGCGTAAACGCCAGGGATGATATCCACAAAACCTTGGGGTTGCCTGGTGGATCCGCCATCCTATCAAGCCCGACAGACGCATCTTCCACGGCTTCCTCCCAAAAAAGAAAGGTATGTATTCTCAA
This sequence comes from Pseudomonadota bacterium, assembly GCA_018971625.1. Classification (GTDB taxonomy): domain Bacteria; phylum Pseudomonadota; class Alphaproteobacteria; order Rhizobiales; family Xanthobacteraceae; genus Bradyrhizobium. Next base: position 9,791 of record JAGXAJ010000058.1, read on the forward strand.
ACTATTTCTATTGTTGGCTCACCACACCCTGGCCAGCAATGATGCCCGGTTTCCTGTCTCACCGTAACGCCAGCGCAACGTCTGCATAGCGCCGGAGATGCGGCCAAACGTCTCGGCATCGAACGCATCTTTGACTGCAATTGAAATCAAGATATATGACATCAAGATATATGACATGAAGTTTCAATTGTTGGCATCGAAGTCATCCTTCACCACAAAAGCGGACCGCTTGCTCGCTTTGGAGTTTAGTCGTTTCCTGATCCGCTACAACCGGAGTCGCCCGACATTCGCGGCAATCTTACCTCCAATACTCCGGTAGTTGGCGCTGCAGTTCGGGAGCAGAGGGAAAGCCGCCATCCGGGTTTCCCGCGAACGACGCTAATCGTAAGCATTTCAGGCATTGCCGCTCTTTGCTATTCTTGCATCCTGATTTCCTGCCCGCGCTAAATGGTTGTATTCGATGTCCTCCCTTGCTGACCTTTCGAAGCCCATCAGACTCTGCGCGCTTGGCGCCGCAACGATCGTATGGCTCACACTGCCGTGGGCGCCAGCACTTGCGGCGTCGTCGCCGGCTCAGGCTGCACCGCTGTCGCCGGCGCAAGAGAAAGCGCTGAAGCCGAAGGACACGTTCAAGGAATGTGCGAATTGCCCGGAGATGGTGGTGGTGCCGTCAGGAAGCTTTACGATGGCATCCCCGCCAGGCGAGCCGGGGCATACTGCCGACGAAGGGCCACAACATATGGTCACGATCGCTCGACCATTCGCAGTCGGCAAGTTCGAGGTGACCTTCGACGAGTGGGATGCCTGCACGGCCGATGGCGGCTGCAATGGCTACAAGCCCTCCGATGATGGCTGGGGTCGCGGCCGCCGACCGGTGATCAACGTTTCCTGGGACGACGCCATGGCTTACGTTAATTGGCTATCGAAAAAGACCGGCAAGCCGTATCGGCTGCTCTCGGGCGCCGAGTACGAATATGCGACGCGCGCCGGGACACAGACGGCCTATCCCTGGGGCGATGCCGTCGGCACCAACAATGCCAACTGTCACTCCTGTGGCAGCAAATGGGACGCCAGGCAAACCGCTCCGGTCGGCTCATTTCCCCCCAATGGGTTCGGTCTCTACGACATGGTGGGCAATGTCCGGGAGTGGACGGAGGATTGCTACCACGACACCTACAGCGAGGCGCCGAATGACGGCTCGGCCTGGATCGAGGGCGGTAACTGTTATAGCCGTGTCGTACGCGGCGGGTCCTGGCTCCTCGCCCCTGCCTTCCTCCGCTCGGCGAGCCGCTACTGGTTCACCACTGACTATCGGCTCAACTACCTTGGTTTCCGGGTCGCCCGGACACTTGCGCCTTAGTTTTTGTTCCTTCGCCGTTGGGGCGGCAAATGTAGCCTGCATCGCTGCACTTCGCGTCAGGCGCCGAGTTCTCCACGGCAAATGCGAAACTCCTTACATCGGCTTCACCGGCGCACCGCGAACCACGCGAAGGTCGATTTTGCCGATCAGGTCCGAACGGAGCGCCTCGGCGGCGTTGAGGGCGGCCTCGGTCTGCCGCAACGTACCGATGTTCGATCCGAGCGAAACGATTCCGCCAACCATCAAGGCGATCGATCCGATCGCGGCCGACTGGCTAGCGCCGAACAGGCCAAGCATCGCGATAAGAAGCAACGCAACGCCACCGGCGATCGCAACCCTGGACGCCAGAATGAACTTCCGGCATCGTTCGGCGGCCTCGGCAAGCGCCTCGATCCGCTCCTCGATTTCTGAAATCTCGTCAGTCGGATCGTCTTCAGTCATAGGATACAAGTTCATAGAGCGGGCCAAGCGTCGCTTCGGCGATTTTGGATAAACGACGCAGCTGCGCTGCCTTTTGCACTCGATAGGTTGCCCACACGACGAGCCAAAACGCGACCGTCTCATCGTAGAACGCGAGCCATAACTTGATGTCATTTGGGATTGCTTGAGGCGCCCTTCGTTGGCGCTTGACAGTGGCCCTTAGTTCTTCACCCGGTGATATCTTGTTTGGACGACGTAGCCCTTTTTTCGAATATGCCTTTCTAATGCGAATGCGCACCTCATCCAGATACTTTTCGTCATCGATTTTTGTCACAGCGGCAAATTGTCATGCTTCTTGGCGGGTATCTCGACCTTCTTGTCGCGCAGCATCGCCAGCGCCCTTGCGATGCGCTTGCGCGTCGAGTGCGGCATGATGACGTCGTCGATATAGCCGCGCTCGGCGGCGATGAAGGGTGACAGGAAGCGGTCTTCGTATTCCCTGGTGCGCGCGGCAATCGCCTCGGAGTCGCCGATGTCGCTGCGGAAGATGATTTCGACCGCGCCCTTGGCGCCCATCACGGCGATCTGTGCGGTCGGCCAGGCGTAATTCATGTCGGCCCCGATTTCCTTGGACGCCATCACGTCGAACGCGCCGCCATAGGCCTTGCGGGTGATGATGGTGACCAGCGGCACCGTGCATTGCGAATAGGCAAACAGCAGCTTCGCGCCGTGCTTGATCAGGCCGCCATATTCCTGCGCGGTGCCCGGCAAAAATCCCGGGACGTCGACGAAGGTGACGATCGGGATGTTGAAGGCGTCGCAGAAGCGCACGAACCGCGCTGCCTTGCGCGAGGCGTCGCTGTCGAGCACGCCGGCCAGCACCATCGGCTGGTTGGCGACAAAACCCACCGTGCGGCCGGCGATGCGGCCGAAACCCGTGACGATGTTCTTCGCAAAGGTTTCGGATAGCTCAAAAAAGTCACCCTCGTCCACAACCTTGAGGATCAATTCCTTCATGTCGTAAGGCTTGTTCGGATTATCCGGGATCAGCGTATCGAGCGACATTTCGACCCGGCCGATATCGTCGAAGCTCGGCCATTCCGGCACGCCGTCGGTGTTGTTCGACGGCAGGAAGTCGATTAGCCGGCGCATCTGCAACAGCGTCTCGACGTCGTTTTCGAATGCGCCATCGGCGATCGAGGAACGCGTCGCGTGCACCGAGGCGCCGCCAAGTTCTTCAGCCGTGACCACCTCGTTGGTGACGGTCTTCACCACGTCGGGACCGGTGACGAACATGTAGCTGGTGTTCTTCACCATGAAGATGAAGTCGGTCATGGCAGGCGAATAGACGTCGCCGCCCGCGCACGGGCCCATGATGACGGAGATCTGCGGGATCACGCCGGAGGCGATGACGTTGCGACGGAACACGTAGGAATAACCCGCCAAGGCCGCAACGCCTTCCTGGATGCGCGCGCCGCCGGCGTCATACAGCCCGATGATTGGCGCCCTTGCCTTCATTGCCATGTCCTGGATCTTGACGATCTTCTGCGCATGGGTTTCCGACAGCGAGCCGCCGAACACGGTAAAGTCCTTGGCGAACACAAAAGTCTTGCGGCCGTTGACGGTACCCCAACCGGTGACGACGCCGTCGCCGGGAATCTTGTTTTTCTCCATGCCGAACTCGGTCGAGCGATGCTCGACGAACATGTCGAATTCCTCGAACGATCCCTTGTCGAGCAACAACTCGATGCGCTCCCGCGCGGTCAGCTTGCCGCGGGCGTGCTGCGCCTCGATGCGCTTTTCGCCGCCGCCAAGCCTGGCGGCGGCGCGCCGTTCCTCGAGGCTGTCCAGGATGTGTTTCATGTCGCCCCTTCCCGCTGGTTTGACCGGGTTCTAACATGGCCTTTTTCCGGCAGAAATCGGCTTTTGCCGCGCAAAGACCGGACTTCACTAGTAGTTTCAGGGTACGCCAGCCATTTCAGAACGGGCTGATCTTGCGGGCGGCCACCCGAGCGGCCGATATCCGCCATGATCCAAGGAAAAGACGATGATCGAATGGTTCGAAGATCTGTCTTTGGGGATGCGTTTCAAAAGCGGAACCGCCCAGGTCTCGGAACATGAAATCAAGCAGTTCGCCATCAAATTCGATCCGCAGCCGTTTCATCTGGACGACGCTGCGCTGTCCGGCAGCTCTTGACGCTCGCAAGAGCGTTTTCGAGCGAAGTGGATACCGGTTCGCGTAAAGAAACGCGTCAAAACAAGAATCTGGAGCCCCGTTCCGATTCCATCGGAACGGAAAAGGCGCTAGCGAATGCGCCCCGACAGCCGCAGCACGAAGATCAGGACCTCCGCCACGGCCTTGTAGAGTTCGGCCGGGATTTCATCGCCGAGCTCGACATTCGACAGCGCGCCGGCCAGCACCTCGTTCTCCTCGATCGGGATGCCATGCTCCCTGGCGATCTCGATGATCTTCTCGCCGATGCTGCCTTTGCCCTTGGCGACCACGCGCGGCGCGCCGCTCCGGTCGTAATGCAGCGCAACCGCCAGCTGCCTTTTGCCTGGCGCGTTCATAGCGCCCGATCCAGGAAATGCCCGGCCCTGGCCAAGACCGGTTGCGACGGTGCGCCGTCGCGGATCACGATATCGCCCGGCTGCAACTCGGCGCGGCTCAGCGCCTGGCTGAGCTGCGAAACGCCGGCGCGCAATTGATCGGCAGTCGCCGGCCGCTCCGCCCACATCCGCACCGACGTGCGATCACCGCTCAGGCTGACCAGCGCATGCACGGGGCCGGCAGGCTCGACATCGAGCGTAAATCGCGCCCGCCAGGCCCGGTTGCCGGCCTCGGCCTCGGAGGCCGTGCCACCGTCGCGCGAAATCTCGAACTGCGCCATTGCCGTGCCCTGCGGCGTGACGAACGGGATTTCAAAATTCCAGCGCGGCGGAACCGAATCGATGCGGCCGGTCGCGGGATCGACCTGATCCGGCAACGAGGCCACCTGCAGCAGCGTCTGCCGGGCGATCGCGCCGTCGGTATCGGCCAGCAGATGATGCATGGCGGTATCGAGGGACGCACTGGAGACCAGCGTCGCCTGCGTCACCGGCTGCGCTGCCGGCAGCGCGCCGCCGATCGGCGGCGGCGGCGCGTTGGTGCGGGCAAATTCGGCGTCGCCGAGTTTCGGAAGGCGTACCCCCGCTGCCGATGGCAGTAGCGACAGCATCATGCTGTCGTCGAACGCCAGTCGCGAGGTATTTCCGGCGGCAAGCGACGTTGCCAGCGGATCCGCCTGCACGACCTCCTGCAAAAGATTGAGCGCGGCGCTGCTGGCGGCGACCCGCGCCGCGGCATCCGCAGGATTCGTTGCCGGCATCAGCCCCGGGGAGGCCGCCGCGCTGAACTCAAGCAGGCTTTGCGGAATTTCCGGTGCCGCGCTTTGCGGCAAGGCATTCGACGGCGCCATATCCGCGAGCAGCGGCGCCGGTGCGGGCGATACGTTCGCCGGCTGGGCTTCGGCGGTGATGATGACCGACGACGACGGCACGGCAAGCCGTTGATCGACGCCCTGCTCCAGCAGAATGGTCGCAGGCGCCGCGTCGGCCGGCGCCATCACCGTCGTGGCCTGCGGATCGTCCGAGGGCACGAGCGGCACGGCATTTGCCGTGGTCGTCGCCGCCGCATTCGGGGCCGATGCCGCGACATCGATCGCCGAATTCAGCGCCTGGCGCAGCACGATCAGCGCTGCCTTGAGGTCGGGCGTGCCAGAGGTTACCGAGCCTCGCGCCAACGATGCCTCAAGAAACAGGCCGGAGTTCTGGAACGCCTGCCTGATGTCGTCGCCGGTCAGGCCCTGGTCGGGGTTGATCCGCTGCGCCAGCACTTGGGCGGCCGCCTGCAACACCGGCGCCGGCAGGCTTCCGGCAGCGGTCGCAACGCCGAGATTGGCGAACAGCGGCGCGAGGCTGGTTTGTTGCGTCGCTGCGGTCTCCGCCGCGACCGACACCGCCAGCGCCTGCAGCGTCGTGAGCTGGTTCTGCAGCGCAGCAGCCGCGGCGGGCGCTGCCACGCTGCCTGGCGCCACCAAGGTCGCCAAGATTGCGGCGTCGGAGGTTGCGTTGGCAGCGGCCGCATCAGCCGGGCTCGCGGCGACGGCGGCCTGGTTGACCACCGCAAGGTTGATCGTGCCGGTGGCGGCTTGCGATACCGAAAGCTGCAGCGTCTGACCGGCCTGCAACGGCACCTGCGAAACCACGTCGAGCGGCTGGCCGTCGATCGCGATCCGTACCTGATCGCCGCCAAGGAGTTGTAGCACCTGGGCGTTGATCACAGCGCCCGGCTGCAGGACGATATCGCCGGCAACCCCATTGGCAGCAAAAGCCTGTGCCGCAACGCCTTGCGCTGCGACCGAGGATGCGGCCGGATTTAAAACGATCGACATCGGCAAGGCTTGGCTGGGCGTTGACGGGATAACCAGCTGCCAACGCTACCGAGCCGTCGTAAACCTTGCGTTAACCGACCGGAAATTCACCGCCCCAATTCAAGCCTTCGAATTGATCTCATTGCAGTTGAGCGACCTCAGCACATCGGCGGCGGCCCTGAAATCGACCAGGCGGGCGGCGCGGCGTGCCGCAACCTCCTCGTCGATGCCCCATTTTTCGCTGTTCCAGTCCTCATCGACATGGGCAGCGGCCCAGACCTGGTCAGGATCGAGCCGGCCGTGCTTCAGCGCCAGCGCGAGCAGCGCCGAGCCGGTCAAGGTCGTGACCACATGCAGCGCCGCGATCGACCAGGCATCCTGCGGCAGAGCCGCGCGGGCGGCGGCGATCGCCTGCTCGGGCTGACGGATATGCACGACGCCCTCGGCGAGGATAAAATGAGCTCCCAGCGTATCGGCCGCCCAGAACAGCACCGGATCCCACAGCGCGGCCTCCCGTGCCACCAGCCCTTCCGGATGCGCGGCGCGATAAAACAAGAGATCCGAGCCAAGGTATTTCGCGATGTCCTCGGCGACCGCATCGACCCGGTCGGCCACAGCCTCCGCGATACTGTTGGCGAACCGCGTCAACGGCATGGTCAAGGGATCGATGATGTCGACCTGGGCGTTCCATTCGGCGGCAATGCCATCGGCAATGTCTGAGGTCGGTGCCAGCAGCGGGCGGCCGGAAGGCGTGCGTACCGGTTTGCCATCGAGCGCGACGGCAAAGCCATCCGGTGTCGCGGCGACGCCGGCCGACGTGTAGAAGCGCCTGCGCTGCGGCCCGCGGCTGGTCCGCCGTGCCGCCTCGTTTGGATCGAGCGGCGATTGGCCCGCGACTTCGTCGAACAATTCACGCATGCCGGCTTTGTTTGTCCTGGTCATTCCGATGCAGGATAGGATAAGGCAGGCCGCGAATAAAGCGAGCCGGTTGGCAGTCCGGGCAGCGACCATGACGGACAGGCTGTCGTCCTCCGACGCTGCACAGATGGTGGCAATTTACGCCTTTGCCCGCTCCTGCCGGGAAATCATCGCCGCCAGTTCCGCGCGGACGCGCTCAACGACCGGCCCGTAGTCGCGCGATTCATGCTGCCTGAAAAGACGCACGGCCGGATACCAGGGGCTATCGTCGCGATTGAGCAGCCAACGGTAGTCCGGCGTATAAGGCAGCAGAATCCAGGTCGGACACCCAAGCGCGCCGGCGAGATGCGCGACGCTGGTATCGACGGTGATTACGAGATCAAGGCAGGAAATCAGCGCGGCCGTCTCCGCGAAATCCGTGAGATTAGCCGTGAAATCGACGATATCGCTTCGTTCGCCAAGGGCGATCTTGTCATCAGGCCTCGGATCCTTCTGCAGACTGACGAAGGTCGCATCGACATCGAGGAAAGCTGAATAGGCGCGCAGCGAGGTCGAACGATGATGATCGCCCTTGTGTTCGGGATTGCCTGACCAGACCAGGCCGACGCGCAACCTGTCGCGGGGGCCGAGGCGGGCTTCCCAGACCTTTACGCGGGCCGGCGGAGATAGCGGCAGATACGGCAAGTCGGCCGGAATGGTATCGAGCCTGGTTCCGAAAGCCAGCGGCAGGCTGCCAAGCGGACAATGAACATCGAACGGCGGCACGCCGTTGGCCGCCACGGATTTCGGAATACACTGCGCAACCCCCGGCAGCCCTGACAGCAGCGAACGCAGCGCATCCTGGACGACCAGAATGACGCGCGCGCCGCGGGCCGCTACCATCGGCACGTAGCGCGAAAACTGGATCGCATCGCCCAATCCCTCATCGGCGGCGATCAGGACCGTCTTGCCTTCGATATTTTCCCTGCCGAGCCACATCGGCTCGGTAAATTTCGGATACGCCGCCGAAAGCGAGGGGATGTTCCAACGCGCTTCGCGCCCGGCCCAGCCGGCTTCAAAATTTCCGGTCAGCATGTACAGAAGCGCCGAATTCCAGTTCGACACCGCGTGGTTTGGATCGAGCGCCTTCACCTGGCCGTAGACCACAAAAGCCTGATCGAACCGCCCCATTTGACCGAGCGCAATGGCCTTGTTGCTGAGCGCCTGGACAAAATCCGGTCGAAGATCCAGCGCGCGGTCGAGCCATTGCAAGGCCTCTTCACTGCGGCCAAGCGACTGAAGGACATTGCCGATATTGTTGAACGCCAGAGCCTGATCGGAGGCTTGCTTTGGTTTTAGCTCAACGCATCGCCTGAAACAGGCGAGCGCTTCTTCCCGATGCCCCAACTTGTTGAGAAGCATTCCGCTTTCATGCGCCGCCTCCCAGCTGTTCGGGTTGAGCTTGAGCGCGTGCTGAAAACTCAACAGTGCTTCGGCGCGCCGTTCAAGGTCGACGAGCGCCTTGCCGAGACCCGTCCATAACTCGGCCTTGTCCGGCTTGAGCTGGACGGCCTTGTCGAAGACCTTGAGGGCCTCTTCATACCGCATCAGCTGCCGCAGCGCCGTGCCGAGGCTGAAAAGGTATTCGGGCCTCGGATCTCGCGCGATGGCGCGGGATATCCACTCCACGGCGTGATCGTATTGGGTCGCGTGCAGCGCCAATAGACCCATCAGATGCAGGGCTTCGGCGTGACCAGGATCGATCGTCAGCGCCTGCTGGCAGCAGATTTGGGCGTCGAGATACCGCTCGGCCCGCATATGGCCGTGACCCGCCTCGTAGAGCGCCGCCGCCGTGGCAGCGCCCGCATTGTCTGGATACGTCCGGGATGGTCCGCCGGCGGCGGTCCGGCGTTCGCGGCGGTTCATCTATCCATCCCGAGTCATTCTTCAACCTCAACCCCTAGATGATTCTGGCATGGTCGGGAACGTCACCGGGAGGAATTTGCGGATACAAGGAGCCGCATGCAGCGCTCATCGTCCTTCCCGGCCGAACATCCGGCATCAATCAAATCGGAAGCTCTCCGGCCCTGTGCCATTTTTTGACACTTGATACCGGTCAGACGGCATCGCTCGTGCGCGAGGCTGACGATCGACGTTTTTGATTCAAGTTATCAACGACATTCAATCCACAAGTGCGTCTCAAGTTCTGTTGAGCGTCACAGTTGCGACGCACTCAAGCCCAAATCTTTCCTAAATAGCGAGCCGCGCGGTCGCTTTTTGGACGGATTCAAAATGCTGAATATTTTTGTGGGGCGGTTTCAATAACGAAGTAACAACCATTGTGAGCTGCCCCGAGTGCGTCAGAGTAACGGGGAGTTTCAACATGGTGGGGCGGGCACCTCTAGCACATCATAGGGCAGCACCTTACGAGTCGCAACGACAAGAGCAGCGAGACATTGACCGGAAGCGTTCCGTTCCCCTCTTTATCTCCGATAGCGACGGCGAGCCGGATCCGAGGGAATACGTCACACCTTTGCGCGCACGGCCTAAGGCATCCATCTCCTCGCGAATTCTTGCCGTCGTTTTCGCCGCCGCGGCTGTTGCCGTTCTGTTCGCGCTGTTTTCCTCCGATGCCATGCGCGACCTTGTGAACGTCAAGGCCTCAATGGTCAGCCTCTTTCCGGCTCCCTCCGCGGCCGCGTCATCCTCACTACTACCGGCGGAGGCTTTATCCACACCATTGCCAACGGCTGCTCCGTCGAAAGATCCAGCTCGGCTAGCGTTGCCGGAAAATCAAATGCCGGGCGCTCGACCGATGACGATGGCCAGCGCTACTCCTTCGCGGGAAGAAATGAAATCCGCGTATCAGAGCGCCTTACAGAGCCAAGCTCCGATTGCGGCACCCGCGCCGGAGCCGGCGCCTCCGGTAAGCGCGATCCATCACCTCGATCCCGACGAGATCGTCGCCTCGCTCAAACGAGCGGGAACCTTGATTGCGAGCGGCGATATCGCAGCGGCGCGGCTGGTCCTTCGGCCCGTGGCCGAAGACGGCGATGCGCAAGCCTCGGTCATGCTCGCGGAATCCTACGATCCGGAGATCCTGGATAAACTGGTGGTCCACGGAATCGTGCCTGATGTCGCGAGGGCTCGACGCTGGTACGAGGCCGCCAAAAGGCTCGGATCAGCCGAGGCAAACCAGCGGCTGGAACTCCTCGCGAGCCAGAACCGCTGATCGCCGCACGACTCCTGACAGTCACGAACGCCGACGGGTCTTCCTTGCAAGCAGCCATTTCCCGTCGGCTTCCATAAGCAGCACCCGTTCCTCGGCGCATTCGACTGCTGCCGATTTCAACAAAGGGAAACACCATGGGGATCTCCAAAGCGGCGGCCAGAAAACTCCTGTACCTGTCGTTCGTCACGCTTGCCATGTCTTCGAGCATCGTCGCCCGTCCTGTTCTGGCCCAAAGCCAGAAACCTGGAATCAGCTATGACGAAAAGAAGAAGCAGGCCAACGACATCGCCGTGACGGTCGTGGTATCGGGTATCTCCTGCACGTGCGCAAGATTCACCGAGGACATACGGAACGTCGTGAACGATTTGAGTCCCGACGGGATACGCGTCCTGCCGGTGCTGGGTAACGGCGGACTTCAAAACCTGAACGACGTGCTGTTCCTCAAGAACATAGATATGGGTGTCGTCGATGAGGACAACCTTCGACTGCTCAAGCAAAGGGATCCCGCGCTGTATGCAAATATCGAACAGCGCGTCCAGTACATTACGAAGCTCTACAATTCGGAGTTTCAGGTTCTGGCGCGAAGCGACATCAAGTCATATGACGATCTGAGGGGCAAGAAGGTCAACTTCAACCTCAAAGACAGTCAGACCGAAGTGACGGCGGACAATGTTTTCACACACCTCAACATCCCCGTGCAGCGCTCCAACTACGATAACGACGAAGCGCTCCAGAAGCTGAAGTCGGGCGAGCTCGCAGCCATGATCATCCTGACGGGCGCCCCGCAAGTCACCTTTTCAAAGGTGAAGAAAGAAGACGGCCTGCATTTCCTTCCGCTTGACCAGCAAAGCCTGCCAAGACACGATCTTCGCGAGCTGTCTGCGCATTATCTTCCGGCGGAGCTCACACACGAACTCTATCCGAACCTTGTCCCCGAGGGGACGTCGGTACCGACCATTGCAAATCGCGCGTTGCTCGTTGCCTATACGTGGCCGGAGAATTCCCCGCGCTACAAGAGAATCGCAAAGTTCGTCGACGCGTTCTTCAGCAAGATCAATGAATTCGACAACCCGTCCCGGCATCCCAAGTGGCGTGAGGTCAACCTTTCGGCCGAAATGCCCGGTTGGATCCGATACAAGGCGGCCGCCGAATGGCTCGCTGCGCATCGCAATCAGGCTGTATCAACCAATTCAGGCAAAGCGCTTGACCAATCCTCTCCCGAGTTGAAGCAGGCGTTCGACAATTTCATGCAGAAGTACGGCTCCTCGGCAGGACAGAAGCCACTATCGACCGAGGAGCGGGGACTGTTATTCGCGAGGTTCATGAAGTTCCTGAATGAATCAAAGGTCGAGCAAGCGGCCGCACGTTAAGCCCGCACGAAGTCACACCGTTAGCTGCCGGCGCCTCCCGCCTCTGAGTTCGGGAAAGGCGCCGGCAGTTCAAGCACGCAAAGAGAAGCTGTCGTTTGAGGTCGGGCATAAATCCTCGGGAGGAGAGAAATAGATGAGAACTGTCGTGACCTGGTTGGTGCTGCTGTTTATGGCGTCGACCACCGCTTATGCGTTCGATCCAGCTGCGGTGCCAGCACCCAAGCGAACCAAGCTTGGGCAGTATTTCTCCTCCCAGGAGGCAGCGAAATTCATGGATCAGAATGCATCAAAAGCGTTGTTCCTCGACGTGCGGACGGCGGCCGAGGTAACGTTCCTCGGTATGCCCCTGCAAGCCGATGCCAACGTTCCATATATGAAGCAGCCGGATTTTCCGGTCTGGGATGACGCGAAGTCGACCTACAAGCTCGAACTCAACCCCGATTTCCTGCCCGAGGTCCGCCACAGGTTGGTCGAGAAAGGCCTCGGAATGGACAGCCCGATCGTATTGATCTGTCGTTCCGGCGACCGCAGTGCTGCTGCGGCGAACCTCCTGGCCGAGGCGGGCTTCAAGAACGTCTATTCGGTTGTCGATGGATATGAGGGCGATGTCGCCACCGAAGGACCGAAAGCCGGGCAGCGGGTTGTCAACGGGTGGAAAAATGCCGGGCTGCCCTGGTCCTACAAGCTGGACAGGGCCAAAATGTACAACGCGGAAAACTAGTTCGAATTCGTCTTCCGCCGACCGCACGCGCTTGGCGCTGCGCGCTTGAATTCGAATTCCCGGGACGCGCGATCGACATCGCGCCCCGGTCAATTCAAGACCGCTGTATCCCCGCGGCCTACTCTACTCTTCCGGCGCGTTTTCGATCGGATCAAACCGGTCGGCCTCAAGACCGAGCAGGTTCCACGATTGCAGCATATGCGGCGGCAGCGGCGCGGTGACGTCGATGACGCCGCCGCGCGGGTGCGGGATCACGATCCGGCGCGCCAGAAGATGCAGCCGGTTCTGTAGTCCGCCCGGCAATTCCCAGTTTTCCTTGTTGAAGTATTTGGGATCGCCGGCGATGGCGTGACCGATATGGGCCATATGCGCACGCAATTGATGGGTGCGGCCGGTGACCGGCTTCAACGATACCCACGCAAGCTTCTGCGCCGAGGTTTCCACCACGGCATAATAGGTCACGGCATGGCTCGCGCCCTCGTCGCCATGGGCCGCGATCCGCATGATCGTGTCTTCCTCGCCCTCCTCCTTGGCAAGGTAGGTCGAGATTCGGCCCTGCTTCGGCTTCGGCACCCCCGCGACCAGCGCCCAATAGATCTTGCGCGCCGAGCGATGACGAAACGATCCGGTCAACGCAGTGGCGGCGAAACGGTTTTTTGCGATCAGGAGACAACCCGCGGTTTCCTTGTCAAGCCGATGCACCAGACGCGGCTTCTGCCCCTTGGCGTCGCGCATCACTTCCAGCATCTGGTCGACATGGCGCGTGGTGCCGGAGCCGCCCTGCACCGCAAGGCCGGCCGGCTTGTTCAGCACCATGACGTCGGCATCCTCAAACAGGGTCATGTCTTTCAGGGCGGCAAGCGTCTTGTTGCCGACTTCCGACAACTGGCCGACGGGCTTGGGCGCGTCGAGTTTCAGCGGCGGAATGCGGATGCTCTGTCCCTCCTCGAGCCGATCCTTGCTGTCGGCGCGCTTGCCGTTAACGCGCAACTCGCCTTTGCGAACGATGCGCTGGATATGGGAAAACGAAAGACCGGGAAAGCGCGCCTCGAGGAAGCGGTCGACACGCATGTTGTTCTCGTCGGCGGTCACCACGACCGTTTGCACCTTTGCAGGCAGCGGCAATGGCTCGGCTGCGACCTTCTCGGGCTCAGGCGCGAGAGGCGCGCGTGTTGGCGCGCGTCGCTCGGAAGGCCGCGCATCCTGCTTACCGCCGGGACGAAAGCCCGGCTTGCGGTCACCTTTCGCCCGATCGCTCTGGGCGCGGTCAGCTTGCAAAGGGTTGCGATAGGAACGTTCGCTTTTGCGACGGTTGCCCGGCGCACGGGACTTTGCGAGGGGCCTCTTGACGCGGCGGCTCATTGTTCTCCTCGACGCTCAGTGACGGCCATCAGGGCCCGCCGCCCGATCGTACAACCGAATTCGGCTTTAAATTCAAGCAGAGCTTACTGGATCCTTGCAACCGAAAATTTGTAACATCGATCGGGTCTAGTGCTCTGCTTTATCCTGCGATATCGGCAAGGAGTTCTGGCTGCGCCCGCCTGCAAAATGGGTGCTTGAGCTATGCGATCATGAAAAGTACGTTCGCCTTCGCCTCGAGGGCCTGCAATTGATCAATTTTGACGACCTGCACTTTCTCGTCCGGTGCCTGCGTTACCGCTTTCGCACCGAAAAACTGCCACTGAAGACGCTGATGCGCCTTGACCTCAAGGGCGCCGCGGTCATCGATGTCGGCGCCAACAAGGGCATCTATTGCTTTTGGTTGTCGCGCGCGGTCGGCCGATCCGGCAAGGTGCTCGCATTTGAACCCCAGCCGGAGATGATCCGTTACATCCGGAGCCGGAAGCAGTGTTTCGCATTCGACAACATCGAGACGATCGAAACCGCCTTGTCCGATCATCGCGGCGCCGCGCAACTGACCCGGCAACGCGTCGGTGACGGAAGCGCCTCATTGCAGCTCGAGCGTAAAAGGAGCGGTAACGAGGCAATCGGAGTTCCGCTCGCGAAGCTGAATGATTTCGAGGTCTCCAATCTGAAGTTCATCAAATGCGACGTTGAGGGCCACGAGCTGAACGTCTTCACAGGTGCGCGTCGACTTATTGAAACATTTCGACCGGTTGTGCAGTTCGAGAGCCTTCCATCGGACGCCGACCGCCTGTTCGCGTTTTTCGAAGAACTCGGTTATCTCGGCACGATGTTCCTCGGAAACCGGTATCTTCCCTATTCGGAAGGTTGGCGCGTTCCCCATCCAAAATTCGGGTTCGGCGGCCACCGGGACTTCCTCTTCTTCCCGGAAGACGCGATCGGATCGACGGTCCCGCTCGAACTTTATCGCCGCATCAAGCCGCCAGTGGCGCCGTCGCCCCGGATCGAAGGCAAACCCTCGTCCTTACCATCCGACAGCATGAGTTGACGATTTCAAGATGCGGCTGACTTTTGTCCGCGGTCAGCTGCGCTCCCCGCGCAGCTTCGCCCAATAATCCAGCCGTTTGCGGATCTCACGCTCGAAGCCGCGATCGGGCGGATCGTAAAAGGTCTGACGCCCCAACGGCTCCGGGAAATAGTCCTGGCCCGAAAATGCATCCGGCGCGTCGTGGTCATATTCGTAGCCCGAGCCGTAACCTTCCGACTTCATCAGTTTGGTAGGCGAATTGAGAATGTGTTTTGGCGGCAGCAGCGAACCGCCTTCTTTTGCTGCGCGCATCGCCGCGCCAAACGCCTTGTAGGCAGCGTTCGATTTCGGCGCGGTGGCGAGGTAAATCACGGCCTGCGCAATTGCGAGTTCGCCTTCGGGATGGCCGAGGAAATCATAGGCATCCTTGGCCGCATTGCAGATCACCAGGGCTTGCGGATCAGCAAGCCCGATGTCCTCGACCGCCATGCGCACCAGCCGCCGCGCCAGGAACAACGGGTCTTCACCCGCATCCATCATGCGCGCGAGATAATATAGCGCGGCATCGGGATCGGAGCCGCGGACAGATTTATGCAGCGCCGAAATCAGGTTGTAATGGCCGTCGGCGGATTTGTCGTAGATCGGCGCGCGGCGTTGCAGGATATCCTGCAACTGCACGGCATTGAATGTCTCGCCCTCGCGCGCGGAACGCCAGATCTCTTCGGCGAGCGTCAGCGCGGCGCGGCCATCGCCATCGGCCATCCGCCCCAGCACGGCGCGCGCTTCGGTATTGAGCGGCAATTTCTTGCCCTCGATGGCTTCGGCGTGCGTGAAAAGCTTTTCGACCGCCACGGGGTCGAGCGAATGGAACACCAGCACGCGCGCGCGGGACAAAAGAGCCGCGTTGAGTTCGAACGAGGGATTTTCGGTGGTCGCGCCCACCAGCACTACGGTGCCGTCTTCCATTACGGGCAAAAACGAATCCTGCTGGGCGCGGTTGAAGCGATGCACCTCGTCGACGAACAACAGCGTCGCCGTGCCGGTCTCGCGGCGGGCGCGCGCGGCATCGAACGCCTTCTTCAAATCGGCGACTCCGGAAAACACCGCCGAGAGTTGCTCGAAATGCAGCTCGGTTGCGTCCGCCAGCAGGCGCGCCACCGTGGTTTTGCCGGTGCCGGGCGGCCCCCAGAACACCAGCGAACCCAGCGTGTGCGTCGCCAGCATGCGGGTCAACGCACCGTCAGGCCCCAATATGTGATCCTGGCCCACCACATCGGACAGCGTGCGCGGACGCAATTTGTCGGGAAGCGGATGCGGCGCATCGCGCTCCATGCCCGCGGCGGCGAACAGGGTTGGCGTCGGTTGCCGGCGCTTTGGACTCATCCGCTCAGCGTGACGTTGATCTGCTGGCCGCTACGCATCAAGGTTATGCGCCAGACCCGTGACGATTCCCGCGTCGCCTTCTCGAGATCGCTGGTCCTGGCAATCTTCTGGTTGTTGACGGCCAGGATGATATCGCCCTTCTGGAATCCGAGATTGGCGGAGGTGCTGTCTTCCGCGATATCCGTCACCACGACGCCTTCGGTATCCGAATCCAGGTGCAACTCATCGGCAAGCGCCGGCGAGATATTGGCGACCCTGGCGCCCTGGAACGGCGAGCGCGAGGTCAGCACGATTTCGCTGCGGCCGGAATCCGGCGCCGTTTCCAGCGCGATCGTCAGCTTCAGTGCCTTCCCGGCCCGCTGCACATCGATCTGCGCCGAGCCCCCGATCGGTCGGGTCGCGAAACGGTAGTCGAACGCGTTGGGATCATCGATCTCCTGCCCGTCGATCCCGACGATCAAGTCAGATACCTTCAATCCAGCTTTCGCCGCCGGGCTGCCGGACACGACACTGGAAACCAACGCGCCAACGGGAAGTTTCAGCCCGAGCGTCTCGGCGATTTCCGGCGTCACCGCCTGCAACCGCGCCCCGAGCCATGGCCGCTTGACGGCTTTGCCACCGCTCTTGGCGGAGGCAACCACGACGCGCACCATGTTGGACGGGATCGCAAAGCCGATGCCTTGCGATCCGCCGGAGCGCGAAAAGATCGCGGTGTTGATGCCGGCTAGCTTGCCGTTCATGTCGACCAGCGCGCCGCCCGAATTGCCGGGATTGATCGGCGCATCGGTCTGAATGAAGAACTGATAATCGGTAATGCCGACCTGGGTGCGCGCCAAGGCGGAGATAATGCCGTGCGTCACGGTCTGCCCGACGCCGAAGGGATTGCCGATCGCAAGCACCACGTCACCCACCATCAGTTCGTCGGAATTGTCGAAATCCAGCGTCGGGAATTTCTCGTGAGTGTTCTTCAGCCGCAATACCGCGAGATCGCTGCGAGGATCCTTCAGCACGATCTCGGCCTCGAATTCGCGCTTGTCCGATAGTGACACCTTTACCTGGTCGGCGCCTTCGATGACGTGAACATTGGTGACGACGAGGCCCGAGGGATCGACCATCACGCCCGATCCGAGCGAGCGCTGCATCTGTTCCGGCTGGTTGCCGGGAATGCCGAAGAAGCGGCGGAAGATCGGATCATCCAGCAACGGATTGCGGTTCTGCACCACCTTGGTGGCGAAGACGTTGACCACCGCGGGCTGCACCCGCTGCACGATCGGCGCGTAGGACAGTCTGAGCTCGGCCGCCGACGACGGCACACGGCGATCCTGAGCCATGGAGGGGGTCGCGACGATCAGCGACAGTAACAGGACCGTGAGAAGACGAAGCGCGTTCATGAAGGGATTCCCGTAGGCTGGTGAGCGGAATATAGGCTGTTCCATAATCCAATAGAAGTGACCGAGACCGCACTTAAGGCCGATTCGCGGCGGCCTCGGCGGGGAAAAGATGGCCTTGGCGGTAAACTTGCAACTGCCTTGACCAAGCCGCACGTAAGTTGCGGGAACGCCGGCGGTTTGGCCGGCAACATCGGGAGAACCGCACGATGAAAGCCGTCGGGTACAAAAAGTCGCTCCCGATCGACGCAGCGGAGGCGTTGTTTGATTTCGAGGCGGCCAAACCGGAACCGCGGGGCCGCGACATCCGCGTCGCGGTGAAGGCTGTTTCCGCCAATCCCGTCGACTACAAGGTGCGCAAGCGCGCCGCCCCGCCCGAAGGTGAGACCAAGATCCTCGGCTATGACGCCGCCGGCATCGTGGACGCGGTCGGGCCCGAGGTGTCGCTGTTCAAAGCCGGCGACGAAGTATTCTACGCCGGCTCGATCCTGCGCCAGGGCACCAATTCGGAATTTCATCTGGTCGACGAGCGAATCGTTGGACGCAAACCGGGCAGTCTGTCGTTCGCCCAGGCCGCGGCATTGCCGCTGACCTCGATCACCGCCTGGGAATTGCTGTTCGACCGGCTCGGCGCCGTACCCGGCAAGAGCGTCGATCCGCGCACGCTCCTGATCACCGGCGGTGCCGGAGGCGTCGGCTCGATCCTGATTCAGCTGGCGCGCCGGCTCACCGGGCTGACGGTGGTTGCCACAGCGACGCGGGCGGAATCGCAGCAATGGTGCCGCGATCTCGGCGCGCATGCGGTGATCGATCATAGCAAGCCGATGAAGGAGCAGATCGAGAAACTCAAACTGCCACCGGTGGCTTTGGTCGCGAGCCTGACCTTCACCGACCAGCATTACAAGGCGATCGCCGAATTGATGGCGCCGCAAAGCAAGTTCGGTCTGATCGACGATCCCCCCGAATTCAACGTCTCCGCCTTCAAGGGCAAGGCGATTTCGATCCACTGGGAATCGATGTTCACACGCTCCTCGTTCCAGACGCCTGACATGATCGGTCAGCACAATCTGCTCAACGACGTCGCCGACCTTATCGACAAGGGCGTTCTGCGCACCACGCTCGACCAGACCTTCGGGACAATCAACGCCGCCAATCTCAAGCGCGCGCACGCGCTGCTCGAGTCCGGCAAGTCGCGCGGCAAGATCGTGCTGGAGGGATGGTAGAGCCTCAAGCGATGGTCTGGACGATGCCGCCTTCAGCGCGAAGCGCCGCGCCATTGGTCGCGGAAGCCTGTTGCGAAGCGACATAGACCACCATGTTGGCGATCTCGTCGACGCTCGCAAAGCGTTCCAACAGCGAGGTCGAGCGAAACTGCTTGACAAAGCGCGAGGCCGCCTCTTCCACCGACTGGCCGTTTTGTTTGGCCAGATCCTTCACGAAAATTTCCACACCCTCCGACATCGTCGGCCCCGGCAGCACCGAATTGACGGTCACCGCGGTGCCCCGGGTCAACTCGGCAAGGCCGTGCGAAATCGCGAGCTGCGCGGTTTTGGTGGTGCCATAGTGGATCATCTCCTTGGGGATATTCAGCGCGGACTCCGACGAGACGAAAACGATGCGGCCCCAATTGCGCTTCAGCATGCCAGGCAAATAGGCGCGCGACAGCCGCACGCCCGACATCACGTTCGTTTCAAAGAAGCGGCTCCAGTCTTCATCGGGTATACCGAAGAACTCTTTAGGTTCGAAAATCCCGGCATTGTTGATGAGAATGTCAACCTCCGGCACCGTGGCAATCAGGGTTTGGCAACCCGCGGACGTAGACACGTCGGCGGCGACGCCGCGAACCTTGCTGCCAGGCGCGCCTTTGGCGAGCGCAGCGGCCGCCGTGTTCACCTTGCCTTGCGTCCGGCCATTGACCACAACGTCCGCCCCCGCCGATGCAAGCCCGCTGGCGACGGCATTGCCGATGCCGGACGTCGAGCCCGTCACCGGTGCGGTTTTTCCCGAAAGATCGATTTTCATCGCCGCGTCTCCAACGCTGTTGCGCGGGATATCGGGTAGGGTCCGCCCGACTGCAACCGGCTGCAGGTAACGGCCATTGAGCCACAAAGGCATTGTCCATAAAAAACGGCGCACAAGGCGCCGCTTTTCGAACCGGTTTGGAAGGAATTACGCGGCGTCCGCGTCTGTTTCCTGCGCCGGGCCGGAGTCCAGGCCCTTGGCGTTGACATCGCGGTCGACGAACTCGATCACGGCCATCGGCGCATTGTCGCCGTAACGGAAACCAGCCTTGATGATGCGGGTGTAGCCACCATGGCGATCCTTGTAACGGATGGCGAGAACGTCGAACAGTTTTTTGGCCTGGTCCGGGTCGCGCATTTCACTGATGGCCTGGCGGCGCATCGCCAGACCGCCCTTCTTGCCGAGCGTGACCAGCTTCTCCACGATCGGGCGCAATTCCTTTGCCTTCGGCAGCGTGGTGACGATCTGCTCGTGCTTGATCAACGCCGCGCACATATTGGCAAACATCGCGCGCCGGTGCTCGGCGGTGCGGTTGAGTTTGCGATGAACCTTGCCGTGACGCATGATCTAATCCTCAAATTGCCTTGGTCGCGACGGTTCGTCGGACTTGTTGCTCAGGTGGGCCGCCTGCGTTCGCCCAGGGTGGCGA
>JAGXAJ010000124.1 GCA_018971625.1 Pseudomonadota bacterium
TGGTCAGCCCGCGCTCGATCGCGCTGATCCAGGTGATCGACGCGTCCGCCGCAAGACCGGCGGATTCGCGCACCTCGATCACCACAGGCTCGACCAGGATCATGCGGCGATCGGGAGCGGCTTCCTGGGCGCGGCCATAGGACAATGTCGACTGGCAGAATGCGATGGCCCGCTCCAGCGAGCGCATCAATTTCGGCGCGAAGCGCTGCACCCGTGGATCGGGCACGCTGGCAAGCTGGTCCGACAACAGCTGCGACGACGCCAGGAGGTTGCGCAGATCGTGGTTGATCTTCGACACCGCCAGGCCAAGCGCCGCGAGCCGGCTCTTCTGATGCAGCATCGACACCAGGTCGCGCTGCATATCGGATAATTCGCGCTCGGCGACGCCGATCTCGTCGCTACGCTGACTCGGCACGATGATCCGGGCCGAGCTTTCCGGATTCTGGTGGAAGCCGACCAGGTTTGCGGTTAGCCGCCGCATCGGCCGCACGAACAGATAATGCAGTGCGAGATAGACCAGTGCCGCGGTCAACACCGAGATCACCAGTGACAGCCAGAACAGGTTGCGCGAGAAGCGGTACATCGCGGCCCGCAGCGGCGCCTCGTCAATCACGGTTTCAATGAATTGCGCGCCACCGGGCGCGGGCCCGATCACGCGGATGGTCTGGTTGCCGGTCTCGAGCATGGTCTCGATCGAATCGACGATCGCCGACCACGCGGTCATGGTACGCATGTCGACGTCATGATCGACGGCCGAGGGCAGATTGGCACTGGCGAGCAGCCGGCGCTGCTGTCCCATCTTGATCGCCACTGCGCGGGCGCCGATACTATTGAGGATCTGCCGCGCCAGCGAATCCGGAACCATGCCAGAGGGCGCGGCATCCAGCACCAGCGCCGCGGTATTGGCTGCCGCCAGCCGGTCATTGAGCCGGTTCATCCGGAAGTTGGCGATCGCAGGCACGTAGATCAGGATTTCCGCCAGGATCACCAGCGGAATCGTCAGCAGCAGCAGCTTGCCGGACAGCCCCAGCCGGCGCGACGGCCTTTCCCGAGGCCGTTCGGAAAGTGGCGGCTCATCTTCGCTCACGGACACCCCAGCTACTTTCGTTGGCTTTTGTTTTCAGGATGCGGCTTGCCCGGAAGCCGGTCAAATTACAGTTCGATAATGTCTGCGGTTCCGTAATCTTGCGCGCGAACCGCCTCGGCAGAAAAAGCCCACACCTGCCTGTATATGCGATGCCCAAATGCACGTTTCAACGCGCCCGAGGCTGCGGCATCATGCCCTCCGCCGGTCGCGGCGAACGACCGCCTGGCACCATAGATACGTTATTCTGGATGATTCCCGGGTGGTTTCAGCCGGTAAATTCGTGCTGGGCTCGCGGAGATGGGCCAATGATACCGTACCGCCAGATTGACGAAAACAGGCCGCTCCCGTATAAGCCGCGCCAATTGCCCGCGATGGTCCGGCTCTTGCCGGAGGCGGCTTATTGGGCCGTAAATGGTTCATTTAGGGCCTGCCAGCGTCAACGGGCTATCTCAATTCAACTGGCAAATTGCCCGGTCAGCGGAGAACTACCCGTGAAGCGGACTTATCAACCCAGCAAACTGGTGCGAAAGCGCCGTCACGGCTTCCGCGCCCGTCTTGCCACCGCCGGTGGCCGCAAAGTCCTCGCCGCACGTCGCGCGCGGGGCCGCAAGCGCCTGAGCGCCTGAAACCGGGCCTCCCGGAGAACCCTTATGGATCGGCTAAGGCAGCGGGCGGACTTCCTCGCCGTTGCCGATGGCGCGCGGGTCAACAGCGCTGCCTTTGTCCTGCAGAGCCGCCGCCGCGACGATGACGGTCCGGTCCGGGTCGGCTTTACCGTTACCAGGAAGAACGGGACCGCGGTCGAACGCAACCGTATCCGGCGCAGGCTTCGCGAATTGGTGAAGCGGCTGGAGGGCATATCAATGCGACCGCACAGTGATTATGTGCTAGTCGGCCGCCGTGCCGCCCTGAACCGTGACTTTGCGACCATGCTCGACGATTTCCGCTCGGCGCTTCATCGCCTCGACCGGCAGCCCCAGAAACGCGACGCAAGTCGCTAGACCGACACGAATGACGAGACCCTGAACGATGTCCGATAGCCGCAACACCATTGTCGCCGTCATTCTGTCCGCCCTGGTACTGATCGCCTGGCAGTATTTCTACAACATTCCGCAGATGGAAAAGCAGCGTCTCGCCGAGCAGGCCCGGAAGGAACTGTCAAAGTCGGCGCAGCCGGCCAACAATGCCGCTACCCGGCAAGGCGGTGCTGCATCCGCGCCGCAGGCCAATGCGCCGGCCGCGGCCCAGCCTGCATCCGCCGCGCCCGTGGTCGCGCGCGATGTCGCCATTGCCGCCTCGCCGCGCGTCAAGATCGACACCCCGCGCCTCTCCGGCAGTATTTCCCTGAAAGGCGCACGCATCGACGACCTGTCGCTGGTCCAGTTCCGCGAAACCGTCGATCCGGCGTCGCCCGCGATCGTGCTGTATTCGCCCTCCGGCACAGCCGAGCCTTATTACGCCGAGTTCGGCTGGGTTCCCGCCACCGGCACGAGCGCGAAACTTCCCGATTCCAATACGGTCTGGCAGCAGGAAGGCAGCAACAGCCTGACGCCGACCACGCCGGTGACGCTGAAATATGACAATGGCGAAGGCCTGACCTTCCGCCGCGTTATTTCGATCGACGACCGTTACCTCTTCACCATCAAGGACGAGGTCACCAATGTCGGCAAAGCGCCGGTCACGCTGCTTCCCTACGCGCTGATCTCGCGGCATGGCGCTCCAAAGGTCTCGGGTTATTACATCCTGCACGAAGGCCTGATCGGCTATCTCGGCGCCGACGGCCTGCAGCAATACAGCTACAAGAAAATCGACGAAGCCAAGCCGCTGGAAGGCAGCCCGGATGCCAAGGGACTGAAGTGGACAGCCACCGATGGCTGGCTCGGCATCACCGATAAATACTGGGCCTCGGCGCTGTTGCCGGACACCAATGCGCAACTTCAGGCGCGCTTCTTCTCGCGGCCACTCGGCGCCATCCGCACCTATCAGGCCGATTATCTCGAAAATCCGCAGACCATCGCGATCGGCGGCACCGGCAGCGCCGATACCCGGCTGTTCGCCGGCGCCAAGGAAGCCAGTGTCGTTGGCATCAACTTCCCGATCGGCGGCTTCGGCGGCTACAACAAGGAACTCGGACTCAACCATTTTGATCTGTTGATCGACTGGGGCTGGTTCTACTTCATCACCAAGCCGATGTTCCTGGCGCTCGACTTCTTCTACCATCTGGTCGGCAATTTCGGCATCGCCATCCTGCTGGTCACGGTGCTGGTGAAACTCCTGTTCTTCCCGTTGGCCAACAAATCCTACGCGTCGATGGCGAAGATGAAAGCGGTGCAGCCGCAACTGGCCGCGTTGAAGGAGCGCTATCCCGACGACAAGATGAAGCAGCAGCAGGAGATGATGGAGATCTACAAGAAGGAGAAGATCAATCCGATCGCCGGTTGTCTTCCCGTCGCCTTGCAGATTCCGGTGTTCTTCTCGCTCTACAAGGTGCTGTTCGTCACTATCGAAATGCGCCACGCGCCGTTCTACGGCTGGATCAAGGATCTGTCGGCGCCGGATCCGACCAATTTATTCACCCTGTTCGGACTGCTGCACTACGATCCGACCCAGCTGCCGATCTTCGGGCATTACCTCGCGCTCGGCATCTGGCCGCTCATCATGGGCGCCACGATGTGGTTCCAGATGAAGCTCAACCCCCGGCCGCCGGATCCGACCCAGCAATTGATCTTCGGCTGGATGCCCTTGATCTTCACTTTCATGCTGGCGGGTTTTCCGGCCGGCCTCGTGATCTACTGGGCCTGGAACAACACGTTGTCGGTGCTGCAGCAGAGCTTCATCATGCGCCGCAACGGCGTGAAGGTTGAGCTGCTCGACAACATCAAGACCACGTTCGTCTCGAAAAAGGCGACGTAGTTTTTCTTTGAGGCAGTACAGACTTTAGACTCGTCGTGCCCGGGCTTGTCCCGGGCATCCACGTCTTAAAGGCGCGGCAAAGAGACAGACGTGGATGGCCGGGCCAAGCCCGGCCATGACGAAAGATGGAAGCTCTCGCATGACCGCCGATGCCAATGTCAAGCTGGTCGAGCAGGGGCGAAAGCTGTTCGCCGGCGACTGGCAATTCTTCTGGGCCTCGCCTTCGGTCGAGACGCTGCCGCCGATGGCAGGTGTGGAGGTGGCGTTCGCGGGCCGTTCCAATGTCGGCAAATCGAGCCTGATCAATGCGCTGACAGGGCGCAACGCGCTGGCGCGCACCTCGCATACGCCAGGCCGTACCCAGGAACTGATCTTCTTCGAAGGCCCGGACAAGACTGGCCTGCGGCTGGTCGACATGCCCGGCTATGGTTACGCGTCGGCACCGAAGACCAAGGTCGCGTCCTGGACAGCGCTGATTCACAAATTTCTCCAGGGCCGCGCCAGCCTGGCCCGGGTTTACGTGCTGGTCGATGCGCGGCACGGTCTGAAGGACGTCGATCTCGACGTGCTCAAGACACTCGACAAATCGGCGGTGAGCTATCAGCTCGTGTTGACCAAGGCCGACCAGGTCAAGCGTGCCGAGCTCGAGGAAAGCCTCGCCGGCACCAACGCGGCGCTCGCCCGACATCCCGCTGCCTTCCCCGATGTGCTCGTGACATCGTCGCGCAGCGGCGCCGGAATGCCGGAACTGCGCGCCGCGATGATGCGCCTGCTTGGCGAGCGCGGTCGATGACGGGATCGCGCCAGTTTCGCGTCCTGGTGATCCTGGCCGCGATCATGGGCGCAGATGGAGTTGGTCTGGCCGCTGCCGCCGCCCATCTGCCTGATGCCGCGCATCTGGCATCGGCATCATTGATGCTGCTGTTCCATGGACTGGCCGTGCTCGCGGTCGTCGCGCTGGTCGAACGCGGCATCCTTCGTTTCGGCATCGGTATGTTGGCGGCCTGGGGCTTCGTCGTTGCGGCAGCCCTGTTCGCCGGCGACCTGACCATGCGGCAATTTGCCGGCCATAAACTGTTTCCGATGGCCGCGCCGACCGGTGGCACATTGCTGATCCTGAGCTGGCTGGCGGTCGCGATTGCTGCCGCATGGCCGCGGCGGGGTTGACGCGCGGCTTGCTTTTCCTTCCAAAGCGGCGAACGGGCACAGGCACCACGCTTTGCGCCATGGCCGCTGATCGGATAGAACCCGCCCCATCCTTCTGACCGCGAGACCCCTTCATGACCGACGCGCCGCACATCAGTCCGCTCGATCAGGCCCGCATCCTGTCCGAAGCGCTGCCGCATATGCAGCAATATGACGAGGAAACCATCGTCATCAAATATGGCGGCCACGCCATGGGCGCTGAAAACCTCGCAAGGGCGTTCGCGCGCGATATCGTGCTGCTGGAGCAGACCGCGATCAATCCGGTGGTGGTGCACGGCGGCGGCCCGCAGATCGCGACCATGATGAAGCGGCTCGGCCTCGAATCGACATTCGCGGCCGGCCTGCGTGTCACGGACGCCGCTACCATCGAGATCGTCGAGATGGTGCTGGCGGGATCGATCAACAAGCAACTGGTCGGCTACATCAACGAGGCCGGCGGCAAGGCGGTCGGCCTGTGCGGCAAGGACGGCAACATGGTGAGCGCGTCGAAGGCGACGCGCACCACGGTCGATCCGGATTCGAATATCGAAAAGGTGGTCGATCTCGGCTTTGTCGGCGAACCCGAGAAGGTCGACCTCACGCTCCTGAACCAGCTGATCGGCCACGAGCTGATCCCGGTGCTGGCGCCGCTGGCGACCTCGAAGACCGGGCAGACCTTCAATGTCAACGCCGACACCTTTGCAGGCGCGGTCGCCGGCGCGCTGAAGGCCAGGCGGTTGTTGCTGCTGACCGACGTACCCGGCGTGCTCGACAAGTCGAAGAACCTCATTCCGGAACTGTCGGTGAAGGATGCGCGCAAGCTGATCGCCGACGGCACCATTTCCGGCGGCATGATTCCCAAGGTCGAGACCTGCATCTACGCGCTCGAACAGGGCGTGCAAGGCGTGGTGATCATCGACGGCAAGACCCCGCACGCGGTCCTGCTCGAATTGTTCACCAACCAGGG
>JAGXAJ010000125.1 GCA_018971625.1 Pseudomonadota bacterium
CCCCAGAATCTCGCCATTCTGCGCAAGTTGGCACTCAATCTGCTCCGATCCCACCCGCACAAGGCCTCAATCCGACGCAAAATCAAGCATGCCGGCTGGAACGACGACTTCCTACTCAGCCTCCTTGCCCAAATGCGATAACCCTGCCCCGCAAGGGGGGAGGGAAAAGAGCTGGCGCATGATCCTTCCCGACGAGCAATGTTATCCGCAAGGCGTCCGCGCCGCGCTCGATTTCATCGACGAGTGTCCGCGCACCGTCGCCGGCAAGTTGTCGCCTCGTGAGCTATGCCAGCAACAGCCACCGCCAAAATCCGTTCAACCCGAACCGCAATTCGTAACAGGAGGTCGTCGATGACCGACGCCGTTATCGTTTCCACCGCCCGCACCCCGATCGGCAAGGCCTATCGCGGCGCGCTCAACGCCACCGAGGGCGCGACGCTGCTGGGACACGCGATCGGCGAGGCGATTCTCCGCGTCAAGCTCGATCCGGGGGAAGTGGAAGACGTGGTGATGGGCGTGGCGATGCAGCAGGGCACGACCGGCGGCAACATCGCGCGCAAGGCGCTGCTGCGCGCGGGCCTGCCCGTCACCGTCGGCGGCACCACCATCGACCGGCAATGCGCTTCCGGCCTGCAGGCGATTGCGCTGGCGGCGCGCTCGGTGATCTTCGATGGCGTCGAGATCGCGGTCGGCGGTGGCGGCGAATCGATCAGCCTGGTGCAGAACGACCACGCCAACAAGTTCCACACCCAGGATCCGGCGCTGCTCAAGATCAAGGGCGAGGTCTACATGCCGATGATCGACACCGCCGAGGTGGTCGCCAAGCGCTACGGCATTTCGCGCGAGCGTCAGGACGAATATTCGCTGGAGAGCCAGCGCCGCACGGCGGCAGCGCAGCAGGGCGGCAAGTTTCATGACGAGCTGGCGCCGATCACCACCAGAATGGGCGTTGCCGACAAGGCCACCGGCGAGATTTCCTTCAAGGACATCACGCTGGCCAGGGACGAAGGCCCGCGGCCCGACACCTCGGCCGAAGGCCTCGCCGGCCTCAAGCCGGTGCGCGGCGAAGGGTTCACCATCACCGCCGGCAATGCCAGCCAGCTCTCGGACGGCGCCAGCGCTTGCGTGATCATGAGCGACAAGGAAGCCTCCAGGCGCGGATTGAAACCGCTTGGCATCTTTCGCGGCTTTGTCACCGCTGGCTGCGAGCCCGATGAAATGGGCATCGGCCCAGTGTTCGCGGTGCCGCGGCTGCTCAAGCGCCATGGCCTGAAGATCGACGACATCGATCTCTGGGAATTGAACGAGGCCTTCGCGGTGCAGGTGATCTATTGCCGCGACAAGCTCGGCATCGATCCCGACAAGCTCAACGTCGATGGCGGCGCGATATCGGTCGGCCATCCCTACGGCATGTCAGGCGCGCGGCTGACCGGTCACGCTTTGATCGAAGGCCGCCGCCGCAAGGCGAAGTACGCGGTCGTCACCATGTGCGTCGGCGGCGGCATGGGCGCCGCGGGCCTGTTCGAGGTGTTGCAGTAACCGGGCCGGCGTAACGATAATTGGCGGCGGTCTGATTCTCCCCTCCCCCCTTGCGGGGAGGGGTCGGGGTGGGGGTCCGCGCGCACAAAGCTGAAGGATTCCACGCTGACTCCGGTTCAATGCTTGCTGATGCATACGTTAAGAACTCGCCACACCGCAAAGCCTTTTCTGTTGACCCCCACCCCCAACCCCTCCCCGCAAGGGGGAGGGGAGCGTGACGATATTGACGAACACCATCCAATCGCCTTTCCTTGCCGCCAACGCATCCTCCCGGGAAGCAACGCTCATGTCCTTTGTGCTGGCGATCGATCAGGGCACCACGTCCTCGCGCGCGATTGTGTTTCGCGCCGACATTTCCATCGCAGCGAGCGCGCAGCAGGAATTCCCGCAGCATTTCCCGGCGTCGGGCTGGGTCGAGCATGAGCCGGAGGATATCTGGACCTCGACAATCGCGACCTGCCGCGAGGCGCTGAACAAGGCCGGCGTCGGCGCAAAGGACATCGCCGCGATCGGCATCACCAACCAGCGCGAGACCACCGTGGTGTGGGACCGCGCCACCGGCCAGGCCGTGCATCGCGCCATCGTCTGGCAGGACCGCCGCACCGCCGGCATCTGCGCCAAACTCAAAAGCGAAGGCCACGAGCCACAGATTTCGGCCAAAACCGGCCTGATCATCGATCCTTATTTTTCCGGCACCAAGGTCGCCTGGATGCTCGATCATGTGCCCGGCGCGCGCGAGCGCGCGATGCGTGGCGAATTGATGTTCGGCACCGTCGATAGCTATCTGTTGTGGCGGCTGACCGGCGGCAAGGTGCACGCGTCAGACGCCACCAACGCCTCGCGCACGCTGCTGTTCAACATCCACACTGGCGAGTGGGACGACGAGCTGTTGAAGATTTTGCGCGTGCCGCGTTCGATGCTCCCTGAAGTGAAGGACTCCTCCGTCAAATTCGGCGACAGCGTGCCCGAACTGTTCGGCGGCAGAATCGCGATATCCGGCATCGCCGGCGACCAGCAGGCCGCGACCATCGGGCAGGCCTGCTTCTCGCCCGGCATGATCAAATCGACCTACGGCACCGGCTGCTTTGCCTTGCTCAACACCGGCACGACGCCGGTGGCATCAAAAAACAAGCTGCTCACCACCATCGCCTATCAGCTCGCGGGAAAACGCACCTATGCGCTGGAAGGCTCGATCTTCGTCGCCGGCGCCGCGGTGCAATGGCTGCGCGATGGCCTCGGTATCATCAAGCAAGCCTCGGAAACCGGCCCGCTCGCCGACCGGTCCGATTCCGCGCAAAGCGTCTATCTGGTGCCGGCCTTTGTTGGCCTCGGCGCGCCCTACTGGAATCCGCGGGTGCGCGGCGCGCTGTTCGGGCTCACCCGCAGCACCGGCCCCGCCGAGCTCGCGCATGCCGCGCTGGAAAGCGTCTGCTACCAGACCTTCGATCTCTTGGCCGCGATGCGCGCCGACTGGCCCGATGCCAACGCCGCCAGCACGGTGCTGCGCGTCGATGGCGGCATGACGGCGTCGGACTGGACCATGCAGCGCCTCGCCGATCTGCTCGATGCTCCCGTCGATCGCCCGATGATCCAGGAAACCACCGCGCTTGGCGCTGCCTATCTCGCGGGCCTCGCTGCTGGCATCTATCCCGAGCCGTCCAAATTCGCCGACAACTGGCGGCTCGAACGCCGCTTCAAACCGGCGATGAGCCAGGCGACGCGGGAGCGGAAGCTGGCGGGCTGGGCGAGGGCGGTGAAGGGGCTATTGGCGAGCGAGGGGGAGGGGTGAGATTACCGATTGCGAAGGCACCATCAGTTCGAGCGGGAAACCGCAAATATGTCGTTGCGCCCTTGCGTTGCTGAATCAACTAGATCAAAACGGAGATTGAAAGGCTCTGGCGTGCAATCTTTAGACGAAAAGCTATTCCAGCTTGGAGCATTGAATGGATGAATACTTCAAGCGCGCAATTTCGAATGTCATCCGGCACGGCGACACAGATATTTTTCCTTTTCCGTTGGAAAACCACATTTTCTTCGACAAGCAGCTCGACTGTCTTGCGCTATTGAGGGACATACATCGGGATTTCGACGGCAGCTTGAGCCGATATCCACCTGCTCACGAATCTGCTTTGGCGCCCGTGAACTATACAGGCTTTCGTTGGGCAACGCAGATTGATCCCCTTTGGAACTTGTATTTCCTCGCATTGGTCTTATCGATTGCGGAGGAAAGTCGAGACGGCTAGGCTTCCCATCGCCAGCAAGCGTGTTTTCTCCTACCGATATCATTGGAGAGAGGAAACGGCTGATATTTTTGACGATACTAGTAA
Organism: Pseudomonadota bacterium; assembly: GCA_018971625.1. Lineage (GTDB taxonomy): Bacteria > Pseudomonadota > Alphaproteobacteria > Rhizobiales > Xanthobacteraceae > Bradyrhizobium. Next base: position 3,867 of record JAGXAJ010000125.1, read on the forward strand.
TTGGCGTGGATTCATGGAGTGTTCGCTCGAACATGCCAAGAAATTCAAATTTGTTGTCATCTGCGACATTTCGGAATTTTACCCCCGGCTAGGGCATCATCGACTCGAAAATGCGCTGCTCCAGTTGGGCGTTTCGGGAGATGCGCACAGTCGGATTATGTCTTTTCTAAAGAACTTCTCGAACACCAACTCGTTCGGACTTCCGGTCGGAGGGCCGGCGGCGAGGATACTTTCTGAACTAGTGCTAAATCAAATTGACCGGCTCTTAGAACTCGAAGGTGTAATCTTTTGCCGTTTCGCCGACGATTTTCATATTTTTTGCGATAGCAATGAGGAGGCTTATGCGCGGCTCATTTTTTTGTCCGAGAAGCTATTGCGGACTCAGGGATTGCAACTTCAGAAGTCAAAAACGCGCATTATGTCGAGTGCGGAGTTCGTTGCTACCAATCCACTCAGCGGAAATGATAACGAGGGTGACGCGAGTCAACCGCATGAGCGGGCGAAGGGATTAATGCAGCTATCCCTTCGTTTTGACCCGTACTCACCCACAAACATTGATGACTATGCAACGTTAAAAGCCGAGATTGAGCGTTTCGACATTCTTGCACTATTGCGTGATGAACTGCTCAAGAGCAGAGTTCATATCGGTTTGACACGAAAAATTGTCGCGGCTGTGAAATATCTCGAACCTAGGGCACGAGATGACGCCGTTACAACCATGGTAGATAACGCAGAACTACTGTATCCAATATTTTCGGGCGTGCTGACCGTTGCGCGAAGCGTTTTCGATGAGCTTTCTTCTGAAGCCAAGTTGCATGTTCATCGCAAGATAATTGAATTGATTGAAGGTCATTCGCACGTCCTACGAGTCGATCTCAACCTTGCTTTTGCTCTGAGAGTTTTGTCCTGTAAGCACTCGCCCGAGGCTGAAGCTGTTCTGGCGAAGATTTTCAAACTATCTACTTCATCCTCGCTTCTTCGCCGCGACATCATCCTGATTATGGCGAAGTGGAAGAATTGGTATTGGCTATCAGATATTAGGACCACCTTTCGATCCCTAAGTGTGGCGGAACGACGCGCGTTCATCGTCGCATCATTTTCACTGAGAGATGAAGGCCGTCATTGGCGACAGTATACCGCCGATGAGTTTTCGCCCTTTGAGCAGCTCGTCCGGCGCTGGGCGGACGAGAAGACCAAGCAATCTGGGTGGAGCATTCCCCTATGATAACGGTCTCGGCATTTTGCAAGATGCACTCATCTTTTTGGAAAAGCCTTACGCCAACTACGGATATATTTATCCGAAGGTTGAACCTCGGGCATTACGAGCGCGAGTTTCCGGAGATGAAGGTCTCAACTCATCCCATGCGGAGAGGATTTATCAATGAGGTTGCGTTCGCAGCTTTTTGTCAGAGTGCAAGCAGGAACGAAAGTTGGCCACTTCGGAAGTTGACTAAATCGGAGCTAGATGAAGCTGTAGCGTCCGTTCATTCATTATCGATTCGCAGAGAAGTTGGTGGAGAACGGATCTCGAGCCAAAATTTTACTGCCGATGAATTATTCGATATTGAAGAGCAGCGTAGTCGGCTTAGTAGGATTTTTTCCTTCAATCGACCCGCCGGTTCGCTGATAGTGGAACCAATCTTTCCCGGCTGCGGAATCGTCGATGCCAGCAAAGGCGACCTAATCGTCTCGAACGTCTTATTTGAGGTGAAAGCAGGCGATCGGTTATTTCGTTCAATTGATATTCGCCAGTTGATTATGTATAGCGCAATGAATCATATTTCTAAGCGATTTAGGATCGAAAAACTTGGGCTCTTCAATCCTCGAGTCGGCGTTTCCGCTATAATTTCGATTGATGACCTGTGTGATGAAATTAGCGGGCGACAGTCCGTGGAGCTTTTTTCGGAAATTGTTGCCGCTATCTCAAGCGGAGAGGTTTCGAGATAGTCAGATGATTTGCCTGGGTTGAGGTAGCGAGGCCCTTGGTACGTTCGTAAGTGAAACCAGTGTAACCGGAGAGGCTAAAAGGGGACCGGACAGGCAAATCACCAAAAACCTGTCCAGCCCCATTTCAAAAATTTTCCGCTTCCCTCCGAATGCAAATCAGTTGCCTATCGCGTGCGTCCCGTTCCGAGAAGAGGGGCGTATCGCGATCGTCACGGAACGTTGGAGCGGGATGCGGTGGACGCGATGGCGTTGTCGCGCGCTTGATGCGCGCGGACGAGCGACGGTGTTGCGGACGGCGAAGTCGTGTGGTCCTGACGCCCCGACGCTGGCGT
>JAGXAJ010000059.1 GCA_018971625.1 Pseudomonadota bacterium
ACGGATTTCTGGGGCGTGCTCGCCGATGCCCGCGGTAAAAACGAGGGCATCAAGCCCGCCCAACGCCGCCGCAAGCGATCCGAGCTCGCGGCCAATCCTGTAGACGAACAGTTCGACGGCTTCGGAGGCTTCTGGCCGAGTGCTCTCGATCAGGGCTTTCATGTCGTCGCTGAGCCCGGACATGCCGAGCAACCCTGAAGAATGGTAGAGCAGATCGCTGATCGCGTTGGCGGTCATGCCTTTCTCTTGCGCAAGGTAGAGGACGACACCCGGATCGAGACTGCCGCAACGCCTGCTCATCGGGAGATCGTTGTTGCGACGCTTCGTCCCGACTTAAGCGCGCACATGCTCGCGCCGCTGCCAAGATGAGCGGCGGATGCCCTTGGTTTTGGCGGCTTCTTCGGAAACTGCGTTGTCGAACGCTAGCGGTCCGTCGAGGATGCCGCCCGTAATCTGTCGCCGATCCGCCATCTTGCAGAGCGCCGCAGCATCGAGTGTCGATTTGATCTTCGGCGAGACCGTCTCGACTGCAGACAAAATCGCGACCAGCGGCAGGCCCAGGGCGTGAGCTAGATCGATTGCATTCTGGACGATATCGACCTTGTCCTCCAGCGCCGGATACATGTTGAGCGCGGCATCGGTTACGAACAAGGGTCTAGGGTAGCCCGGCGTATCGATGACAAAGACGTGGCTCATGCGGCGCTCGGTGTACAGCTTCTCCTCATGAACGATCGCGCCCATGAATTCGTCGGTGTGGAGGCTTCCCTTCATCAGGGCTTCGACCTTTTGACCCACCGCCAGTTCGACCGCGTTGGCGGCGGCCGCATGGCTGTGCTCGGTAGGGACAAGCTCATACGGCGAGAGATTGACCTTCGCCTCGATCGCCGCCGACCGGATCTTCTGCTTCGGACCGACCAGCACGGGAACGATGAGGTTGGCCTCGGCTGCCTTGATCGCCCCAAGAAGCGAGACCTCGTCGACAGGGTGCACGACCGCAGTCCGGATCGGAGGCAGGCCCTGCGCCTGCTTGACGAGGTTCTGGCGATGTCGGCCGTCCATGGATCGTCTCTCCGCTTAGGCCGAAATCCATGAACGCGCCTGCGCCGCTTCAGCCACGGAAAAGAGCTTGGTCGTTGCCGGCATCAGGAAGGCGAAGAAACGGACGGCATTTTCGATCCAGTCGACGTCCGTGACCACTGCGACCCGGTCCCAACGCGTCAGATGCTCAACGCCGACCTTGAAATCTTCCCACATCGCGCCGGGCTCGAATCCTGAGAAGTCTGCGGCTGTTTCATAATACATCCGGACCTTGTCGTGGGTGCGAAGCTTGCCGAGAATGGCGGGGACCAGAACTCTGACATAGTCATCTTTCGTGACTTGGCCTGTGCAACGAAACGCCGCAACGTTATCCGGAAAATTGGTAAGTTGCTCGATCATAGTTGGCGATCCGCATTCTCAATGACACACCAGAACCGGGATGGTGGAATGCGTGAGCACCTTGACGGTTTCGCTGCCGAGAACGACCGCCGAGAGACCGCGCCGTCCGTGCGATGCCATCACGATCAGGTCGCACTTCTTTTCACGCGCTGTTCCGATGATTGCCTCATAGGGATGCGTCCCCTTGATGTGTACCGTTTCGCAGGGCAGTCCCGCTTCCTTTGCCGCGTCAACAACGACGCCGAGCGCCGCCGCGGCGGCCCGGTTCGCCCCATCAAGATACGCAGTTTCGGCACCCTCTACCATATTGGCGTCAAACCAGTGGAATGGTTCCGTCATCGTCACAGCAGTCAGCTTCGCGCCTAGAGCCTTTGCGAGATTAACGCCATGTTTGATCGCGCGCCCCGCGAGCTCGGTACCGTCCGTCGCAACCAAGATATGTTGGTACATTCGATATTCTCCCACCAGATTGGAGCATCAAGCTGCATTGAATTAGGCCGGCAACAATGCTGCTTCCTAGAATTCGATCAGAACTTTCAGCGCGTGGGTCTTGGCGGCAGCACCAAACGTCTCATAGGCGTCAAGCACCTTGTCGAACTCGAAGCGATGCGTGATGAGCTTCTTTGCGTCGATCCTGCGTGATTGAACTGTCTTGAGCAGCATCGGTGTGGTCGAAGTGTCGACGAGCCTGGTGGTGATCGAGATGTTGCGGTCCCACAGTCGCTCCAGGTGCAGATCCGCCTTCACACCATGGACTCCGACATTGGCGATGACGCCGCCAGGTGCGACAATGTCCTCGCAAGTGACGAAGCTTGCCGGCACGCCAACGGCCTCGATCGCCGTATCGACGCCACGGCCGCCCGTCATCTTCATGACCTTCTCTGCCGCTTTGCCGTCCTTATTGTTGATGACGGCTGTGGCACCGAAGGGGATGGACATTTCTAGCCGGTTGTCGTCGAGGTCGATCATGATGATCTCGGCCGGCGCGTAGAACTGAGCCGTCAGAAGCGCGGCCAAGCCAATCGGACCCGCGCCAACGATTGCCACTGTCGATCCAGGCTGGACCTTGCCGTTCAACACGCCACATTCGAAACCGGTCGGAAGAATGTCGCTGAGCATCACGAGCGCGTCTTCCTCTGCTCCTGCCGGTACGTGATAAAGGCTCGTGTCGGCAAAGGGAGTTCGGACGAATTCCGCTTGCGTACCGTCGATCCGATTACCAAGGATCCATCCGCCGTTCACGCAATGGGAATACATCCCGCGCCGGCAATACTCGCAGGTGCCGCACGAGGAGATACAAGAGATGATGACATGGTCACCAGGCTTGAATGCGGTGACGGCATTGCCGACCTTGTCGACAACACCAACGCCCTCATGGCCAAGGATGCGGCCCGGTGTGCAGGTCGGAACGTCACCCTTCAGGATGTGGAGATCTGTCCCGCAAATCGTCGTTTTCAGAAGCTTGACGACCGCGTCGGTTGGAGCCGAGATTTCTGGTTTCGGCCGTTCCTCGACGGCCTTCTTGCCTGGACCATTATAGACGAACGCCTTCATGACATTTTCCTCGTAGAAAGCTGATGCGTGAGGAAACTAGGTCGACCATGGCATTCAGGGTTGATGTCGATCAAGGGAGGGCACTGCCGTCCATCACGATATTTTGTCGGAACCGGTAACTGGCCAACCCCAGTGCGCGACAGCGGGCATGTCTTCGCCGTGCTCGCGCACGTAGCGCGAATGCTCGATCAGCGCGTTGCGAAATTGCTGCTTGACGTGGGCTGCCGTAATGGCAAGTCGCGGCACGCGCTCGATTGTTTCAATGGCCAGATGAAACCGGTCGAGCTGGTTCAACACCGTCATGTCGAACGGTGTCGTTGTCGTGCCCTCTTCGGCATAGCCGCGCACATGCATGTTTACATGATTGGCCCGATTATAGGTCAGTCGGTGAATCAAATATGGGTAACCGTGATAGGCGAACACCACCGGCTTGTCGCGCGTGAAGAGGCTGTCGAAATCGTGGTCGGAGAGGCCATGCGGATGCTGCCCCTTCGGCTGCAGCGTCATCAGGTCGACGACATTGATCACGCGAATTTTTAGAGCTGGCAGCGTGTTGCGCAGCAGATCAACGGCGGCAAGCGTCTCAAGCGTCGGAACGTCTCCGGCGCACGCCATGACCACGTCGGGCTCGGCGCCACTCGCTTCCGTGCCGGCCCATTTCCAGATGCCGATGCCAGCTTCGCAGTGGGTAATCGCCTCGCGCATCGAGAGCCATTGCAATGACGGCTGCTTGCCCGCGACGATCACGTTGATGCGGTTATAGGTGCGCAGGCAATGATCGGCGACCCATAGCAGCGTGTTGGCGTCTGGAGGCAGATAGACGCGGACGATATCTGCCTTCTTGTTGGTGACGAGATCGACAAAACCGGGATCCTGGTGGCTGAAGCCGTTGTGATCCTGGCGCCAGACGTGAGAGGTCAGGAGGTAGTTGAGCGAGGCGATCGGGCGTCGCCAGGGCAGCGCGCGAGAGACCTTCAACCATTTGGCATGCTGGTTGAACATCGAATCCACAATGTGGATAAAGGCTTCGTAGCAGGAAAACCAGCCGTGCCGGCCGGTGAGCACGTAACCCTCGAGCCAGCCCTGACACAGATGCTCGCTCAAGACCTCCATCACTCGCCCGTCATGGGCAAGATGCACGTCATAGGCCTCGATCCCTTCCATCCAGACGCGATCGGTCGCCTCGAACACGGCGTCGAGCCGGTTGGATGCAGTTTCATCCGGACCCATGATACGGAAATTTCGCGCATCGGTATTCAGACTCATGACGTCTCGGAGGAATTTGCCAAGCTCGCGCGTCGCCTCGGCTACGGTGCCGCCGGAGTCGTGGACGTCGACAGCAAACTCACGAAAATCCGGTAGCTTCAGCTCGCGCTTGAGCAGCCCGCCATTGGCATGGGGATTTGTTCCCATCCGGCGGTGGCCCGAAGGTGCCAGCGCCTGCAATTCGTCTATCAGTCTTCCGCGCTCGTCGAACAGCTCTTCGGGCTCGTAACTCCTCATCCAAGCCTCGAGTAGTTTGAGGTGTTCCGGGTTGCCGCGCGGATCGGCGATCGGCACCTGGTGGGCGCGCCAGAACCCTTCGACCTTCAACCCATCAACCTCTTTCGGCCCTGTCCAGCCTTTCGGGCTGCGTAGCAGGATCATGGGCCATTTTGGTCGATGGAAACTGGCAGGCTTCTCGCGCGCGCTTTGCTGAATTGAACGGACGCTGGCGAGCGCGACATCGAGTGCGTCCGCCATCAGCCGGTGCATGACGGGTGGATCATCACCCACGACAAACAGAGGTTCGTAGCCATAGCCGATGAAGAGGTGGCGGATCTCCTCATCGTTCATTCGGCCCAATACCGTGGGATTGGCGATCTTGTAGCCGTTGAGGTGCAAGATCGGCAGGACTGCGCCATCATGCATCGGGTTCAGGAACTTGTTGGAATGCCAGGATGCAGCGAGCGGGCCGGTTTCGGATTCGCCGTCGCCGACTACGCAGGTCACGATCAGGTCTGGATTGTCGAACGCTGCGCCGTAGGCGTGCACAAGCGCATAGCCAAGTTCGCCGCCTTCGTGGATCGATCCCGGCGTTTCCGGCGCTGCGTGGCTTGGAATGCCGCCCGGGAAGGAGAACTGGCGAAACAGTTTTCTCAAGCCGTCCGCATCGCGCGTCACCTCGGGATAGATGTCGGTGTAGGTGCCTTCGAGATAGGTGTTAGCGACCATGCCTGGGCCGCCATGACCGGGACCGCAGATATAGATGACGTTAAGGTCAGACGCGCGGATCACGCGATTGAGGTGGGCATAGATGAAGTTCAGTCCCGGCGTGGTGCCCCAATGTCCGAGCAGCCGCGGCTTGATGTGTTCGGGCTTCAGCGGCTCCCTGAGCAGCGGATTGTCGAGCAGGTAGATCTGGCCGACGGAAAGGTAATTGGCAGCACGCCAGTAGCGGTCTAGCTGTTCGAGGTGTCCGCCTGGGGCTGTCAGTTGCATGCCGACCTCCTCGGAAAGATAAGAACAACGATTCAACCCGAATTTGGTCCCTCCTCCAGGATAGAAGACGAATTTGACGCCAGTTACGTCGACCAAGTCAAACGCGGCTGCTTGTTCGGAAGGCCAAGGATCATCTCTTCCATCGATGACATTACCCTAACGACGAATGTTCCGCGACGAGCGGGCAAGGCAGATTGCGGGCAGTGCGATGCGTGATCACGGAAGCTTCGAGCGCTTGGGCTAAAGTTCGGGATCGGCTGCCATTTTTTCTAGCGCGTGTTAGTCTTTAACCTGCGGTGTTATGTTACGATGGAACCCAGTCGGGTAGCGGCGGTGAGTTATGGCGGATTTCGTCATCCGAGCGAACATCGCTCACTACAAAGAACTCTTGGATACCGAGACAGACTCGCGGAAGATCGAGATGCTGCGTAAGCTGCTGGCCGAGGAAGAGGCCAAGCTGGCCGAGTGGCAAGCCAAAAATCCAAGGCCGCCGCGAAAAGCCTAACGCCGAGGCGTCCCATATTAATACTAAAGTTTGACGACGATCAATTTGTCAGTCAACCGACCGACTAATTTGACCGGTATGAAATGGTTCGAAATCGAAACCGCTCCATTTGACCGGGACTTGGAAGTGGCCGTCATTGAGGCCAACGGTGACGTTTACGCGGTTATCTTCCCCTGCCGTCGCGTTGTCGATGGTTGGATCAAGGCTGCGACCGGCCGTCCGGTAGAGCTTCACCCGACGCACTGGCGCGATTGGGAAAAGAAATAAGCCACCTTCAGCGGCCAATCTGCTTCGTATGTACGCCTACTGCCCTCTCGCGTACGAGGGATAGACCTCATGTCGCTGGCGCATGGTCAAAAGGTTGTTCGTGATGGCGCCGCCCTTCTTCCGAAGGTAACGGTTTGAACTCGTTAGGGGTTGAATAGACGCTGGATGCGACCGGCTTTGGGAGTGCACGGCACAGGTCAACCTGCTCCGCTAAGGCGGATGATCTCTGACCCTGCCAGGAACTGCGCCCAATCTTTCATGAGAGCGCGTCGCTTCTCGAGCTTGTGCCCGCGCTGGTAGGCCGCCGTGGTCTCGGACTTATATTTGTGCGCCAACGCCGCCTCGCGCACGCCATCCGGGTAGTCCGTGCACTCCTCGGCCCAGGTTGCAAACGTCGAACGGAATCCGTGCACTGTCACGTGATTGAAGCCGAGGCGGTTCAATACAGCGAGCATTGCATTTTCCGAAAATAGCCCGCCATCGGGGTTCGGGAAGATCAGCGCGCCCTTGGCGCCGTCACGCAACTTTTCGAGGATTGCGAGCGCTGGATCTGAAAGCGGCACGACATGGTCCTGGTTCATCTTCATGCGTTCGCCGGGAATCTTCCAAGTCGATGAGCGCCCGTCGATCTCGGACCAGCGGGCCTCGACCACTTCGTTGGTACGGCAGGCGGAGAAGATCAGAAAGCGGAGCATCGAAGCGGCGATCCCGCCGGCCAAAGATAGATCAGCCATGAACTGCGGTGCTTCGGCGTAAGGCAGGGCAGGATGATGCCGCACGACGCGCTTCGGCCGCCTTGGAAGCTTTTCGCGCAGCTGTTTGGTGAGCTCAGCAGGATTTCGAAAGTCTGTATCGTCAACATCGACGTTCTTAGCGATGATCGTTTCGATCCGTCCGCGAACGCGATTGGCCGTCTCTCGCTTCTCAAGCCAGATCGGCCGTAGCAATTCGTAGACGTGGCTAGGCCTGATCTCGCGGATCGTGAGTTTTCCGATCGTCGGGTAAGCGTAGCGCTTGAGCGACGACGGCCATTGATTGCGGTGTTTCCTGCTCCAGGTCGACCAGCGTTCGCGAATATAGATTTCGGCACACTCCTCGAACGTGGGGAGAGTTATCTTTATCTCTATGGCTTTCGCTTCCTGACGCGCGGCTCGCTTCTCCTGAACGATGTCGACGCCGGGCGTACTGCGATCACCCTTGATGCGAAGACGCGCGGCGTCGCGAGCGAGACGCGCATCCTTTAGGGACACGTCCTTGAATGAACCCAGGCCTAGCCAGCGCTGCTTACCGTTCTTCCAATAACGGTAGCTCCAGTTTTTCGATGTGGCGCCGGCAACGATGAGGTACAGACCGTCGCCGTCGGGATATTTGCCGGGTCGAATTTCGCGTTGGACGTCGAGTGGCTTGAGCTTGCCAGCCATGTACTCCCCCGAGAAAACCGTCCTCCGAACCTACGGTCAAAAGCTACGGTTCGAGCGGCAACTGCCGGTAGCACCGAGAAACGGAAGAGAACAGTCCTTCCGCCTTAGCTCTTGATTTTGCGTAGATTTAGAAACGGCGTGATACTGAGGAGAACAGTGTAGTGGCGGAGAGAGTGGGATTCGAACCCACGGTACGGTTTCCCGCACACACGCTTTCCAAGCGTGCGCCTTAAGCCACTCGGCCATCTCTCCGGATGCCTTCTCTTGAAGGGACAGCAGGACTTTTGCAAGGGACTGCAGAAGCCGGCCCAAATATTTCCCCAACCGTCTGAATTTTATCGGCAATTTGTCTTCGTCGTCATTTCTGCGCCGTTCCTCCGCAAAATCCTTGAACCGAAAACCCCACAGTCGAGACGATTGAATCGAATGACAGCGCAGTCGCCACTGGACAATCCAAGCTCGCCGTACAAGCTGCGCTGCGCCGCTCTCGATGGCGTCTCGTATTGCAACTATTTTAGCAAAAACTGAAACGCCAAATTGAAATGCTAGGACGGCTCCAGCTTCGCCTGTCCCATCGCGAGGTCAATGCCGCGATGCGCCCGACAGGTCTGGCGCGCGGCTTCCAATCGCACAGCCGCGCGATGCCGCCGGCCCAACCGGATAGGCCGCTCTACCCTTGCCGTGGGAGAGGAGCACGCTGCCGTTATTGCTAGTGATAGCGCAGGTTGGAGTTGACCGAGCGCAGCGGCCACAGGCTTGGCGCCATCGGCGACGGATCGGGGGCGCGTTCGAGCCTGCTCTCCTGCAGCGCATCGACGAAATCGGCGAACCATTGCTGGATCGTGCCGGCGCGCAGCTTTTCCATCATGGCTTCCCAGCGCATGCGTCGCTCCGTCAACGGCATCGAGAGCGCGGTCGCAATGGCGCCGGCCATGCCGTCGATATCATGCGGGTTGACCAACAGGGCGGTGTCGAGTTCATTGGCCGCGCCAGCAAATTTGGAAAGCACCAGCACGCCAGGATCGGCTGGATGCTGGGCCGCGACATATTCCTTGGCGACGAGGTTCATGCCGTCATGCAGCGGCGTCACCACACCGACCTGCGCAGTGCGGTAGAGGCCGGCCAGCACGTTCTGGCCATAGCCCTTGTTGAGATAGCGGATCGGGGTCCAGTCCACTTCACCGTGGCGACCATTGACCTCGCTGACCAGTTTGGCAAGCTCCTCCTGCAGATTGCCATAGGCCTCGATCGCCCCGCGCGACGGTGTTGCGATCTGCAACAGCGAGGCCGTACGCGCCAGTGACGGCCGCAAGGTCCACATCCGGTCGAACGCGTTGATGCGATTGACCAGACCTTTGGAATAGTCCAGTCGGTCGACGCCGATCGCGAGCTTCTCGCCATTGAGACTGCGTCGCAGCCGCGACACGTCCGGATGCGAGACCGCCTTGGCCGCCTGCTCGGCGAATTTCTGCGGATCGATGCCGATCGGAAATACCTGCAACCGCGACGTGCCATAACGCGAGGTAACGACGCCATTGCTCACATTAAGGCCGAGATCGGCCGAGAGATAGCCGATGAAGTTGTCGCAGTCGTCCTGGGTCTGAAAGCCGATCAAATCATAGGCCAGCATCGCCTCGACCAACTCGCGATGATGCGGCACGCCGCCGACCACTGCGCGCTCCGGCCATGGCGTATGCAGGAAGAAACCGATCGGCTGCGTTACGCCGAGATCGCGCAGTTCTGCGCCGAGCGCGAGGAAATGATAGTCCTGGATCCAGAATGCCGTGCCCGGCTTCTCGAAGCGCAACAGTGCCTTTGCCATGAAGGCATTGACTTCGCGATAGGAAAAATAATCCTCCTGGCAGGTGCGGATCAGATCGCTGCGGGAGTGCAGTGCCGGCCACAGGGCCGAATTCGCAAAACCTTCATAATAGCCGCCGTAATGCGCCGCCGGCAGGTCCAACATCGCCAGCGCGCCGGCACCCAACGCCTCGATTTCGGCGAACGGTTCCTTATGTGCGCCATCGCGAACCCGCCCGCTGGAACCCACCCAAATCGCGCCGGAATTTTCCACTACCGAAAGCAATGCGGCAGCCAGTCCCCCGGTCATGGGTTCATGGGCCTTGCCGCGCGCCACGCGGTTTGAAACAACAACGAGATTCACAGGGGTCTCTTCCCGATAGTGCGGGTGTTAACAACCATTCATCAATATGGTTCCCAGCCATCGTTTCAACGAAATGAAACCAAATTCGGGCCGGGACCAGTGGAACTCGATGGTTTTAGCAAGAATTTCGGCAAGAATTTCGGCGCGCCCGTGCGCATATGTCAGCATTGCTGCGGTTTGGCGGCTTGCATGAATTTTTTGTGCGTCAGAAAAACACAATCCGGTCGCTATTCCCATTTACTAATTATTATTTCCGGATCACAGCTTCGTCATCGAGCAGCCGCGCGAGAAACGCGCGCACATCGCTCGGCTCGTCGAAATGCCCCGCGACGCCTTGCGCGCGGCGGCCGACAGAAAATGCGAGCCCTTTCAGATCGGGCATGATCGCAAATACCGTCTCATCCGTAACGTCATCGCCGATAAAAAGCGGACGTCGTCCCCTGAACGGCTCGTGCGTCATCAACTCCTGCACTCCCGACGCCTTGTTGAAGCCGGAGTGCTTGATCTCGCAGACCGATTTGCCGGGCAGCACCTCGATCGGTGCGTTCGGCAGATCAGCGCGAATCAGCGACACCGCCTCGTAGATCGCTTTCTCTGCATGTGGGGCCAGCCGATAGTGTAGCGCCAGCGAATAGCCCTTGTCTTCCAGCAGGATCCCCGGGCTGAGCTTGGCGATCGCGGCCAGCCGCCGCTTCAATTCCTTGTCCATCGGTGGGGCGTGCGCGGCGACTGCCTCGCTATCGATCGAGAGCCGCATCTCCGCGCCATGGCCTCCGATCGCCGGAAATTGGTCCGGCGCAAAGATCAGATCGATGTCGTTCAACGATCGGCCGCTGACCAGCGCCAATGCGCCGGAGGTCCGCTCTATTAGCCGGCGGAGCGTTTTGGCCAGCCCCGGCGGCACCCACACCTCGCGCGGTGTCGGCGCGAGGTCGAGCAGCGTACCGTCAATGTCGAGCAGAATGGCGGTTTCGCCCAAATGCGGCACCAGCGAGCGCGGCGCCGGAACGGGATAGGGCGAGCTTTCCTCGTCGGGCGCCAAATCGTCTTCCAATGGCATTTCGGCCAGATCCTGATTCATCTTATCCTACTCCACAAAAGCCAGCGGCCGTGCAACGGATTCGAGCGATTTTCGCTCGGCCGCGACGGCGTAGCGCCACGCGATCCCGGCGGCCGCGACCATCAATACCGATCCCGAAAGGTAGCCGAGGAATACGCTGCCCCGCGAACCCGTATCGATCAGCGCGCCAAACAAGGCCGGGCCAATAACACCACCGATCGCCGTTCCGATCGCGTAAAACAGCGCGATCGCCAGCGCGCGAACTTCCAGCGGAAAGTTCTCGCTAACGGTGAGATAGGCCGCGCTCGCAGCCGGCGAAGCAAAAAAGAAAATCACCATCCAGGCGATGGTCTGGCCTTGCGCGCTCAAGGCACCGATCGAGAACAGATAGCCCGATATCGCCAGCAAAATGCCCGATACGCCATAAGTGAAGGTGATCATGGTGCGCCGTCCCAGCGTGTCGAACAGACGCCCGAGCAGCAAGGGACCTGCGAAATTGCCGGCGGCGAACGGCAATAGATACCAGCCGACGTGATTGGCCGGAATATGGAAGAAATCTGTCAGCACGAGTGCGAAGGTGAAGAAGATCGCATTATAGAAAAACGCCTGCGCGACCATCAACGCGAGCCCGACCAGCGAACGCTGGCGATAAACGGTGAACAGCGTGCTCGCAACTTCGCCAAGCGGCGTATGATCGCGCATCCTGATCCTGATTTTCGGCAGCGCCTGCTGGGCGTTGACGTGTCCCGTCACGGATTTCTCGATATCAGCGACAATCGCGTTGGCCTGATCGGGATGGCCGTGGATCATCAGCCAGCGCGGGCTTTCCGGAATCCACATCCGCATCACCAGTACGATCAGTCCGAGACAGGCGCCGGTGAGATAGGCCAGCCGCCAGCCATGATCGGGACCGATCACCGCGGGATCGAGCAGGATGATCGCGCTGGTGGCACCGATCGCGGCGCCGACCCAGAAGCTGCCGTTAATCAAGAGGTCGGTCCAGCCCCGATAACGAGCCGGCACCAGTTCCTGGATGGTCGAATTGATCGCGGTGTACTCGCCACCGATCCCCGCGCCGGTCAGGAAGCGAAACAATGCATAGCTGGCAACTCCCCATGACAATGCGGTCGCGGCTGTCGCCGTGAGATAGAGCGCAAGCGTGATGAAAAACAGCTTCTTGCGGCCGATGCGGTCGGTGAGCCAGCCGAATCCGATCGCACCGAGCACAGCGCCGGCAAGATAGGCGCTGTTGGCCAATCCGACGTCGAAATTGGAGAATTGCATTCGCGGGCTTTCTTTCAGCGCCCCCGAGAGCGCACCCGCCAGGGTGACCTCCAGCCCGTCCAGGATCCAGGTGATCCCCAGCGCGACCACGACGCGGGTGTGAAAACCGCTCCAGCGCAGGGCGTCGAGCCGCGCCGGAATATCGGTCTCGACGATTCCGCCGCTGCCCGCTCCATCCTGCCGCAGCGGCGCTGCGTCCAAGTCCCTGCCCGCTACTGAGACCTGCTGTACCGGCTGTAAATCCATTGGACCATGTTAATAAGAAAAAGCCTCGGAATATCTGGTTCCAAGGTTTCTCAAGCCTGAATTGTGGGAGCCATGATGGCTGATGCAACAATAACGTTTGGCCGCCGCGCAAGGTTCCAGCGCACCCGGCGCTAGAGGAACCTAATGGTTTCGCCGCTGTTTTTGGTTCGGAGCAGTTGGAGTCATTTCCATGGTCGAACGTCGGAAGGTGTCTCGCAAGACCGCAAAGCGCGGGAGCAGTCGCACATCCCATGCGAAAAAATCTTCAAAAAAGCCCTCGGCAAAGTCTGCAACACCGAAGCGCTGGTCGCAGCGCGTCACGCGAGAAAGCGATGCGCTCGATCTCAAGCGCGGCGTCTTCAGACTGACCGATGCGAAGAAGATCGCCGCTTCCCTCAAGCGCTCGGCAGAGCACAGCTCTCGCCGCAAGAGCAGCGCCTACCGCTCCGCGCTTTCGATGCTGACATTCTACATCAACCGTGCCGGCAAGACCTTGCCCAAAACCCAACGCGATCGACTGGAGCGGGCAAAAACCGAACTGAAGCATCAATTTGGCCGAGATTGAATTCACGCCTTCCAAGGCGTGACACTTCGCCCTGACGACAGCGGAAGAAAAGGCCAACGGATACCCGCCCTGCTACGGCCGGGTGCGACTCGCAGGCGATAGTTTTGCATTGTCGGCCGACTTCGGCTTGCAACGCAGCTTTGCCGCTATTCCTACTCGCGGCCTGCCATGCCATATGACAGAGCCATAAATACCTACCTGCCCCGCCTTTCGTTCATGTCCCGAGGAAGGCGATCAACCCAAAAAGCCAGTCACGCCCGGTAGTTGCGATACCCACAGCAGCGCTGGTGAGGCTTCCGGCCAGCTTCGATACCGCGGCGGATGAACTTCCTAGTTGCAAAGTTCCTTTTGCCTGCTTCTAATCGAAACAATTAAAGAGCATCGGGAGGTATCGGCGTGTCAAAAGTCAAATTGACGGTGAATGGCAGGGAGGTTTCGGCCGACGTCGAGGACCGGACGCTCCTTGTCCATCTCCTGCGCGATCATTTGAACCTGACCGGCACCCATGTGGGCTGCGACACCAGCCAGTGCGGCGCCTGTGTCGTCCATATCGACGGCCGTGCCGTCAAATCATGCACCGTTCTGGTCGGACAGGCCAACGGCTCCAATATCACGACCATCGAAGGTCTGTCGAAAGGCGACGAACTGCATCCGATGCAAGCCGCGTTCCGCGACAATCACGGACTGCAATGCGGCTATTGCACGCCGGGCATGATCATGTCGGCGGTCGACATCGTGCACCGTTATGGCGGCAAGCTCGACGAGGAAACCGTCCGGCACGAACTCGAAGGCAACATCTGCCGCTGCACCGGCTATCACAACATCGTCAAGTCGGTACTTGACGGCGCCGGGCGCATGAAAGTCTCGCAAGCGGCGGAGTAGTCGCTGGCCCACCGATCGAATTAAAGACCGCCTTGTTTTGATGAAAACGGGCAGCAAAACTCCGATAGGAGAACCAGGACATGGGCGTTGAAGGCATTGGCGCAAGCGTCGTGCGCAAGGAAGACCGACGCTTCATCACCGGCAAAGGCCGCTATGTCGACGACATCAAACTGATGGGCATGACCCACGCCCACTTCATCCGCAGCCCGCACGCCCACGCCAAGATCAAAAGCATCGATTCCTCCGCGGCGATGAAGATGCCCGGCGTGGTCGGCGTGTTGACCGGCCGGCAGATCGTTGACGACAAGATCGGCAATCTGATCTGCGGTTGGGCGATCACTTCCAAGGACGGCAGCCCGATGAAGATGGGCGCGTGGCCGGCGATGGCGCCGGAAACCGTGCGCTTCGTCGGCCAGGCGATCGCCGTGGTCATTGCCGAGAGCAAAAATCTCGCCAAGGACGCAGCGGAAGCCGTGGTAGTCGAATACGAGGAACTGCCGCCGGTGGCCGACATCCGCTCCGCCATCAAGCCGGACGCGCCGCAACTGCATCCGGAAGCGCCGGGCAACGTGGTCTATGACTGGGCGTTGGGCGACGAAGCCGCGGTCAAGGAGGCCTTCGGCAAAGCCGCCAATGTGGTGACACTCGAACTGACGAATAACCGGCTGGCACCGAATGCGATGGAGCCGCGCGCGGCGATCGCCGAATACAATGAGGCCGAGGAGCATTTTACGCTCTACACCACATCGCAGAACCCGCATGTCGCGCGGCTGGTGCTGTCGGCATTCTATAATATCGCGCCAGAGCACAAGCTGCGGGTGATCGCGCCCGATGTCGGCGGCGGTTTCGGCTCCAAGATATTCATTTATCCGGAAGAGATGGTGGCCCTGTGGGCATCAAAGAAGCTCGGGCGCCCGGTGAAATGGAACGGCGATCGCACCGAGGCGTTTTTGACCGACGCCCACGGCCGCGACCATGTCTCGAAGGCCGAAATGGCGTTCGACAAGGACAACAGGATCCTGGCATTGCGGGTCAAGACCCACGCCAATTTCGGCGCCTATATGTCGCTGTTCTCCTCGTCGGTGCCGACCTATCTCTACGCGACGCTGCTGTCGGGTCAGTACAATATTCCAGCCATCTATGCCGAGGTGATGGGCGTCTACACCAACACCACGCCGGTTGACGCCTATCGCGGCGCCGGCCGCCCCGAGGCAAGCTATCTGTTGGAACGCACGATGGAGACGGCAGCGCGGCAGTTGAAGGTCGATTCGGCTGAACTGCGCCGCAAGAATTTCATCACGCAATTCCCGCATCAGACGCCGGTGATCATGGCGTATGATGCCGGGGATTTCGGCGCCTCGCTGGATGCCGCGATGAAGGCCATCGATTACGCCGGTTTCGCGGCCCGCAAGGCGAAAGCCAAATCGGAAGGCAAGCTGCGCGGCATTGGTCTCTCCTGCTACATCGAGGCTTGCGGGATCGCGCCGTCAAAGGCGGTCGGCAGCTTAGGCGCCGGCGTCGGCCTGTGGGAATCGGCGGAAATCCGGGTCAATCCGGTCGGGACCATCGAGGTGTTGACGGGATCGCACAGCCACGGACAGGGCCACGAGACGACGTTTGCACAATTGATCGCCGAGCGGATCGGCGTGCCGGTCGGCCAGGTGCAGATCGTCCATGGCGACACCGACAAGGTGCAGTTCGGCATGGGCACCTATGGCTCCCGCTCGATCGCGGTCGGCGGCACGGCGATCATCAAGGCAATGGAAAAGGTCGAGGCCAAGGCCAAGAAAATCGCCGCGCATCAACTCGAGGCATCGGAAGACGACATCGTGATCGAGAATGGTGAATTCAAGGTCACCGGCACCGACAAGTCGATTGCACTGCCGATGGTCGCGCTCGCGGCCTACACCGCGCACAATCTGCCCGACGGTATGGAGCCGGGTCTGAAGGAGACCGCGTTCTACGACCCGACCAACTTCACTTTCCCGGCCGGCGCCTATATCTGCGAAGTCGAGGTTGATCCGGGCATCGGCAAGACGTCCTTCGTCAACTTCGTCGCGGCGGACGATTTCGGCCGGCTGATCAACCCCATGATCGTCGAGGGACAGGTTCATGGCGGCCTTGCCCAAGGCATCGGCCAGGCGCTGCTCGAAGGCGTGGTCTACGACTCCAACGGACAGCTCGTGACGGCCTCGTACATGGACTACACCATGCCGCGCGCCGACGATCTGCCGTCGTTCAAGCTATCGCATACGACGACCTTGTGTCCGGGCAATCCGCTCGGCGTCAAAGGCTGCGGCGAGGCCGGCGCGATCGGCGCATCGGCCGCCGTCATCAACGCAATCACGGATGCGATCGGCAACAACAAGCTCGAGATGCCGGCGACGCCCGATCGGGTGTGGCACGCCATCCACGGCAACGCTTGAGAGGAGCACGGTCATGTATGAGACAACCTATCATCGCCCCTCCTCGATCGACGAAGCCGCCAACCTGTTCGCCAAGGGATCGGAATCGAAATACCTCGCCGGCGGCCACACCCTGATTCCCGTGATGAAGCAGCGGCTGGCTGCGCCGTCCGACGTGATCGATCTTGCCCGGATCAAGGATCTGGTCGGCATCGAATCGTCCAGCGACACGCTGACCATCAAGGCCGCGACGACCTATTTCGACATTATGCAAAGCGCCGAGGTGAAGAAATCGATTCCGGCGATCGAATACCTCACGTCGAATTTGGGCGATCCCGCGGTACGTTATCGCGGCACCATTGGCGGCTCGATCGCCACCAATGATCCGGCCGCAGATTATCCGGCCGCGCTGCTCGCGCTGGACGCCACCGTGAAGACCAACAAGCGCTCGATCTCCGCCAACGACTTCTTCAAGAGTCTGTTCACCACCGCGCTTGAGGACGGCGAGATCATCATCGCCGTCTCGTTCCCGGTTCCGGCCAAGGCCGGTTACGCGAAAATGCGCCATCCTGCCTCGCGCTTTGCGCTGACCGGCGTGTTCGTCGCCAGGACGAAGACCGGCGATGTTCGCGTCGCGGCCACCGGCGCGTCGCAGACCGGCGTTATGCGGGTGCCGGCGATCGAGGCGGCGCTGAAAGCCAACTGGTCGCCAAGCGCACTCGACAGCGTCAAGATTTCAGCCAGCGGATTGCTGTCCGACATTCACGGCTCGGCAGACTATCGCGCTAACCTGATCAAAGTCATGGCACAGCGCGCGGTCACCGCGGCCGGCTGATCGCCCGTTCAACTTCAATCAAAGCGGCGCGCAGCGATGCGCGCCGCTTCTGCGTTTAAATCTGTTTCCAACCAAAGATTGTTTGCCACGCCACCAGCGTGATGGAGCGGCTGGACTTGGGCCCCGAAGTCGTGCACGCGCGCAATCCGCGCCTTGTTTATGGCCGCGTGACCGGCTGGGGCCAGCAAGGCCCGCTGGCGCAGACCGCCGGCCACGACATCAACTACATCTCGGTCACCGGCGCACTGGCCGCGATCGGCACCAGGGAAAAGCCGGTGCCGCCGCTTAATCTGGTCGGCGACTTCGGCGGCGGCGCGCTCTATCTGGTGGTTGGCGTGCTCGCGGCGCTGTTAGAGGCAAAGAAGTTCGGCAAGGGCCAAGTGGTGGATGCCGCGGTGTGGCGTCGCTGATGTCGATATTCTTCGACATGGCAGCGTCAGGCCGCTGGACCGATCAGCGCGAAACCAATTTCCTCGACGGCGGCGCGCATTTCTATGGCGTCTACGAATGCTCCTGCGGCCGGTTCATTTCGATCGGCTCGATCGAACCGCAGTTCTACGCTCTGTTGCGCCAGCATGCCGGCCTTTCCGAAGCCTGCTTCGATGCGCAGATGAACCGCGACGCTTGGCCAGCCTTGAAAGACAGGCTGGTCGAAATCTTCAAAGCCGGGAGCCGCGACGAATGGTGCAGGATCATGGAAGGCACCGACATCTGCTTCGCTCCGATCCTGACCATGAAGGAAGCGCCGCATCATCCGCACATGGCCGCGCGGGAAGTCTTCGTCACACCCCATGGCGTCACCCAGCCCGCGCCGGCACCGCGCTTCTCGCGCACGCCATCGGTGATCCGGGATGCGGAAAAAACGAATATCGCCGACGTGACAAGCGAATGGAATGCAGCGAAGTAGTTATAGCGTTTTCGAGCGAAGTGGCGTCCGGTTCGCTTGAAGAAAACGCGTCAAAACAAAAAGCTAGAGCCCGGTTCTGATTCGATCAGAACCTATAAGGCTCACGCCGCGTTGTCGACCTTCAGCACGCCGCGGCGGATCTGATCTTCCTCGATCGATTCGAACAGCGCCTTGAAGTTGCCTTCGCCGAAGCCTTCGTCGCCCTTGCGCTGGATGAACTCGAAAAAGATTGGCCCGATCGCGTTGGCGGAGAATATCTGCAGCAGCACCTTGGTGTGGCCACCATCGACCACGCCCTCGCCGTCGATCAGGATCCCGTCGCGCTGCAATCGTGCGACGTCCTCGCCATGGTTGGGCAGCCGCGCGTCGACCTTCTCGAAATAGGTTGCGGGCGGCGGGGGCATGAACGGCAGGCCGTTGGCCTGCAGGGTTTCGATCGCGCGGTAGATATCTCGCGCGCCGCAGGCGATATGCTGGATACCCTCGCCGCGATAGACGTTGAGATATTCCTCGATCTGGCCCGACTCGCCGGCGTCCTCGTTGACCGGGATCCGGATCTTGCCGTCCGGGCTGGTCAGCGCGCGCGAGAACAGCCCCGAGGCACGACCTTCGATGTCGAAGAAGCGGATTTGCCGGAAGTTGAACAGTTTTTCGTAGAAGCCGGTCCACACGTCCATGCGCCCGCGATGAACGTTGTGGGTGAGGTGATCAAGATAGAACAGGCCCGCGCCTTCGGGGCGCGGATTGCGCGCGCCGAGCCATTCGAAATCGGCGTCATAGGCCGAGCCCTTGGCGCCGTAACGATCGACGAAATAAAGCAGGCTACCGCCGATCCCTTTGATCGCGGGTCCGTCGAGCGTCTTTTGCGCGGCCGGAATGTCCGCCGGTTCCGCGCCAAGCTTCACCGCGCGTTCATAAGCCCTCTTCGCATCGACCACGCGAAACCCCATTGAGGGCGCGCAAGGTCCATGGGCGGCGACAAACGAAAAGCCGTGAGTGCCCGGCTCCTCGTTGACGAGGTAGTTGATGTCGCCCTGGCGATAAACCGTGATCTTCTTGGTCCTGTGGCGCGCCACGGGCGCGTAGCCCATCAGCTTGAGCAGCGCGTGCAATTCTTCGGGCCGGGGATGGGCAAATTCGACGAACTCGAAACCGTCGGTGCCCATCGGGTTATCGGCGCTGATTTTCGCGGCCGGCGCATCATGCGGAAATGGACCCATGGCAAAGCTCCTTGGGAGGGTGCTGATTTTTACGGGTTATCCGTCATGGGCAACGCAAAGTGCATGCAAAATAGCCCATGATCGGCTAATATACGCGTGATTTGTGCATCAAATGGACAAACCGCGCATGGTAACGGTGGACACATTCGACCTCAAAATACTGGGCGCGTTGCAGGACGACGGCCGCCTGACCAACCAGCAATTGGCTGAGCTGGTCGGCCTGTCGGCTTCGCAATGCTCCCGGCGTCGGATGCGGCTTGAGGCAGAGAAAGTGATCGCGGGTTATCACGCCGACCTTGAACGCGAGGCGCTCGGCTTCAACCTGATTGCCTTCATCCACATTACGCTCGCAACGCACTCGCCCGACAATGCCAAGAAGTTTCGCGCGCTGGTCAATCGCGTCGACGATATTCAGGAAGCCTATTCGCTGACCGGGGATGCCGACTATCTCTTGAAAGCCGTGTTGCGTGACCTCAAAAGCCTGTCCGACATCGTTAACAATGTGTTGATGCCACATCAAAGTGTGGCCCATGTGCGGTCGTCGATCGTGCTGGATCGCCTGAAGGAGAGCATGAAGCTGCCGCTGAAGACGCTGGCCTAGCCTTTTCCGTTTCGATGGAATCGGAACGGGACTCCAGATTCTTGTTTTGACGCGTTTTCTTACACGAACCGGTTTTGCACCGCGGCCGATTCGTCCCTCGAAGCAATGGCGGCCGGGCATGTGCATCGAAGCGCAGCCACCTTCGGACAAACGGTCCATCTCAAATACAGTCACGACGACGTGGGCGTAGCACTGCGCAAAGATTCGCGACGCCCCGGCGGCGCCGCGTTGAAATGATAATAGCAGGCTGCGCGACGAAGCAATCCAGTGCTCCATGCGCGGCTGGCTTCGCTAACGCTCGCAATGACGAACAAAATTACTCCGCCGGCAAAATCGTTCCTTCGACTTCGCCGAAGCCGACGCGGTAGCCGTCGCCCTGGCACCAGCCGCGCATGACCAGCGAATCGCCATCTTCGAGGAACGTCCGCTTGGCGCCGCCAGGCAGTTCGACCGGTTCCGTGCCGTTCCAGCTTATTTCAAGCAGGCTACCTCGCGAATTCTTGTCCGGGCCACTGATGGTGCCGGAGCCCAGGATGTCGCCGATGTTCATCGCGCAGCCGGAGGAAGCGTGGTGCATCAATTGCTGCACCGACGACCAGTACATGTACTTGAAATTGGTGCGGCAGATGCGCATCGCCTCGTTCATGCCGGCGGCGCGCAAGGAGACATCGAGCTGCATATCGTAATTGTTCGGCAAGTGCTGCTTCAGATAAGGCAGCGGCGCCGGATTCTGCGCCGGACCATGCATCCGGAACGGCTCCAGTGCTTCGCGGGTCACGATCCAGGGACTGATCGAGGTCGCAAACGCCTTGGCCTGGAACGGCCCGAGCGGCACATATTCCCATTGCTGGATATCGCGCGCGCTCCAGTCGTTCAGGATCATGAATCCGAAGATCATCTCCGCAGCCTGCTTCTCGGTCAACATCTCGCCCATCTTTGAGGGCTGGCCGACCACAAATCCCATCTCAAGCTCGAAGTCGAGCCGCTTGCACGGCCCGAAACTCGGCACTTCCGCACCCGGCGGCTTCAACTGTCCGCGTGGCCGCCTCACCTTGGTCCCACTGACGACGACGGTGGATGCGCGGCCGTTGTAGCCGATCGGCATATGCAGCCAGTTCGGCTGCAGCGCGTTGTCCTTGCCGCGGAACATGACGCCGACATTGGCGGCATGCTCTTTCGATGAATAAAAATCGGTGTAGCCGGCAACCTGGAACGGCAGATGCAGTTTCACATCAGCCATCGACAGCAGCGCCCGCGCGCGCAGCTCGGAATTGTCGCGCAACTCCGGATGATCGTGCCGCAGCAATTCGCTGATCCGCGCGCGGGTGCGCGACCATACGGTCGGCCCCAATGCCATGAACGCGTTCAGCGTCGGCCTGGCGAATACACCGGGATCGCCGACGTCGAGACGACCGGCCTGTTCCAGTTCGCAGAGATCGAGCACGTGGTCGCCGATCGCAACGCCAACGCGCGAAGCGCGACCGTTCGACGAGAACACGCCATAAGGCAGGTTCTGGATCGGAAAATCCGAGGTTGCATCGACGTCGATGAAGGAACGGAGCGTTGGATCGTTCGGATGGGGCACGCGCTATAATCTCTTTTCTTCCCCTCTCCCCTTGTGGGAGAGGGTGGATCGAATGAGCGAAGCGAATTCGAGACGGGTGAGGTCTTTGGCCTCGTTGTGCGGCTACCCGCCCTCTCCCCCAAGGGGAGAGAGAAGAAATTAAATCACGGCTTGTTCGGATCGAAGCGCTTCTCCAGGCCCTTCCAGCAATCGGCGTAATCGGCCTGCAAGGTCGGTGATTTTGCAGCGTGTTCGGTAACGCGTTGCGGATAGCGCGTCTCGAACATGAAAGCCATGGTGCCGGTCAGCTTGACCGGCTTGAGTTCAGAACTGCTGGCGTGATCGAAAGCCTCGCGATCCGGACCGTGCGGCAACATCTGGTTATGCAACGAGATGCCGCCGGGCACGAAGCCTTGCGGCTTGGCGTCGTAGACGCCGTAAATCAGTCCCATGAACTCCGACATGATGTTCATGTGATACCACGGCGGACGGAAGGTGTTTTCGGCGACCGCCCAGCGCTCCGGGAAGATCACGAAATCGATATTGGCCGTGCCTGCGGTTTCCGACGGCGACGTCATCACCGTGAAGATCGAGGGATCGGGATGATCGAACCCGATCGCGCCGACCGGCGAGAACGTGCGCAGATCGTATTTGTACGGCGCGTAATTGCCGTGCCAGGCCACCACGTCGATCGGCGAATGCGGCAACCTCGTCTTCCACAGCGCGCCACCCCATTTCACGAACAGCTCGGTCGGCGCGTCCTTGTCTTCATAGGCCGCAACGGGGGTGAGAAAATCGCGCGCGTTGGCGAGGCAATTGGCGCCGATCGGACCGCGCTCCGGCAAAATGAAGGCGCCGCCGTAATTCTCGCAAAGATAGCCGCGCGCGGGCCCTGACGGAATCTCGACCCGGAACTTGACGCCGCGCGGGATCACCGCGATCTCGCCCGGCTCGATGTCGATGCGGCCGAACTCGGTAACTAGGCGCAGGTTACCCTGCTGCGGCACGAACAGCATCTCGCCGTCCGCATTGTAGAAGTTCTCATCGACCATCGACTTGGTGATCAGGAACACATGCGCCGCCATGCCCGCTTGCGTGTTGGCATCGCCGGCCGTGGTCATGGTCTGCACGCCCTGCAGGAACGTCACATCGCCCTTCGGCATCGGGGCGGGATCCCAGCGCAATTGCGCGATCGGCATCTCGACCTCGTGGCACGGCGCGGTGCGCCACAGTCCGGCATCGGCCTTGGTGAAGCGGCCGGAATGTTTCACCGACGGCCTGATGCGATAAAGCCAGGAGCGCTCATTGCTGCCGCGCGGCGCGGTAAATGGCGAGCCGGATAGCTGTTCGGCGTAAAGACCATAGGCGCAGCGCTGCGGCGAGTTGCGCCCGATCGGTAGCGCACCCGGCAAAGCCTCGGTCTCGAAGCTGTTGCCAAAACCCGACATGTAGCCCGGAGTGATGTTGACCGAGCTGCGGTTGGCGAGGCCAGGCGAGGTGTTGATATTCATGTCATCCTCCTTGCAGGGCAGCCCACATTTCCTGATCGCGCTTGTCGGTCCAGATCACGGGATCGTCGATCCCCGAGGCCTCGTCGAACGCGCGCGAGACATTGAACGGCAGGCAGTGCTCGTAGATCGCGAAACTCGAAAATTTCGGATCCATCACCTCGCGCGCCATCGCCATGGTCTCCTTGAGATTGCGTCCCCTCGCGGCCGCGCTCTCGGCCACGCCGTACAGCGTGGTAACGAAATCCCGCGTCATCGCGATGGCGTCGCGGCCAGTCGCCACGCCCTTCAGCGCATCGCCGCGGCCGGGCGCGATCGCCTTGGGATTGAAGGCGCGAATCTCATTCAGAGTGGCTGGCCATTCGCGCAAGTGCGCGTCGCCGCAATAGCAGGCCGAGTGATATTCGATCAGATCGCCCGAGAACATCACCTCCGCATCCGGCACCCACGCGACGATATCGCCCGAGGTGTGCCCTGCCCCGAGCTGCATCAGCCGCACCTCGCGCTTGCCCAGATGGATCGACATCTGGCCCTCGAAAGTCAGGGTCGGCCAGGTCAGGCCGGGTATGCTCTGCGCATCCTGGAACAGGCGCGGGAAGCGGCCATATTCCGAATCCCAATCCTGCTGGCCGCGCTCCGCGATCAGCCGATAGGTTTCCTGCGAGGCAATGATGCTTTGCGCCTTGTAGGCCGATGCGCCGAGCACGCGGACCGCGTGATAATGCGACAGCACCACATGTTTTATCGACTTGTCGGTGACCTTGCGCACCCGCTCGATCACCTTGTTGGCCATCGCCGGGGTCGATTGCGCATCGAAAACCAGGCAGCCGTCGTCGCCGACGATGATCGCCGAGTTCGGATCGCCCTCTGCGGTGAACGCATAAAGATCGCTGCCGATCTCGGAGAAGGTGATTTTCTTTTCTGCCAGGTCGGTAGTGGATGCAAAACCCTTGGCCATCGAATTGAACCTTCCCTGTTATTGTTGTTGCTGCTCTTGCTGCTGGTCGGCTGTCACTATGCGCCGCTTCGCCAGCGCGATCGCCTCGCGCAGCACGCCGATATCACCGATGTGGTTGGCGAGAATCAAAACCAGCGCCGCATCGAGATCGGCGCTTTGCGCGTCGCTCAGGCCGCGATGCGCCTCGACGATGGCGCGAAACGCGTCGTCCGGTTTGGCGAAATTTGAATCCGTCGATAGCGCCATCATCGACACCTCAATTAAGGCCGCTGGCACGCGCCAATGCGGCATCGATCGCGGAACGGGTCGGATGCCGGAAACGCGCGGCGACATAACCGTCGGGTCGCAACAAATAGGCCGTGCCTGGTTCGGCATCGTAGCGTAGACCGGCAAGCTCGGCGGAGTCGGACGAGCCATCGAGACCGATGCGGATCACCGCGACATCATCGGGAACATCGACCGGACTACTATTACTGAACTCCAGCAGGGTGAACCGCGTTCCAGCCTTGATGAAGGCCTCGGTTAAAAATCCGGTCTCGCCGTCGCGCGATACGAGCGGAGCATCCGGCATCGACGTGCCCGGCCCTGGGCCGCCGCGCCAAACGTCGCAATCCGCGCTCGACAGCGGCGATTGATAAATCGAGGGCACCGAGAGCCGGCCGCCATTGATCATGCGCTTGCCGAATTCGGTCTCCCTGGCGAGCGACAGCACCGCCTTGCGCAGCCGCGCTTCCTGATTGGAGCCAGGGGCCATGAAATCGGTCGAGCGGGTCGATTCCCTGATGTTCTCGTCGGCCGCAGCACTTCGTTCAATGTGATAGGTCTCGAGCAGCGCTTCCGGCGAAACACCGCGCAATACGCGGTCGAGCTTCCATGCAAGATTTTCCGCGTCTTCGAGACCGGAATTGGCGCCACGCGCACCGAACGGCGACACCTGATGCGCAGCATCGCCGGCAAACAGCACGCGGCCATGGATGAATTTATCCATCCGGCGGCAACAGAATTTGTACAGCGAGATCCATTCGAATTCGAATTTGTCGTGTCCGAGCATGCGCGCGATGCGCGGCCGGACGTTCTCGGGCCGCCGCTCGACCACCGGATCGGCATGCGGATGCAGTTGCAGGTCGATGCGCCAGATGTCGTCGGGCTGGCGGTGCAACAGCGCGGAGCGGCCGGCATGAAACGGCGGATCGAACCAGAACCAGCGCTCGGTTGGAAACTCCGCGGTCATCTTGACGTCGGCGATCAGGAACTGGTCTTCGAACATTTGGCCGGCGAATTCCGCGCCGACCATCTGCCGTAGGGACGACCGCGCGCCGTCGCAGGCCACGACATAATCCGCGCGCAGGCGATAAGGCCCTTCCGGCGTCTCGACCGTCAGCATCACATGGTCGTTGCGCGGCTCGAGGCCCATCACCCTGTTACGCCATCGCAGGTCGATTGCCGGCAGCGTCAGAACACGATCCACCAGATAGGCCTCTGCGTAGAATTGCTGCAGGTTGATGAAGGCCGGGCGCTTATGACCCTGCTCCGGCAGCAGGTTGAATTGATAAAGCTGGTTGTTGCCGTGAAAGATCTTGCCGACGCTCCACACCACACCCTTGTCGACCATGCGCTGACCGACGCCGAGCCGGTCCCAGAATTCGAGTGAGCGCTTGGAAAAACAGATCGCCCGCGAGCCGTCGCCGATCCGGTCGGCATCGTCGAGCAGCACCACGGACTGGCCGCGTTGCGCCAGATCTATCGCGAGCGACAGCCCGACCGGCCCCGCACCGACCACCACCGCGGCATGACGCGCCGCATCGCCATCATGCCGGTCCTGATCGCGATGCCTGACATAGCCGAACTGGATTTCGGAAGGCTGCGCCATGCGCTTCAATCTGCTCTGGCCAAGAAGTCCGGTTGCCGCTAAGATAGTCGCATCTGCAACTATCTAAATCTCCGGCTTGCCCGGCCGTCAACTCAAATTGGAGCGATTTTTGCCAAAGTTGGCTTCGAGCGGACGCATACCGCATGCCCGATCCGGCGCCGGCGCCGCGGTGCGCCGGGAAAACGCCGCGGATCAGGGCGCAAAGCTCGATCTCTTTCGCTTCGTGCCATTTCGGCTGAACCGGCTGGCGGCCGAAGTCAGCGCCGCATTATCCAGCGAGTACCGCGAGCGCTACGGGCTGGATATTCCGGAATGGCGTGTGCTGGCGACACTGGGCTTTCGCAACGAGGCGTCCAGCGCACAATACATCGCCCGTTGCACCCGTACCCATAAATCCACCATCAGCCGCGCCGTCACCACGCTGCTGGCCCGCCAGTTGATCGAGCGTGTCGAAAACGAGAACGACCGCCGCGAATACCGCCTGCGCACGACACGCAAAGGCCGTGCCCTCTACGAGGAATTGATCCCGCGGCTGCTGCGCAAGGAAGCCGACGTTCTGTCCTGTCTATCGTCACGCGAGCAAAAGGAATTCGCGGCCGTGCTCGGCAAGATCGAGCAGAGCCTCGACCTGGTGCAGAATGCGCATGAAGCCCAAGCAAAGGAAGCCTACTGACGTGTTGTCATGGTCGGGCATAGCGGTCTGAAGGATGGCGTCGCTTCCGCTCGCCTATGTGCCGGTCATCCGCGTGTTTCGCTGCTATGCGTCGGCAAAATCGGCTCACCATTCCGCCAAGGCCGATACCGATGTTTTTGCCTTTCCCGTCCTTCATCCCCGCTCGCTCTTCTACTTCACGAAACGAGCGCAAGGGCCGAAGATGCAGCGCGAACGCACCGGTCGCTGGCGCGAGGATAGATTTCGCTCACGATCGGATCGTGGCCGGGGATGAAGCGGTCGGGATGACCCGCGAGACGCCATGCTGCCGGCTGATCATGGACGTGGCTATTTCCCTCAAAAAAGGCACGTCGCGGCCGTCAATTGTCTTGATAAGCCCGACTCCACAAGCAGTTGACGGGTCGTGGCCCTGGTTTGATAATGCACCTTGCGTAGAGTAAGGTCGCCGAGCCACAAGCTGGGATCGGTGCCTTGTTGGCTGGACCTCTGTCGCATGAGAATTTGCTTCGCATTGCTCGTGATCTCGATTTTGGCGGTTGCGCAGGTCAACCGATCGGTCGCCGCGGATATCCAGGCCGACCGCTTCGCACTCGTCATTGGCAACGCCAAATATCCAGACGCCGACGCACCGCTCAAGGAACCGATCAACGACGCCCGCGATGTCGCCGACGAACTCAAGCGCGACGGCTTCAACGTCGAAATCGGGGAAAACCTGACCGGCGACGCCATGCGGCGCGCGTTCGACCGCCTTTATGGCAAGGTCAAGCCCGGTTCTGTCGTGCTGATCTTCTTCAGTGGATTTGGCATCCAGGCGGCACGGCAGAGCTACATGATTCCGGTCGACGCCCAGATCTGGACCGAACCGGATGTGCGCCGCGACGGCTTCAGCCTCGAAGCCGTTCTGAGTGAAATCAACAATCGCGGCGCAGGCGTCAAGATCGCCCTGCTCGACGCATCGCGACGCAATCCGTTCGAACGCAGGTTCCGCAGTTTCTCCGCCGGGCTGGCACCGGTGATCGCGCCGAACGGCACATTGGTGATGTATTCGGCTGCGCTTGGGTCGGTCGTCTCGGATAATGGCGGCAACCACAGCCTGTTCGTGCAGGAGCTGCTCAAGGAGATCCGCGTTCCCGGTCTGATGGCCGAGGAGACGTTGAACCGGACCCGCGTCGGCGTCACCCGCGCCTCGCGCAGCGAACAGATGCCCTGGATCTCATCCTCGCTGGCGGACGATTTTGCGTTTATTCCAGGCGCCGCGCCGAGCGCTAATCCGTCCCCGCCGCGGCCGACCAATCCCGTGATCGCCAATACCCAGCCCGCTTCCCCGCCATCGCCGCAGATCGAACCGCCGCCGGTCACCAAGCCGGCCGAGATCCCGGTTGCGCCTGCGGTCAAGCCGGAGCCCAAGGGGGACAGCAAGAGCGACAGTCAGACCGCGACGTCGCTGGCCGACGACCCTATCATCAAAAGTCTGACGGACAAGCTCATCCAGAATCCAGACGATGCCAACGCGCTCTACCGGCGCGGTCAGGTCTATGCCAGCAAGGGTGCCTACAGCCTCGCCATCACCGACTTTTCCGACTCGCTTAGGCTGAATTCAAAGGACGTCGAAGCCTATAACAATCGCTGCTGGGCACGCACCGTGATTGGCGAACTGCAGGCCGCGCTGAAGGATTGCAACGAGGCGCTGCGGCTGCGTCCGAGCTTTGTCGACGCACTGGATAGCCGCGGACTTCTCAACTTGAAGAGCGGGCAAACCAAGAACGCGATCGCCGATTTTGACGCTGCGCTCAAGCTCAATCCGCGATTGACCTCGTCGCTGTATGGACGCGGCCTGGCCAAGCAGCGCAACGGCGCGGTGTCGGAGGGCGAACGGGACATTGCCAACGCCAAGGCGATGGATCCGAATATCGTCAAGGAGTACGCGAGTTACGGGGTAAATTGACCGAAAATTTGGGTTGGAAGGGCGGCCGCCTTCTTTCGAACCTCGGACCCGCGCCAAAGACATACCATAGTGGCAGTAACGGCCGCGATCGGCTTGTGATCAGCTGTATCTGCAGCCTTGATCGGAAGCATATTGAAACCGCGCCCATTGCGCTGGAGGGACTGGCAATGTCGAAAATGTCCAGGAAAGGAAATTTCGCTGCGATCCTTTCTGTCGCCATCCTCGCGCTTTGCGTCGGAGCGGGAGCCGCCGTCGCCGGCGACAATAGCGCTACGACAGATCAAATCCTCAAGGCGCTAGCGCCAAAGCCGCTGACCCGTGGACTCTCGGTCGGCCCGCAGGTCGATCCGGCGAAGGTCGCAGCAGAAAGCGCCTTTGTTAAGAAAATCCGCAACCGGGCTACCCGCTCGCTGTCCAGCGGCGAGCGCGAGGAAATCGCGACCATGGCCCAGGACAAGCCGAACATCGATCTGGAAATCAACTTCGACTACAATTCGGCCGATATCAGCCCCCGATCGATGCCGTCGGTTCAGGCGCTGGGCAGGGCGTTGACCAATCCTGACCTGAAAGGTTCGACCTTCGTGGTTGCCGGCTACACCGACGCCGCGGGCGGCAAGGCCTACAACCAGGACCTGTCGGAGCGACGCGCCGATTCGATCAAGCGCTATCTGGTCGATAAATTTGGTATCGCCAGCGGCGATCTGGTAACTGTCGGTTACGGCAAGACCAGGCTCAAGAATCCTGATCAACCGATGGCGGAGGTGAACCGCCGCGTACAGGTCGTCAACATGGAGAACAAGCAAACCCCGTCCCAATGAATGGGCGTGGTGCCGACTAAAGGTTTGCAGCTACAATGCGTCCCGCCCACCTGCGGGACGTTCGTCGTTTCAGAATTTCCTCCCACTCCAGCGACAATCGAAGCGCCGTGACCACAGCTCGACACCATTCAGGTCTGGATTGATCCGGCGATGACGCGCACTGAATATCTCAAGCCTGCGCTGGCGGTGATCGCCGTTGCCGTCCTGGGCGGCGCTTACTACTGGGTCGAGCATCGGTCGCGCGCGGAAGACCAGGAAGCGCCTGGCCAGGCGCTGGTCGTCGTCGCGAAGGCCACCA
>JAGXAJ010000060.1 GCA_018971625.1 Pseudomonadota bacterium
CCATCCGTCGCGAGATGAAGCGTCGCGCGGCTGTCGAGCCCGTCATCGGCCACGTTAAGGCCGAACACCGCATGGACCGAAATTACCTCAAGGGACGCCTCGGCGACCGCATCAACGCTGTTCTCGCCGCAGCCGGCTATAACTTCGGCTTGCTGCTGCGATGGCTCGCAGAGCTTTTGCGTGTCATCATACGAGCCTTCTTCGAGACCGTCCCAGCTCGAAACATCGCTTGAGCCGGCGCCGCGCCAGTTCTTCACGAACGACCACGAAGCGAAGAAGCGAAAGAGGCTTAGGCCCGCCTTGTCTTTGGGTAGTGTCTCAGTTTGAATTTTTAGGTCATATTGGTCGTGGCGGCAAAGGCTTTTTGCCCTTGAATACGGCATCCCAATAGCACTCTTTTGGGCATCGTAATCGCGCCGGGCCTGTCGCTTTGCTGCCGCAGCTTCTTCAGCCTTGATGGCTTCTAACGCCCAACAAACAACGCCCTGTCGGCAGTTCCCATTGGTACAGGGCATACCGGTAGATTCACATTCAAAGCCTCTAGGCTTTCGTGCGACCATTGCGGTGCGCCTCCCGATTGCTATATGCTTACCGGCAAGCACGGCTAATTGAAGGCAACGGAATCCGCATGCCAAGAGGTCCTAAAGGCGAAAAACGACCAGCCGACGTGATCGGCGCTGCCGTCATGGTCGGCAGAATCGCGACCGGAGAGATAGACGACCTCACCACAGAGGACGGCAAGAACGCCGCCGCCGTGGCGCTGGGGCGTATGGGCGGCAACGCCCGTGCAGCCGGGATGACCGCCAAGAAACGAAAAGAGATCGCGAAAAAGGCAGCATCCGCTAGATGGAAAAAGAGCCTTGTTCGCGCTGAAGAAGAATAGCCTTCGCGCTTTCCGGAATCAGCTTATTCTGTATTCCCCTGATAATCACGTATGGCTGCATCATTGGGTCTTTGAAGCGGAATGTCTGCTTTCTATCACCACCACGCTTGATAAGGATGTTTCCCCCATCGTCGGAAGAAAAGCGCCGTAGATGCTTTTCGAAGTGAGCAATGCGCTTTTTTTCTTTCATGATGGCGCTATAGGGATCAACAACGTCGTTGGCAGTAAAAAATCCCTCTTCGTCCGGCTTAGCCAACGCGCAGGCTAAAAGAGAATGCTCAAAATTATTGTCTTGGTTGCTGCGGATTGCGTCGCGATAAGCTTCCTTGAAAGACTTTTCCGAGCCCTCTATGAACCGAGCCATTGAGGCCTCAACATCCTCGTTTGTAACTTCAATGCGTTGGTTGTCGATGGCGTGAAGAGCCGCAAATTTCGACAGAGTTTGTGTGAAATAAGGCAAGCCCCGCGATAGGGCTATGATTGTCCAAGTCGCGTCACCTGAAAACGTCATTACAGTGCGATTAGCTCGCTTTTGAATTATTTCCTTAAGTTCATTGTCCGACATTCTGTTGAGCGGGATTTGAATGATAGCCCGATCAATCGAGGCATGGTCAGCAATGAGTTCCGAGATATTCTCTGCAACACCAACCAGGATCACTGTTGTAGTTATCGTGAAATCATAAAATTCCTTGATTAGATTTGCTGTCAACTTCTTGGCATCATCATCGACAACTTCGCTGTATTCATCGATGATGATGATCGGCAGGGCATTCACTTTGCATTTCTGAAGTTCGCGCCGCACTTGCGATGGCGTTATCGTCTCAAAATTCGCGTTGAATTGGACGTAATCGGACTTTCCAGAAGCATCTCCCGCCGCTTGTAGCTCTTCCAAGGCGCGCAACCAAAGTGATGAAAACGTGTCATGCGGCCCCGCTTGAACGCGAGCGACTATAAAACTCTTTAGCGTCTTGTTGAAACGCTTCCAAAATATATTGGAGAGCGAAGTTTTACCGACGCCCTTTTCTCCAAAAAGGACCACATGTTTTGATTTTGAAAATACGGTTTCGATTATGCGGTGCACTTCGGAAGAGCGCCCCGCGAATAGGTCCTCTTCATCAATAGGTGCGCCGTCGAATAGTTGCTGGATATCGAATGCCAGTTGAAACCAGTCATCTGCGGTTTTCGGCTTCTGAGCCGGGGGTTTAGTTGCTGCCATGCGTCGGGGCCTCCACAGGAGGCGTTGACTATCATGGTAAACACGTTGAGTAAATGCTAAAAGCCGTTGATTAGACCTGATCCCAAGCAAAAAGTTCAGTATGAAATTGGGCATGAACAAATTGCCCCTCCAAATCCGCGTTCAAATCCTGACCATGCTTTGCGAGGGCAGCAGCATGCGGTCGATCAGCCGGATTACGGGAGTTTCGATCAACACGGTTTCGAAGCTGCTTGTTGATGCCGGGCTTGCTTGTGCGGCCTTCCACGATAAGGCGGTTCGTAGGATCACTTCCAGGGCCATCCAGTGCGATGAAATCTGGTCGTTCAGCTACGCCAAGCAAAAGAACGTCAAGTTTGCTAAAGCCGCTCCCGAAGCCGCTGGGGACGTTTGGACGTGGACGGCGATTGATGCCGACTCCAAGCTTATCGTTTCATGGCACGTTGGCGATCGCAGCCAGTACACCGGCACGTCATTCATGGGTGATTTGAAGGCTCGCCTCGCCAACCGCGTCCAGCTTACCACGGACGGCCACAAGGCTTATCTCAAGGCCGTAGCAGAGGTCGATTTTGATGCCGACTATGCAATGCTGAACAAGATTTTCGCGGCTACCTCGGCTGGTCCGGGTCGTTACAGCCCGGCTGCTTGCATCGGCACAATCAAAGAGACAATTAAAGGCCATCCCGATCCCGACTGCATCAGCACCTCGTTTGTCGAGCGTCAGAACCTGACAATGCGCATGTCAATGCGTCGGTTTACCCGCCTGACCAACGCCTTCAGCAAGAAGTTTGAAAACCATTGCCATGCGCTGGCGCTGTATTTCGTTTTCTATAACTTCTGCCGCGTCCACAAGACGCTAGGCGCAACCCCGGCCATGGCGTCAGGCTTGATTGACCGGGTTATGAAGATGACGGACGTGGTTGCGCTAATCGATGCGGCGAACCCGGTTCCTGCCGTTCGCGGTTCCTACAAAAAGGGGGTTGCGGCCCAAATTTCAAACTGAGACACTACCTGTCTTTGGCTGATCCTCCTCGGAAGCCGTTTGCTGCTCGGCGCGCTCAGCCAGCCATTCGTATTCAGCCGCGATCTTTAACAGCCTCTGCTCTTCGTCTCCGGCGATGGGGCGTTCAGCTACGGCGCACAAAATTCCGGTTCCAACTTCGATTATGACAGCTCGATTCACCTGGCTTAGTGCGCACCACCGCAGCGTGAAACTATGATGGCCTCCGATGTAGGGAGGCTGAGCAATGACCGTCGTAGAGCAATGTTTTGTAACTGCGGCCCTTACAGATGGGTTGGTCCTTCTGGCCAGCTTGATTTGGCTGGCCACGCTTTGACGGGAACGCCACCCGAACGGTGAACCGCTCGCGTCCGTGCCATTTTGACTATCTGAGCAGGTTCAGGAATGCGGAATGCGGACAATACGCTCGGGCTGTTCCAGGACGGTGGATATCCGGCCTAAGTTAAAGATGGAACCCAGTTATTTCTACAACCTGAGACTGATTCGTAGTCTTATGGCGTCGTGCGGGTTTTCAGAGGCATCATCATAGGCGCGCCAATCAGTCTCGCGTTGTGGGGACTGATTTTTTGGCTGGCATTTCACTTGCACGTAAGTGTTCCGCAAAAGGAACTACTGGCACTTACGGGCAAACCGAGCGTGAGGCGCGAGGTGCAGCCTTGCGCCAAGGTCTGCAAGGCAGCACTATCTGTGCACGCCGTCGATAAAATTCTGCTTTACCCGTAGAGGACGGTTGGGCTCCAGGAGCAGCACCGCGTCCGTTCAAATCGCCAACCGTCGGATCGATCGGTACTCCAGACGCGACGGCCGGGGACGAGCGAAGACTCACGCATAGGAACGGCGGTTCAGTCGAATGGTTTATCGGCAAAGCGCGAGAGGAGCGACCATGCAACGCAACAATATGGGTCAGGCTGCTGTTCTAGCCGTCCTCGCAATTCTGCTGATCGGCACCGGCTTTTGGGCGATGTCGGCCTGGAATGCCACCGCTGACGTCGAAATGAGCATCCACGGCTGGATTGCCCTCGGGCTCGGAACTTTCTTTTCGCTGGTAATCGGATGCGGCCTGATGGCGCTGATGTTTTACAGCAGTCGCTATGGCTATGACGAAGCGGCAGACTCTTTCAGGCAAAAGTACGAACTCAGGAAAAGGCACGGCTTGAGAAAGCATGATCCGCCCGCAGAGTAAGACCGCGCATTCATACCCCTTAATTTTCCATGGCTATTCTGCAAGCTGGACACACTTGATGCGATGCGCCGTGTTGCGTTGTCCCGTCAGACGAGCGCCATGGCTGTTCCTGCGGCGGCGCTGAAGGCGACGACAACCACCGGAGGGACGCGCCAAGCGACCAGCAGGACGAATCCGACCAGGGCGATGCCGAAATCCTTCGCCGTATGGACGGTCGTGCTCCATACCGGATCATAGAACGCGGCCCCCAATACACCGACGACCGCCGCGTTTACGCCTCGCATCATTGCCTGCGCGCTGGCGCGCTTTCGCAACGAGTCCCAGAACGGCAGCGCGCCGAGCAGGACAAGGAGCCCTGGCAGGAAGATGCCGACAAGGCCGAGCGCCGCACCGGCAAGGTCATGCGAGACCATCGTCCCCAGATAAGCGGCAAAGGTGAAGAGCGGCCCCGGCACGGCTTGGGCCGCGCCGTAGCCGGCAAGGAAATCCGCGTCGCTCAGCCAGCCCGGCGCGACGAACGCCTCACGCAGGAGAGGCAGCACCACATGGCCGCCACCGAAGACGAGCGCGCCGGAGCGGTAGAAAGCTTCGAGCCGGGCGAAGTCCGTTGATCCGGTCGAACCGCTGAGCACTGGAAGCCCTGCCAGCAGGATAAAGAAGATTCCAAGGGCGATTAGGCCCACCGTGCGCGAGACCGGAAGCTCGACCCGACCGGATGGGTGCGGCGCCTGGCTGCGACAGAACCAAAGGCCGGCGAGCCCGCCGAGAAAGATTGCTCCGATCTGGGCGATCGATGCCATGCTGAAGAGGACGATGAGCGCGGCAACCACTGCGATCGACGCCCGCTCGCGGTCAGGGCAGAGGTTTCGCGCCATGCCCCAGACCGCCTGCGCCACGATGGCGACGGCCGTCAGCTTCAGCCCGTGCAGCAGGCCAACACCAAGCGGCCCGCTGAGCGCGCGGGCACCATAGGCGAACAGGACGAGGATCGTCGCCGACGGCAAGGTAAAGCCGGTCCAGGCGGCGAGAGCTCCGAGGTAGCCGGCCCGCATCAGGCCGATCGAGAAGCCGACCTGGCTACTGGCCGGCCCCGGCAGGAATTGGCACAGACCGACCAGGTCGGCGTAGGCGCGCTCGTCGATCCACTTCCGCCGCACGACAAACTCGGCGCGGAAGTAGCCGATGTGGGCAATAGGACCACCGAAACAGGTCAGCCCAAGCTTCAGAAAGATCCGCAACACCTCCAGCGGCGAGCCGGGATGCGGCACATGTCCGAATGAAGCGCCGGTAGAGGAATCCAGGTTGCTCACCGACGCTTGATCCCGCTCCGAATGCATATTTCCGCATTTCGATAAATGAAATCCGTCGAACCCGCCAGTCGTAGAAGGCGAGCGAAGGGATGCAAGACGATCAGGCGTCATTGCCATTTTCGGTGCTACCGCTGCTGATTCCGTTCTCGATCCTCTCGAACTCAGGGAATTGACAGGGCTGCTGCGGCGAGATCACGCTATCCGGTCGAGCATTGACAACATGCTGCTCTGCTCCCGAAGCGAGACCGCCAAGCTGATTCGAATCGTTCGACTCGCGGTGAACGATGGGCGCGATCTTGCGGCGCTGGATGAGCAACTTGGACACTCATAATAGAACGTCGGCCGCGAGCCGCTGTTAGCCATGCGCTGGCGGCGGGTCCGAAGGCCGGCGCGGGCGTCGGCCCCCCAACCTCTCGGCACCGCGCGGTCGGGTCCCGCCCTGCTGCCGACAAATGCCAATAGCGCGAGGCCTTTACACTCGTCCCGTTTCAGCTTCAGCTTGCGCTTGCTCTAATGCCTCGCGGCATTCTCCTGATGATGCAGCCCGAAAGAAAGAGGCCACTACCCGAGACGTCTTAATCCTCCCATATCACCCTTGCACAGTTGGTGCACTGATATACCCGGATGCGTCGATCAAGTCGCAAGTGGGAAACCTCGGTCCTGAAGGCAGCAGGCAGGTGGCAATCGTCGCACCACGGCGGCGACGCTCTGGCTTTTTCGTTCAAGGGTGTTGGCATCAGCATGCCGCGAATCATGCCGATGATTCGGATGAACGGCTATAAGCTGTGTTAAACAGCGGTGCAGCTCCCTTTGCGGATAACCCCGCGGTGGGTAACTATCGCAGCGCGAAGCATTCGCGTTGGATGAAGGTTGAGGATGCGCTCACTTTCCCCAAAACAGGTCAGCGGAAGCTTCGACGGTCCAGAGCCTTATCTCCAGTTGTTCTCGCGAAAGGCGAAGCGTCGCACCGAATGAAAGAGGCCGCAATCGAGGCGGCCTTACTCCTTGATGTGCAAGGTTAACTTTTCGACCTCGAGTTTGGCTACCAATCGATCAGCAGCTTCAATCATCATCTGATCATTGATTTGTCTCCGAAGCCCTCGGCAAAGAGCCATCTTGCACATGCCGGTTCGGCGAGAGCTATGGCGGGGCCATTCGGCGCTCACCAATGGTGCGAGGCTTCTTACTTACTTATCTTTGTTGTCCCGGTTGGCCGTTATTTCGTTGTCGCGGTTGGCCTTTATTTCTGCATGGAGAATGGCGCTTTGGAGGATGGAAAATTGCAGCGCCTTGAGATGCTCTATGTGCTCGCGGTTCAGTCGCAGCTTTTCAGCATGCAACTTCCGGCTTTCCTCTATCGCCAGCGTTGCGCGCACGAGCATCGGATTTGACATCAGGAATCGTGACGTCATTTACCGATCATCGCAATCACACAGGTTATTTTCAGCGTTAGAGCCGCAGCTCCTGACCAGGACGCTCTGAAATTCAAATTGGGGTACCGGGGTCAATATGGACAGTAAGGTCCAAAAGAAGGGACTGACATTAAGAACACTCAGTGAACAAATCCTTGAGGCGCGCGGACCGGCAAGCCCAAGCCCATCCCTTCCGGATCTACACTTCGACCTGGATGCCGCGCGGCTGTCGACCGGTTTATGAATAATTCGGCGTATCCGGCTTGCGGAAGATATGGATGGGCTCGCCCGGCTGCAGGTGCCAGCCGGTGAGGGCCACATAGGCATAAAGCGCGAGGTAGCCGATCGCGACTGCGCCGGCCGCATAAAACGCCCAGATCGCTAAACGCTTCATCAGGTGACGGCGCCGCGTTGGGTCTTTGTCGCGATGTGGTGGTGCCACAGCCACAGCAGC
This sequence comes from Pseudomonadota bacterium, assembly GCA_018971625.1. Taxonomy (GTDB): domain Bacteria; phylum Pseudomonadota; class Alphaproteobacteria; order Rhizobiales; family Xanthobacteraceae; genus Bradyrhizobium. The sequence continues at coordinate 7,477 of JAGXAJ010000060.1, forward strand.
GGCACCGGAATCAGTCCGGCGATCAGGTTGAGCAGGATCCCCACTGTCGGCACGCCGTGGCTGCTCACCGACACCGTGATCGTTCTCGGCAGCAGGCCGAGGCCGAGGAAGGTATCGGCGATGCGTTGCTGACTTGCGATCGCGTCGTCGCTGATGAGCAGAATTCCGTAGGACTCGCGCTTGAGCGAAACTGCGAGCACCGATGCCGGCAGGCCGACCGAAGGGCTGAGCTGCTGGGCGACCGCCTCGATATTGTTCTTGGTCCCGTCGTCGGCTTCATCGAGCGCTGCAAGCACGACGCCGGTCTTCTGATAGACGATACGAATTTCCTTCAGCGCTGATTGCGCACTTGCTTGCCGCGAGACCGGAACGAAGGATGCGATTGCGATCGACAGCTCCAGGAATTCACGACGCTTCATTGACGATCTCCTGACAGGAATGCCGCACCTGCATTCGATGTCAGGAATGATGGCGAATTCGCACATGCGAGTCGAGTGCTCCGCAAAAATAGCAATGAGCGCACTGCACGACGGCTCGATGGCGATGACTTTATTGCTGGATCGCGATCGTCTGCGATGCAATTTTCGTGGGTTCCGCGCGCGTGAATTTATTAATTAGAACTCATGCATTTGGACTCCTCCGCTCGCGGAGAGAAGAGAAAATGCTTTGCGACACGAGCGATCATCATGACGTCGAAAGATTGTCATCGGTGGCTAGCATCGACACGGAAGTTTGTTGCTGTGATGCCAATCGCGGCAGCCAATCCTTTCTTCCACAACGAATGCAGATTCGAAAAATCCGCACAAACGCGCCAAGCGAACGCGCTGGACGGCTAACAATCAATGTCGATCTATGACAAGCTCTCGCCGCAGCCGTGAAGCCGGCCATTCCCTTGTTTTGTCGAGTTCGTCATGCCCGCACCCAAGCCGCCCGCTTTCGAAACCCTCAGCCTGCATGCCGGCCAGCACCCGGATCCCCTCACCGGCTCGCGCGCAGTTCCGATCTACCAGACCACCTCCTACGTGTTTCAGGATTCCGACCATGCCGCCGCGCTCTTCAACCTCGAACGCGCCGGCCACATCTATACCCGGATCTCGAACCCGACGACCGCGGTGCTCGAAGAGCGACTCGCGGCGCTGGAAGGCGGCGTCGGCGCGGTCTGCACCGCAAGCGGCATGGCCGCGCTGCATCTGGTGATCGCGACGTTGTTGAATGCCGGCGACCATATCGTCGCTTCTTCCTCGCTCTATGGCGGCAGCATCAACCTGTTGACGCACACGCTGCCGCGCTTCGGCATTACCACGAGCTTCGTCAAGCCGCGCGCGCTCGATGAATTCCGCGCCGCGATCCGGCCCAACACGCGGCTGGTCATCGGCGAGACCATCGGCAATCCCGGGCTGGAAGTGCTGGACGTTCCGCAACTGGGCGGCATCGCGCATGACGCCAGGATTCCGCTGTTGATCGACAATACCTTTGCAACGCCGTTTCTCAGCCGGCCGATCGAGCTTGGCGCGGACATCGTGATGAACTCGGCAACCAAATGGATCGGCGGCCACGGCATCGCGATCGGCGGCGTGGTCGTTGACGGCGGAAGGTTCGACTGGCGCGCGTCCAGCAAGTTTCCGGGGCTCACCGAACCTTACGCAGGTTATCACGGCATTATCTTCGACGAGCAGTTCGGCCAGGCCGCCTTTATCATGCGGGCGCGCACCGAGGGCTTGCGCGATTTCGGCGCCTGCCTGTCGCCGACCAATGCGTTTCAATTGTTGCAGGGCGTCGAGACGCTCGGCGTGCGCATGGAGCGCCACGTCGCCAATACGCATGCGGTGCTTGAGGCGCTGAGCGCCAACACGGCGGTCGAATGGGTGCTGCATCCGTCGCTGGAAAACCACCCCGATCACGCTTTGGCAAAACGGCTGCTGCCGCGCGGCGCAGGCTCGATCATCAGCTTCGGCATCAAGGGCGGACGGCCGGCCGGCAAGAAATTCATCGAGAGCCTGCGCATGATCAGCCATCTCGCCAATGTCGGCGATGCCAAGACGCTGGTGATCCACCCGGCCAGCACCACCCATCAGCAGATGGACGCCGCGCAACTGAAGGCCTCCGGCATTGGCGAAGAACTGGTGCGGCTGTCGGTCGGCATCGAAGCCGCCGCTGACATCATCGATGATCTCGGCCAGGCGCTGCGCCATTCGCAAAGGGCTTGAGCCATGCAACTATCCATCGATGGCGCCGCGGTATTTGTCGCGACTGGCGGCCGCGAATTCGATGCCACGCTGCCGACGGTCGTGCTGCTGCACGGCGCGGGTTTCGATCACACCACCTGGGCGTTGCACAGCCGCTGGTTTGCCCATCACGGTTTTGGCCTGCTCGCACCCGACCTGCCAGCGCACGGACGCTCAGACGGCAAGCCGCTGCCGACCATTGCCGAGATGGCCGACTGGACCGCCAGCCTTCTCGAAGCGGCAGGCGCCACCAAGGCAAAACTTATCGGCCATTCCATGGGATCGCTGGTCGCGCTGGAAACCTCAGCGCGCCATCCAACGAAGGTTTCGAGCCTCGGCTTGATCGCAACGGCGGCGACCATGATCGTCGGGCCTGATCTTTTGAAAGCCGCTGAAGCCAATGACCACGCTGCGATCGACATGGTCTCGATCTGGGGACTCGGCTTCCAGGCCGAACTCGGCGGCAGCCTCGCGCCGGGACTATGGATGCATGCCGGCGCGCAGCGGGTGCTGGAGCGATGCCGGCCCGGCGTGCTCCACCGCGACCTTACCGCTTGCAACGCCTATGATGGTGCGCTCGCCGCCGCCGCAAAGGTCGCGGTGCCCACAACCATCATTCTCGGCGAGCGCGACATGATGACGCCGGCCAAGGCCGGCAAGGCGCTCGCGGCCGCAATTGCCAACGCACGAACGATCGTGCTGCCGAACGCCGGCCACATGATGATGGTCGAGCGGCCGGACGAATTGCTGGCGGCGCTGCAGAACTGATGGCGAAAGGCGAAGCGGCGTCCCTCAAGTCCAGCGCGCACCACAACTCGCCAGACCCGTCGGCGGACGATCGGCTTGCACGTCCGGCTCGAATGGTTAGCTTGTACGTCGCCCGAGTCGTTGGACCTTGTGCCCGCCTCGTCCCTCCGCCGAGATCGCATGACTGTTTTCACGCCGCATCAGGATTCCGCGCTGCAAGCCGTGGCCGACTGGCTCAAGGCAAAACCCGGCAAGAACGGCACGCCGCCGGTGTTCCGGCTGTTCGGCTATGCCGGAACCGGCAAGACCACGCTGGCGCGCCACATCGCCGACGGCGTCGACGGCGAGGTGAAATTCGCGGCTTTCACCGGCAAGGCGGCGCTGGTGATGCGCAACAAGGGTTGCGATAACGCTTCCACCATTCATTCGCTGATCTACCGCGCGCGTGAATCCGGCGTCGAGCAGCCGAGCTTCGAGTTATGGGACGATGCGCCGGCCTCAAAAGCCAAGCTGATCGTGATCGACGAATGCTCGATGGTCGACGTCGAACTCGGCCGCGATTTGATGTCTTTCGATTGTCCGCTATTGGTGCTCGGCGATCCCGCGCAATTGCCGCCCATTCAGGGCGGCGGCTTCTTCACCAATAGCGAGCCCGACGCGATGCTGACCGAAGTGCATCGCCAGGCGCAGGACGACCCGATCGTGCGGATGTCGATGGACGTGCGCGAAGGTCGCGAGCTCGATATCGGCCGCTACGGCGAAAGCGAAGTGGTGCCGCGCGACGAGCTCGATCCGCAGCGCGTGATGGATGCCGGTCAGGTGCTGGTCGGGCGCAACAATACCCGCCGCTCCTACAACATGCGGGTGCGGCAGAAGCAGAACATCGAGGATCCGTTGCCTGTCGCCGGCGACAAGCTGGTCTGCCTGCGCAACAACCGCAAGAAGGGCCTGTTCAATGGCGGGCTGTGGCGAGTGAAGTCGCGCGCGGCATCGAAATCCCAGATCATCACCATGCGGATTTCGCCCGACGAGGACTTTGGCTACAAGGTCACCAAAGTCTCGGTGCGCGGCGATTGTTTTGCCGGCGGCATCGAGACGATTCCGTGGGAGCAGCGTAAACCCTATGACGAATTCGACTACGGTTACGTGCTGACGGTGCACAAAAGCCAGGGCTCGCAATGGGACGACGTCGTGCTGTTCGACGAAAGCTTCGCATTTCAGGATAGCCGTGCGCGCTGGCTTTACACCGGCATTACCCGCGCGGCGAAACGGCTTAGCGTAGTGGTGTAGGATTTCGACATCAGCGGCGCGCCAACGTCCTGCAAACCAGGCTTTTATTCACGAACTCGTGTGCATCAGGCCGTAACAAGACAGACCCCGCTCCGTATCTTGAGGGCCAGCGGGAGGTTTGACGATTGCAGGTTTGACGATTGCGAACCGCCACGGCCGCCCTAAACTAATCCGTATACCTCCCGGAGGAATTCCCATGTCCCGTCGCCAATTCCGCCGTCTTTCGCTCTGCATCGCCACCACCGGCGCGCTGGCGATCGCAGCCCTTGCCGTTGCGCCCACGTTCGCGGCGGAAGACGCCGTGGTCATTCCGGCACCCGCGATGGATGCGAAACCCGCCAGCGGCATACAGACTGTCGTGCTGTCCGGCGGTTGCTTCTGGGGTGTCCAGGGCGTGTTCCAGCATACCGCGGGCGTGGTCAGCGCGGTGTCCGGCTATTCCGGCGGCAGCAAGGCGACCGCGCAATACGAGACCGTCTCTACCGGCACGACCGGCCATGCCGAGTCTGTCGAGGTCAAATACGACCCGAGCAAGATCAGCTATGGCAAGTTGCTGCAGATCTTCTTCTCGGTCGCCCACAATCCGACCGAGCTGAATTACCAGGGTCCGGACCGCGGCACCCAATATCGCTCGGCGATCTTCACCACCTCGGACGAGCAGAAGAAGGTGGCGGACGCCTATATCGCCCAACTCAACGCCGCCAAGGTCTACCAAAAACCGATCGTGACCAAGGTTGGACCTTTGCAAGGGTTCTACGCGGCGGAGGCCTATCATCAGGATTACCTGACGCTGCATCCGAGCCAACCCTATATTGCCTATAACGACATCCCGAAGGTCGAAAACCTGAAGAAGCTTTTCGCCGCAAATTACACCGAGAAGCCGACGCTGGTGGGCGCCGCAAAAGTCACCAACTGACGGCGGTTTTCCAGATCCGATGGAGGGCTGATGTCTGAGGGCAAGACGATGACAGGCAGGGTCGAGAAGAGCGAAGCGGAGTGGCGCCAGGAATTGACGCCGATGCAATACGCGGTGCTGCGCGAGAAGGCGACCGAACGGCCGTTCTCCGGCGAGTACGAACATGAGAAGCGGAAAGGCACCTATGTCTGCGCCGGCTGCGGCCAGACCTTGTTCGAATCCGACGCCAAATTCGATTCCGGCTGCGGCTGGCCGAGCTTCACCGCGCCGGCGGTGGACAGCCATGTCGACGAGGAGCGCGACACCAGCCACGGCATGGTCCGGACCGAAGTGCTTTGCTCCAAATGCAATGGCCATCTCGGCCATGTCTTCGAGGACGGTCCCGCCCCCAGCGGGCTGCGTTACTGCATCAACTCGGCTGCGCTGAAACTTGAGCCCAAATAGGGCCGGCTGGTTCCTTCGCTGGAACCGGCGGCTGCGCTATACTGTGCTCGGCAGGCCAAGCGTGGCGCAACTTCGTGGGCCGGCAGGTGGGAGGGCGCGATGTCGCTGGGAACGATACTCATCATCCTCGTCATTATCTATTTGATCGGCGGCTTCAGCGGCCGGTTCGGCGGCTATGGCTACGGCATGGGCCATTCCGGAATCGGCATCGGCGGCGTCATTCTGGTGGTTCTGATCGTCCTGTTGCTGCTCGGCAAGCTTTAACTAACTAAGCTATTGTAATATAAAGCCTTATTAGGGAACTGTCCCCATCGGCCGAGGATTAATTATCCAGCCGGTCGGGAGTCGCATTTCTGCCAAACGAGCCTATATTCTACTCGAAAGACTTTTCTGTAATGACGTGTGCCGGCACCCTGCCCCGCTTCGCAGGCCCAGCGCGAACTGTCCGCGAATGAAAATCGCGCTCCACGAAAAAAGATAAGGGTCACTGACCATGGCTTCCTTCAGCTACAACACCGCCGCCGAATTGTTCCCTGCCGCGATCCGCAAGAAGAAACGGGCCGGCTTTGCGTATCGGCGATTTGGCACCGCGGCCGAGGCGGTTCGCTTCGCAATCGAGGAATTGCCCGCGGATTCGCTGAATGGCGCCTATCTGCAAGTCGAGGAAGCCCGCTTCGACCAAAGCGGCATCCGCAGCCTCTATGAGAGCCAGGATTTCCCGCTGCCCCGCCGCCCCCGCCCGCCGAAGCCCACGGACGGCGATACCGACGCCGATGCGGCGTAATCCGATCTCGCTTCGCTAAAACTCAAATGTGCTGCCTCTCCCCTCGCGGGAGGAGGCGGCACGTTGATCAGCGCGGCTGCCTTTCCATCCAGCGCCGTAACAGCCGCATGTTGCGCATATTGGCGCGGAACAGCACGTCGAAGGCATCGCCCGCGACCGGCACCATTCCGACAGTTCCTTCCAGCGCGACGTTGGCGAGCATCCGGGTTGTGACATGCCAGGGCGCGCCGAGCGAACGCGCCTCGCGCACCAACCACAGCGAAAACGCCGATGCGACGAGATCGCCGACCACCGGGATCAGCCGGATGATGCCGTCAATGCCATAGCGGATGTTGGTGCCGGGCAGAATGAACGCAATGTCGAGCAGTCGGGCAATCGCGTCGAGCCGCGCCAGCCGCTGCTCGCGGGTCAGAGTACCGAACGGGTTGGCGCTGGAATGGCCAAAATCGAAGCGAAAGCCCTGAAACGAACCATTGAGCGGGTCCGCCGGTATTTCGCGGCCCTCCTGATCGATCACGGGACCGTGCGGCTGTCCGCCGCCGAACGCCGCTCCGGCGGTTCGGGCATGGGCAGGTTTGCGGAAGTAAATATCGTCGTTTTGCATGGTCATCAGATGGTAACGCGCCAGGTAAACGCAAGTTGCGCGGTGCCATGGCGCTTTCAAGTCGGATCGCAGTTCAGAACTCCGGCGGCGGCGTCAGGCCGAAACCGCGCCCCTTCCGAACCGGGATAAGGCGTTTACCTGGATGCCCCGCTTCCGGGGCGTTCAATGACGTAACGACCTGACCTGTTGACGTCACCGATGAATCGCAAGATCTGCGGCTTTTTATTTATGACGCAGCCGGCGCCGCCGTTCTCGGCTCGTCGATCGCCTCATGCGCCAACCACGAAGCAAGCGCCCCGGGGACGAAGCCGACCAGACCGTACAGGATGAACTGAACCGCGCCGCTATCGGGTCCTCGGGAGCCGTAGATAAATTCCGCCGCAAAGAATGCGATCGCACCGACGATCAGCATACGGATCACGGGTGGAATTTTCTTGATATGGAACACGATATCATCCACCGCCGCGATCATCAGAATGGGCAGGATGCCGAACAGATAACTGTATTGCAGCGTCTTGAGGAAAACCACGAACAGCTTGGTCGCTTCCGCCCACGTCGGATGATCCCAGTAGCCGGACATGACCGTGGTTGCCACCAGCAGAAAAAACCCGCCGAGAAACGGTCCGAGCGCCGCGAAGATCAGATACCGCTTCATGCTTCACTGCCCGCTATTCTTGCGGACTATAGCAGTTTTACGGTCGAGCGGACTACGTCCAAAGCAGCAAGCAATCTCGGACGGCTTCAGCTTGACATCAAACGTCATCGGTTTTCGGAAGATCCACGGTTCAAGCGCAAGCTCCGGAGCAAAACGCGTGAAGCCCTACTCGCCCCATGCCGCGAATGCCTCGTTGAACGCACGCTCGCCGGGCGCCCCCTTTTCGATCGCGATGATGGCACGGCGCTGGTTGACATAGACCAGCGGCACGTCGAACCACGAACGCTCCTTCAGGAGCTGAATATTGCGCGAGCGGTCGGACTCCACGTTCGACAAACCAACCAGGAAGAAACCGTCGGTGACCTTGACCGCGAGGCCGGCGAGCGGCGTGCCGCGGGCCTGCTCGTTGGACTTCATCAGGATGCCCGGCACGTTGCTGACGCCACCGCCGGCGAAATCCGGCGGCAGAATAAAGGTCAGCTCGGCGGTATGGCTGGCCGGCAGCGACGTGTCGGTGTTGCGGCGGAACGACATCGTCATCTTGAACTTGCGGTCTGGAATGTCGATGTCGGCGCGCACCGCGATGTCGGCGGCCTGGCCGGCGGCTCCCTTGATCGGCTCGGTGCGCCACACCACCGTGCCGACATATTGCTTGCCCTTGGGGTCGGACGGATCCTCGTCATACAGCACCACTCGCTGCGCCACCGGCGCGACCTGGTCGGTCGATGACGGCTGGCCGACCCGATCGGGAATCTTCGGCTTCGCCAGCGGCGCGGTATTGTCCTTTGGCGCTTCCACCACTTCGCTCGACGGCTTGAACAGACCGCTCACGGCGTTGATGGCCTGCTTGCCCATCAGGATCGCGGCGCCCACCAGGATCAGGATGACGCCGATCGCGATCGCACTCTTGAACGGAAACATGGCGGCGGTGCGCGGGCGCTTTTTCGGGTCACGACCGCGGTCGAGCGACAGGCGCGACCGCGGAGGGGAAGTCGACGGCCTGTAGCGTTCGGCCTCCTGGATGGATTCATCGTAGGAATAGGGCGTCTCCGGATCGCCGCCGCGATTCTCCATGCTCGGCTCGAGCCGGTCGAACTCCGGCGACGGCGACGGCACGTTGGCATAGGTTTTCCGCGCAGCGCGGTTGGCTTGCGCCGCGGCGTGCCCGAGATCGTCAGTGTCGGCCGCGATATCGCGAAACCCGCGCATGCCCGGCGCGGGCGGCCCCGCCGTGCGTTCACGATTCGGCGGCTCGTCAGGCATTGGAACCGGAGGCAGCCGCGATGACGAAGATTGATCGGCGCGAAGGTTGCGCGATGGATCTTCCTGCCCGAGCGGCGGGCGATCGTTGCGTGAGGGCGAGCGCCGTCCGGCCGAAGGCGAAGCGGCGGCTTCGCCCGGCCGCGTGCCGGATCGAGTGTTGGCGCGGAATGCATCGCCGGCGCGCGCGCCGCCACGCGGCGCATCCCCGCCACCGGAGCGGGTGAGATCCCGGGCGCGCTGGGCAGCCTCGGATTCGACCTTGCGTACGGCCTCCTCCAGCGACAACCGCTCGCGGGTGATCTCGGATTCGCTCAACGGCGGTTCGACGCTGCGCAACTGCGCGATCAGCGCGGTGCGGGCCCGTTCGTACAGCGCACGGCGGCTCTCGCCGGGAGCACTAGGGTCCAGTCCGGCAATGGCGCGGGCGATCAGCGGGTAGTAGTCAGCCATCTCTGCTCAACACTGCGGGCTTTCCAGTAATATCTCGTTAAGCCTCAAACGGGTTCTGGACCAGAATAGTATCTTCGCGTTCCGGGCTGGTGGAAAGCAACGCGATCGGGCAGCCCACCAATTCCTCGACCCTGCGAACATATTTGATGGCCTGTGCCGGCAAGTCCGCCCATGAGCGCGCGTTGGCGGTCGGCTCCTTCCAGCCCTCGATGGTCTCGTAGACCGGCTTCACCCGTGATTGCGCGCCCTCGCCGGCCGGCAAATGATCCATCTCCTTGCCGTCCAGCATATAGCCGACGCAGACCTCGATGCTGTCGAAACCATCGAGGATGTCCAGCTTGGTTAGCGCCAGACCATGGATGCCGCAGGTCCGCACCGTCTGACGCACCAGCACCGCATCGAACCAGCCACAGCGCCGCTTGCGTCCCGTATTGACACCGAACTCCTTGCCGCGACGGCCGATCTCCTCGCCAGTCTCATTGGTCAGCTCGGTGGGGAACGGCCCCTGGCCGACCCGGGTCGTGTATGCCTTGCAAATGCCGAGCACATAGCCGACTGCGCTCGGCCCTATGCCGGCGCCGGTCGCCGCCTGCGCCGCCACCGTGTTGGACGATGTGACATAGGGATAGGTGCCGTGGTCGACATCGAGCAGCGCGCCTTGCGCACCCTCGAACAGGATGCGCTTGCCCTCGCGGCGCCGCAGGTCGAGCAGATGCCACACGGTTTCGGCATAAGGCAAAAGCCTTGGCGCCATTGCCGTCAGTTCTTTCAGGATTCCGCCTCCGTCGATCGGCTCCAGATTGAGGCCGCGGCGCAGCGCGTTGTGGTGCGCCAGCAGGCGTTCGATCTTGTGCGGCAACGTATCGAGATCGGCAAGGTCCATCAGCCGGATCGCGCGACGGCCGACCTTGTCCTCATAGGCCGGGCCGATGCCGCGCCGCGTGGTGCCGATCGCGGTGATCGCATTGGAGGATTCGCGCAGTGCATCGAGCTCGCGATGCAGCGGCAGGATCAGCGTGACGTTTTCGGCGACGCGGAGGTTTTCGGGGCCGACAGCAACGCCCTGCTCCTTTAGCCTGGCGACCTCGTCGAGAAAGGCCTGCGGATCCACCACCACGCCGTTGCCGATCACCGACAGTTTCGAGGGTCGCAATACGCCGGACGGTAACAGCGCCAGTTTGTAGGTTTCGCCATTGATGACCAGGGTATGCCCGGCATTGTGGCCGCCCTGGAAGCGCACGACGATGTCGGCCTGCTCCGACAACCAGTCGACGATTTTGCCCTTCCCCTCGTCACCCCACTGGGCGCCGACGACGACAACATTAGCCATTTCGCGGGTATTCCCTCTGCCACCATCTCTGCATGAGCATGACCTTGGGAAAAACCCGGGGCCCATCGTTTCCGGATCATGCGCCCAGCCCAAATTACGGCCGGGACCGCTCGCTTGCGAAGCAGCCCACCGGATAACGGATGCGGACTATGGACGCAAGCAAGAACGGCGCTTCCCGATTGAAGCAGCGAGGACCCAACCCCTTGATATTCACTCGAAAAAGGCGGCTGCGACGTGGTAGCGCGGCATCAGCCGACGGCTCCGCCGGAGCGGCCTGGCAGGCCGGGCGAGTCCTGATCGTTCACTAAGCGATCCATCCGATCGGCCCAACTTTTCAGGCCGTGGCGTCCGAATTATGGCTGGTCCGTGGGCTTCCGATCACGTAACCGCGCGCAACCCGTCGCTACGGCGGCGTCCGGCGAGCCGATGCGGATTCGCCGAAAGCACGAACAAAAGCGACAGCGGCACGATCGCCACGAGCAGGGCCGCAGTTGCGATCAGTGCAGCCGGGGGTGATCCCCAGACATCCTGCAGATGGCCCCCGCTGCCAAAGGTCCGACCGCCATCAGGACGTAGAAGCAGGTAAAGAATATGCCAAGGCCGACCGCGCGATCGGACGGAGCCAGCGCCCTGGATGGAAGCGAGAGGATCGCACCCGACGAAAACGCCGAATATCATGCAGGCGGCGGTCGGGCGGATAGCTGCGACGAACAAAGCAAGCGCAACGGCAGCGATCAGCGAACAGGCGACGATTGCCGCGATCGGCCGGCCCGAGCGATGCACCAGGTAGTCGCCCGATGGAATCGCCAATGTTTGCCGATGCGGAGGTTCGTCGACCCGATTGCCGTCAGTCGGAATTCTCCCGGCCACGACCACGATTGACGCTCAGCAGATTGGAAAACTCAGACAGCTCCTCTTCGGAGATATCGTGGAGCGTCATGCGGAGTTGCACGATCGCCAGATCGATCAGGTGGCCGGCGAACGTGGCGCCCCTCGAGACGACGATGTTGCGTTGCTCGGTCAACACCCCAATGACGTCATTCAAACGCCGGGCACTGAATTCATCCATATCGACGCCCTCTGGAATTTCTCGGAGCCATCGCAACCAGCCAATCCCGCGTCGTGGCGGTGCCGGCAAACAACTCAATCGCCTGGGTCGTTACGATATGCACCGCTCTGGCGTCGACATCATGCCGGCCGCAGCTCACGGATGCATCGCGCAGAAACGTGACGTTGTGGCCCCGATGCGCCGCATCGATCGCGGTCGCAAGGCAGGTCCGTTCGGCGACAAGACCGGCCATCGTAAAATTGCCGATTTGCGAAACGATGTCGTCGAAAAGCTGGTTGCTGTAGCAGGAAGGCTGCGGCCGTTCGAACACCATGTCGGAGCGTTTCGGTTCAAACCCCGAAATCCAGGCGGACTGGACCGGCCTTTCGGTCGATCCCGGACCGTCGGCCGGTCGCGTGAACGCGATCGGCAGATCGACGCTTCGGGCGTGCCGGATCGCGGACCTGCAGTTCTCCAGCGACCGGATCAGATCGGACGCGCCGACGCCGACCAATTCGGTATAGTTCGTCTCCAGCAGATCGATCATGACCAGCAAACGGCTGTTCGATGTGCTGACGAAGGCCCGCAGATCGATGACCGTGTTCATCGGCCGGTAGCCGCCGGGCAAACACCCCTGCCTGCAGATCTTTCAAGAATGCCCGGAGTATCCCAGCGGCCCTCGGGACGGATGATCACGTAAGGATCGTCGCTGAGTGTGATGCTTTGCGGATGCTTCTCGGTTTCGAGTTTGACCTCGACATAGTCGAAATCCGAAAACACCAGATCGCGGGCGCCCATGCGTCTGAAACCGCGCTGCTCCCACACCCTGAGCAGCCGCCTTTGCGAGTGCGCATACAAGACGCTGTAGCCCTTCTTGCGGCAGAGATCGATTGCCGCATCGAGAATTCGGCCCGCCAGACCTCCTCCCCGACCCTCGTGCCGGACAGCCAACCGCTCAAGCTTGGCGAAATCGGCAAAATACCGGATCCGGATGCATCCAACCGGCTCGCCGTCCTTGTGACAGATCAGATGGGTGGCGGAAAAATCATTGCCGTCGAATTCCTCTTCAAACGGACAGCGTTGCTCTGCCATATAGACGGCGCCGCGGATGGCGATCACGCGCGCCATCTCATCCATCGATCGGACCACCTCGACCGTTACCGAATCCTGGGGAATGGTTTCGACCACCGGAAGATCGTTCGTACGATCGAACATCTGCAGGTGCGGCGCAAACAAGCCATCGTAATGCGCGCCTGCGGTGAAGCCGAGCGGCTCCAGCACCCTGAGACCTTCCTTGGTCACCGGACGTGAATAGATGTTGACGCCGCGATAAAGCGGCGTGGAGAACTTCTGCAAAACCAGCGGGATCGCCGCGGCGATGCATCCCTTGGCGTGAATCGCCCAGACATAGATTCCGGCCGGGCGTTCCGATTGCCGGGCAACGAAACACATCTCCGGATTGCAGGTATCGAGCCGTCCGTCGATGAGGCGGCGCGTGCCTTCATGCGTCAGCGGCAGGACCGCAAGAAAGCCTTCGCCCGTGGGCTTGCCGATATTGAACCGATCCCGTTTTGTGATGGCCCAGAACGTATCCGGATTATGATTGGCAACGCTCTGGAACATTTGGTTCGAGGTCAGGCCGGGGATGTCTTTCCGGGCTGCATCCACCAGCGAGGCGATCCCGGCGGCATCGACAGTGAAGATAACCGTACGCTTTGCCAGTTGCAGCGTGGTCATCCTGTCGAGCGAGTAAGCGGCCGACCGGGTCTCCGGAGTTCCCTGACCCGCCGTCTTGCGAAGGAGTTCGAGGTCGAGCGCAGTCATCTCATCGTCTCTCGGTTGTGGAACAACGCTAGTTCTGCAAGGATACAAAAGCGAAACGGAGCTGTTTGTATGCACCCACCTGAGCGCAGGGGTGCGCGCGCGGGCGCGCACCCACCGGGGCGAATGGCCGACTGGGATCTGGTCCGGATTTTCCTGGAAGTGGCTCGAATCGGCAGCTTCCGCGCCGCGTCCGAACAACTCAACATGTCCGCGAACTATCTCAGCAAACGCATCTCCCTGCTGGAACGCGCCTACAAGACGACCCTGATGACCCGCCATGTCGACGGCATCAGACTTACGCCGGAAGGTCTGCAGGTTCTCGAAGCCGCCAAGCGGATGGAAGAGGCGTCGTTCGGTCTGGACTGCGCACTGCTCAGTCAGGCAGCTCCGGCGCTCAGCGGCGAAGTCCGGCTCGCCGTTACCGAGGGGCTCGGCACCTTCTGGCTCGCGCCAAGGCTTGTCGAATTTCAGCGAGCCTATCCCGGCCTTCTGGTGGATCTGAAATGCGAGATGCGCTCGGCGGACGTGCTGCGTCTCGAAGCCGACGTCGCCGTGCAGCTCGAGCATCCCGACAAGCTGGACCTGAAGAGGGTCAAGATCGGACGGCTTCACATCATGCCTTTCGTGAGCCCCGCCTATGTCGAAATCTACGGCATGCCGAAGAGTGCGGACGACATCCGCCAAAACCATCGAATCGTTCTGCAGGATGCGGAGCAAACCAGAGCCAAGGAGATGTACGACAAATATGCGGGTCGCGAGCAACTCGGCTTCGTCGCCATGCGCAACAATGTCAGCACCGCCCATCTGTGGTCGATCGCGAAAGGCGCCGGTATCGGCTGGTTGCCGACCTATGTTCCGGCGCTGGGAGATCCGCTGATACCGCTCGACATCGGAGTCAAATTCGAGCTTGATATCTGGCTCGCCTATCATCCGGACGCGAACAAGATACCGCGGGTCCGGCACCTGATCGACTGGACCGTTCAATCCTTCGACGGCCGCAAATATCCATGGTTCAGCGACGAGTTCGTCCATCCAAAGGACCTGCAGAAATCATACAAGGAAGCCGAGCCACTGGTGAATTTGTTCGCCGGGTTCAAGAAAGTGTCGCGTCCCAAGATCGTCCCGATTTTTTCCGATCGCAGCAGCGGGAGAAACCGATGATCGGTAACGGAGCTGACGGGAATAGCGAACCGCGCATGAAGGCGAAGTGGCTGGCGATGGGACTGTCGCAAAGCGATCTTGCCGAGGTTCTCGACAACGCGCTCGCGCAAACACAGGACAGCGCCGGATCGAATGAAATGGGTGGCGATCACCTGAAGCGGATCGCGGAAACGCTTGTCGTTCCGCTCGCCTGCTCCAAGCGGCCGACCACAACCGAGGGGCAAGACGACGTCGTTGTGTCGAACAAAACGGCCGACCTGGACACCGTCCTCGGACTGCGTCTGCTGCGGGCGTTCAGCCAAATGAAGAACGCCAAGGCAAAATGGATGCTGGTCCATCTGGCCGAGCAGATCGTCAAACGGCAGGCCGGTCGCCGCAACGGCGGCTAGAACCTCCGCCTTCGCCGCTCGCGCTAGCGGCGCAATTGTCGTGCTGCCGGAGTGCGCCAAGGGATCGCTGGCTTACGCATGGTCGGGATGCATCCAGCCCATTGATGTCAGGTGAAAATCCGTGTCTGTGAACGGAGCCGGATCAACGTTGCGACCCGGCTCGGATACCAGCAGGCGCCGGCGTCATCGAACCGGGCAACCTTTCTTA
The DNA here is from genome assembly GCA_018971625.1 of Pseudomonadota bacterium. Lineage (GTDB taxonomy): Bacteria > Pseudomonadota > Alphaproteobacteria > Rhizobiales > Xanthobacteraceae > Bradyrhizobium. The sequence goes on from JAGXAJ010000060.1 coordinate 22,815, forward strand.
TCCAGCAGGATTCCCTGAGAACGACGCCTCATGTCAGCCTCCGACCAGACTTCCGTTTCCGGCGGTTGGCTCACCAACCAGCCCTATCTGCTGCTTTCCATCACCGCGTTGTGCTGGGCCGGTAACGCTATCGTCGGCCGCCTCGCCGCAGGGCACATTCCTCCCATTACGCTTTCGTTCCTGCGCTGGTTCCTCGCGTTCCTCATCTTGCTGCCAATCGCGTGGCAACATCTGATGCGCGACCGGGCCGCGATTCGCGGCAGCCTTGGCATCATGGTGATCATTTCCGTCGCCGGGATCGGCGCCTTCAACACGTTGCAATACTGGGCGCTCGAATATACCCAGGCATTGAACGTGCTGCTGTGCAATCGGCCGGCCCGCTGGTGGTCGCGGTGTGGTCGCTGGTTCTGCTGGGCGTGCGGCTGACATGGGCACAGGCTGGGGGCGTCGTGCTGTCACTGACTAGCGTGCTGGCGATTCTGCTGCACGGCGATTTGAGCGCGCTTTCGAGCATCGAGTTCAACAAGGGGGACGTCATCTTTATCGTGGCGTTGGTGATCTTCGGATTTTATTCCGTAATGACGCTGAAGCGTCCGACGATCCACGCGCTGTCGTTTGCTGCCTTCACCTTCGGTGGCCATAGGCTTCGCGCTGGTGCTGACGGGCGTTTTCGTCGCCGCGCGCAGGGCATCGACGCCCTCGCCGTCGACGACGCCTTGAAGTTCATCAAGATGGTATTCGAAAAGGACTACACCGGCTGCGCGATCGGAATTCTGCCACCGACGACGCTGTCGAAAATCCCGGCGAACCGCGGCGGCCGTGGACGATCCGCCGATATCATGCCGCGCGCGCCCGCGAGCGTCCCCGGCACGAATTCCCGGGCCAGCAGGCGATCGCGCTCGTAAGGGCCGGGCATGAGCAGCGCGCCGGTATTTTCGGCCGAGAAACCAAAACGCTGATAGTAGGCGGGATCGCCAACCAGCAGCACCGCGCGGTAGCCGCGCCGCTTCGCCTCGCGCAATGCCCGCCACATCAAACCGGCGCCGACACCGAGGCTGCGGACATCGGAAACGACCGCAAGCGGCCCAAGCAGCAGGCATCCCTTGGCGTTGCCGGCGGTGACTGACCACAGCCGCACCGTTCCAATCAAGCGCTTGCCATCGACAGCGGTGAACGCCAGGCCGCGGGCGGGCACCCTGCCCTCGCGCAGGCGCTCGGAGGATTTGGCGAAGCGGCCGGGACCGAAAGCGGCATTCAGCAGCGCCTCTCGCGCCGCGACGTCGGAGCGGCGCTCGCCGCGAATCGTGATCCGCGACGGCTGTTTGTGTTGCTGCGGCAGTGACGCGACCGCGGCCAGCATTACGCGCCCCGCGCCAGCTTGATGAAGACCTCGTCGAGATTCTTGCATTCGAACTTTTCGGCGAGTTCGCGGCAGGTACCCAACGCGACAACGCGGCCACGGCTCATGATCACAACGAAGTCGCAGAGCTGCTCGACCTCGAGCATGTTGTGCGACGACATCACGATCGTGGAGCTCTTGCGCCGCTGATAGGCCTGCAGGCGGCTGCGAACCCAGTCGGCGCGATCGGGATCGAGCGAAGCGGTGGGTTCGTCGAGCACCAGCACGTCGGGATCGTTGATCAGTGCTTTTGCCACCGCGACGCGGGTTTTCTGTCCGGCCGAAAGCCGGCCGGTATATCGGTCGATGATATCACCGAGTTCGAATTCCTCGATCAGTTCCTCGATCTTCTGCTTGACATTGGGCACCCCGTAGAGCCGGCCAAACACAGTAAGGTTCTCGCGCACCGTCAGCCGCGCCGGCAGCGCGACGTACGGACTCTCGAAGTTCATCCGCTTCAGCACCTTGTGGCGCTCGGTCGCCATATCATGGCCGAGCACCATGGCGCGGCCGACGGTCGGCACCACGAGGCCCATGATCATCGCGATCGTGGTGGTCTTGCCGGCGCCGTTGCCGCCGAGCAGACCGACGGTCCAGCCCTTCGGCACGATGAAGTTGACCTCGTCGACGGCCCAGTGCGTGCCGTATTTCTTGCAGAGCGTTTCGACCGCGATCGCAGGCGTGGCCGCCTCGATCGTCGCCGGCGATTGGGCCGGAGCCGGAAGCGTGCGCGCAGATGCACGCACCTGGTCGGTACCCGAGAAGAAAGTTGCAATGCTGTTCATGACGGTCCCCTGATTACTCGCCCATGGTGAGCAGCACGCCCTTGTGACGGGCACTGCGCAGCAGGAGCATGAATGTCGTAAAAGCGACGGCGAGATAGACGAGGTTGAGTGCCAAGCACTCGACCATCAGATCAGCACGGAATACGCCATCGATCAGGATCGCCCGCATGCCCTCGAACACGTAAGTGGGCGTCAGCGACCAGGCAGCGGGTTGCAGCCAGAGCGGCAACACCCAGACCGGGTAGTAAACGCAGCACAGCGGCAGCACCAGGATCATGACCGAGTAAGCAAGGCTCTCGGCGCCAAGGCCCTGGCGGATGATCATGCCGGACACAACCAGCCCGATCGCCCAGCCGGTCAACACCAGATTGATGAAGAACCCGAGCAGCGGGAAGCCGAGTCCGTAGATGTTGAAGCCGAACAGCACGAACGCCAGCAGCGTCACCGGAAGGGTGCCGATCAACAGCCGGAGCAGGCTCATTGCCATCAGCGATGCCGCGAGCTCGGCCGGTTGCAGCGGGCTCATCATCAGGTTCGCGAGGTTGCGCGACCAGATTTCTTCCAGAAAAGTGAAACTGAAGCCGAGCTGGCCGCGAAACAACACGTCCCAGAGCAGCACGGCGCCGAGCAGCATGCCGCCGGTGCTCGCCATGCTGGATTTGCTGTCATAGAGGTAGGTGTAGAGAAAACCCCACACCAGCATCTGCATCGCCGGCCAGAAGATCAGTTCAGCCAGCCTCAGCCATGACGAGCGCAGCAGGTAGTAGTAACGCGCCGTCATGGCCGCCATACGGTTGATCGAGTCGATCATGACACATGTCCCCCTCGTTCTCGAGTTACGCCATCTCGCGACGGATAGGACGGCGCTTACCGACCTTTGGCGGGAAAGCCTCGAGCACGACCTCCTTGACCCGGACCTTGTCTTCCAGGCAGATCGAAAGCAGATCTTCCAGGTGCGGGATCGATCCGTGCAGCTTGTCCGCCGACGTGGCGGCACCGAGCACGACCCGCGCCTCGACCATATCGACACCGGTCTGCACGATCTCGAACTGCGCCAGATGCAGGTCGCAGTCGAACATCCAGCGATAGGTCGCATCGAGGATGCTGCCGGCGGGGACCTTGCGGTCTTCGCGGTTGATGAAGGCGTCGTTGAGACGGCCGTCGATGCTGGCGATCTGCGACCAGTTGATCCTGGAGGGCGCCGGCTCGACCGGCAGGGTGATGTAGTCGCCCTGCACGTAGCGAATGAACGGCATCGCCTCGTTGAGCAGGTTGGTGATCACGGCGATACCGGACTGGCCCGGCACCTGCGGCTGCATGGTCACGGGATCGAGCACGTCGAGGTGCACGGTGTCCTCGCAGACATAATAATTGCCGTCGGGCATCTCGAGCGCGATGCGGGTGGCTTCCTCCGAGGAGTATTCATCGAGCACGCGCACGCCGAGCTGGCGCGACCATTCCTGACGCTGGGCCTTCGAGGAATATTCCGAATGCGTGACCGCCAGATTCAGGGTTGACTTGAATTCATCGACATGCGGCATCAGCGCATCGAGGCTCGACGGATATAGCGACAGGGTCCGCGGCGCGAGGTAGCGCAGGTGCTGGGCCACGCGGGCCGGCGGGATCAGATTCGAGATGAATGCCGTCGGATATTTGCCGCCGATCGAGTCGTACCACCACGGCACGGTGTAGACGTGGGCGAGCAGGTCGTTTTCTTTGTAGTCGTTGCCGCTCTGCATCGCGAACTGGCGAACGCCCTGGATAGTATCGGTCAGGATCGCGTCATAATCGACGCGGATCAGAAGGGTCTGGCCCGACGAGCCGGACGAGCGGGTCGGAAACAGGCTGTCGCTCTTGAACTTGCGGTTGACGCACTGATCCGGGAACGCGGCGATCAGCTCCGGCTTGGTGATGACCGGAATTTTCTGGATGTCTTCATACGTCTTGAGATGCGAAGGCCTGAAGTCCGCCTTTTTGTACTTGTTGCGATAGACCGGGATCTCGCGGTAGGCCATCTTGACCAGTTCCTTGATCCGCGCGAACTGCTGGGCACGAATTTCTTCGACCGGCAGATACGGATGCGCCATGCACTTCTCGAGGTAGCTGTTGGCGACGTTGATCAGGTCTGAATTCTCTTCGCCACCCTGCTCGAATTCGGGGCGGGTGTGCTCGGCTTCCCAGAACTGAAGCCGGTTCGGCGCCGCGGCGGCCGGTGCAGCATCGATGGAAATTGCGGTTTGATCGAGCTGCGAAGCTTCGTCGAAATCGGTGCTGACCGAGCTGTCGACCGAGAGCTGAGATAGGCCATCCATTGTTCGTCTCCATGGGTTTCAATGTTTGCTCCGGCCGATTGACCGTCGCGATACGCCATGGGTGTCGTGCTTTCGGAGCTGCGTTCACGCCTCGCAATTTGCCATGTGATCCGTGTCACACGGCCTCCACAGCACGCGTTGACGGCGCGCGAATAGCGGCTAAAAGGCATCTTGCGCAGCTGCGCAGAGATCGCAGCGGCGCGAACGCAGGTGAAGCAGCGTCAGGTTCAAGCGCGCGGAGCGGAGCCGAGCGGTACCGTTCGGCGCCGGTGAAATCTTACGTCCAGCGGGCAAACCTCAGGACATTGAGGGAGGTAACGGTCCCAAGCGCCAAATAGCCGCGGTGTTTTAGCGCGTGTGATCCAATTTACACGCGCTCGTCCAACCCGGACCTAATACAGGGCCAACCGGGGCCATGCCTTGGAGCAAAATCCGGCCGACCCCGGGCATATCGCGGATATGCCGCGTCGGGAGGTTCGTCATGCGTGAGAACGGGAAGTTTCCGCATTCAAGGACAATCCGGGACAATGCCTGTCAGGCGCGCGACATCCAGCTTGCGCTGACGTTCGAACTCGCCGCCACCGCTTTCATCGAAAGTTGGGAAAGGCTGCGGCTCACATGCCGCCGGCCACGCAAACCAGCGAGCCCGATCACAAGGCCGCAGCGGCGTCCACCGAAGACAAGACGGACGCGCGCTGAAATTGGATGCGTTCAAGAAGGTCAGCGGCTCATTCAGAACGTAACGCCTTATTAGAACGTAAGCGCCTTGGCCTGCTTCACCTGTGGAAGATGCTGTACCTTGGCGAGCACGTCTGCCGGAACTGCGCCGTCGACCTCGACCAGCGCTATCGCATTGCCGCCCTGCTTGTTGCGGCCGAGATGGAAGGTCGCGATGTTGATTTTGGCGTCGCCCAACAACCCGGCGAAGTGGCCGATGAAACCGGGCTTGTCCTCGTTGGTAACATAGATCATCGACTTGCCGAACTCGGCGTCGACCCGGATGCCCTTGATATCGACCAGCCGCGGCTTGCCGTCGGCATAGACCGTGCCCGATACCGAGCGCTCCTGCCGTTCGGTGGTGACGGTGACGGTGATCAGGCTTTCGTAGTCGCTCTGCGCCGCGCGCACGATCTCGTCTACCACCATGCCACGTTCCTTGGCGACGATCGGCGCCGACACCACGTTGACGTCACCCAGCATCGGCCGCAACAGGCCCGACAGAACCGCCGACGTCAACGCCTTGATCTTCATCTCGGCGACGTGGCCCTCATAGGTGATCTGCACCTTGGCGATGCCGGTTTCGGTGAGCTGGCCGGCAAACGAGCCGAGCTTTTCGGCGAGTTCAATGAACGGCTTCAGCTTCGGCGCCTCTTCCGCGGTGATCGACGGGAAGTTGACCGCGTTGGAGATAGCGCCGCGCAGCAGATAGTCCGACATCTGCTCGGCGACCTGCAGCGCGACATTCTCCTGCGCCTCGGTGGTGGCAGCGCCAAGATGCGGCGTGCAAATCACGTTGGGATGGCCAAACAACACATTGGAAGTGGCAGGCTCCTCGACGAACACGTCGAACGCCGCGCCTGCGACATGTTTGGAATCCAGCGCATCGACTAGGGCCTTTTCGTCGACCAGGCCGCCACGTGCGCAATTGACGATGCGGACGCCCTTTTTCATCTTCGCCAGCGCCGTTGCATCGATGATGTTTTTGGTCTTCTCGGTCAGCGGCGTATGCAGCGTAATGAAGTCGGCGCGCCGCAGCAACTCGTCGAGCTCCAGTTTCTCGACGCCGATATCCTTGGCGCGCTCCGGCGACAGAAACGGATCGAACGCGATCACCTTCATGCGCAGGCCGAGCGCGCGGTCGGCCACGATCGAACCGATATTGCCGCAGCCGATCACGCCGAGCGTCTTGCCGGTGATCTCGACGCCCATGAAGCGGTTCTTTTCCCACTTGCCTGCCTGCGTGGAGGCGTCGGCCTGCGGAATCTGCCGCGCCAGCGCCAGCATCAGCGTGATGGCGTGCTCGGCGGTGGTGATCGAATTGCCGAACGGCGTG
>JAGXAJ010000061.1 GCA_018971625.1 Pseudomonadota bacterium
ACGAATGTGCCGCCTGCGGTGGTGAGGTCCCAGCAATTGTGGCTCGATCCCCAGCCGCCGTTGGCGCCGATGTAGAACCCGGTCCAGTCATAGACTGGCGCAACCATCGGGGGAGCCTTGGTGTAGACCGGGCGCGCCGCGAGATCCGCTGCGGAGGCGGGTCCCGCCGCCATGCCCAGTGCTACCAAACCGACCGTACCCAGCAAAAACTTCTTCATCATTCTTCTCCAGTTTCCGGTAGCTTCGCAATTTCTCGAAGCGGTATTCGTCAAACGGTATCGTCGCGAGCCCATCCAATTTCTGAAAGCACCATAGTCGATTCACGCTAAAAAGCCGTCTCCCAAATGCAACACCTCGAAATGATCTGCGGCTACGGAAGATAATGATTTGTTTAGGATATCCGGTTCCCGATGGAACTTGCCCCGGGACGAAACCGGGCGATTATGTGGCGGCCGCCACGGGGCACCTGAACGTGCTTTTGGATCGGCCGAAAACCTGTCGATGATAAAGAAGAGCCCGCAAGCTAAGTCTCTGGTGTTTTGGAACTTTGTTCGTTCTTCCGTGGCGGTGGACCGATTTGGAACCCATTTACGGCCGGAGAACTACGGTGCTGAGAACCAGAGAGAAGTTTGTCTGAACCACGTTCGGATCCAGAGGCTGATCCTTTTTATTGGGAACAAAACTGGAACAATGCTATATGTGGATAACCCGGCGACGTCGGGGATCGGCCGGTTGGCCGGGTCAGTGAACGTATAGGGTTGCTGTGAAGCAGCGGGACCTTTGAGCAACGCGTAAGGCCAAATGAGCGCGCGCGGCGATCGGTCCGGTAATTTCGAGAGCGGAGAGCGGAGAGCGGCGATGGCGGGAAGCGTGAACAAGGTGATTCTGATTGGTAATCTCGGCGCCGATCCGGAAATCAAGCGGACGCAGGATGGGCGGCCGATTGCCAATTTGCGAATCGCGACGTCGGACACCTGGCGCGACAAGAACACCGGCGAGCGCAAGGAAAAGACCGAGTGGCACCGTGTGGTGATTTTCAGCGAAGGTCTGTGCAAGATCGCCGAGCAGTATCTGAAGAAAGGCGCCAAGGTTTACATCGAGGGTCAGTTGCAAACCCGGAAATGGACCGACCAGAGCGGCGTCGAAAAATACTCGACCGAAGTGGTGCTGCAGAACTTCAACTCGGCGCTGACGATGCTGGACGGCCGCAATAGTGGCGGAGGCGGCAGCTTTGGCGGCGATGATGCGGGCGGCGATTTCGGCTCCAGCGGCCCATCGAGCGCGCCGCCGCGCCGCCCGGTGGCGGCCGGAGCGCGGGGCAACAGCGACATGGACGACGACATCCCGTTTTGAATGGGCAGCCGCGCATGCCGCGGCAGGATACAGGCGTCAGCGCGGGATTGTTCATGTCTGCTGCCGGGCCGATCATGCATGGCGTTTTGTTCGACCCTTGAAACGCGCCCGACCGCAGCGCTGTTTTGCCAGCGATTTTGGCGCCTTGCGAAAGGTGGCGGAAGCGCTGTGCGCCAGGTCCTGTTCGAGGCCTTTTTCGAGCCGGTTCCCGAGGCCTTTTCGGGCCTCGGGCCAAAGCCGCTATAAGCCCCGTAAGTCTCTGGAAAAACGAAGGGAAAAACCCCTTTTTGGAACCAGTTAAGGGTGGTTAGGAAGGCCCCGATGGGCTATATGATTCCCGATCAAGAACTGACCGGATTCCCTCTTGTCTGATACCGATGATACCGACCCCGACAAGCCGTCGGGGCCATCCGATATTCGTCCCGTTTCCATCCTCGACGAGATGAAGCGCTCCTACCTCGATTACGCCATGAGCGTGATCGTGTCGCGCGCGCTGCCGGATGCGCGCGACGGCCTGAAGCCGGTGCATCGACGCATCCTGTATTCGATGTACGAACAGGGCCACACGCCCGACAAGAAGTACGTCAAGTCGGCGCGCGTCGTCGGTGACGTGATTGGTAAATATCATCCGCACGGCGACCAATCAATCTACGACGCGCTGGTGCGCCTCGCGCAGGATTTTTCGATGCGCGTGCCGCTGATCGATGGCCAGGGCAATTTCGGCTCGGTCGATGACGATCCGCCAGCGGCGATGCGCTACACCGAATCCCGCCTGACCAAGGTCGCGCTGAAACTGCTCGACGACATTGACCGCGATACCGTCGATTTCCAGGAAAATTACGACGGCTCGGCCAAAGAGCCTATCGTGTTGCCGGCGAAGTTTCCGAACCTGCTGGTCAACGGCGCCGGCGGCATCGCGGTCGGCATGGCGACCAACATCCCGCCGCACAATCTCGGCGAAATCGTCGATGCCTGCGTCGCATTGATCGACAATCCGGGCCTTTCGATCGACGAACTGATCAACATCGTCCCGGGTCCGGATTTTCCGACCGGCGGCGTCATCCTGGGCAAGCAGGGCATCCGCTCGGCCTATCATCTCGGCCGCGGCTCGATCGTGATGCGCGGCAAGGTCAAGATCGACACCATCCGCAGAGATCGCGAAGCGATCATCGTCACGGAAATCCCGTACCAGGTGAACAAGAGCACCATGGTGAAGCGGATCAGCGAACTCAGCCGCGAGAAGCAGATCGATGGCATCGCCGAAGTCCGCGACGAGTCCGATCGCGACGGCATTCGCGTGGTGATCGAACTGAAGCGCGAAGCGGTACCTGACGTGGTGTTGAACCAGCTCTACCGGTTCACGCCGCTGCAAACGAATTTCCCGGCCAACATGCTGGCGCTGGACAATGGCCGCCCGCAGACGATGAACCTGAAGGATTTCCTGACGCTGTTCATCGCGTTTCGCGAAGAGGTCGTTACCCGCCGCACCAAGTTCCTGCTCAACAAGGCGCGCGATCGCGCCCATATCCTGGTCGGCCTTGCGATCGCGGTGGCCAATATCGACGAGATCATCCGCGTCATCCGCACCTCGCCCGATCCGAACACCGCGCGCGATACGCTGATGTCGCGCGACTGGCCCGCCAAGGATGTCGCGGCCATGATCACCCTCATCGACGATCCGCGCCACCGGCTCGCCGAGGACGGCACCGCGCGGCTGTCGCTGGAGCAGGCCAGGGCGATCCTCGATTTGCGTCTGCAGCGGCTGACCGCGCTCGGACGCGAGGAGATTTCCGAGGAACTCGACAAGCTCGCGGTCGAGATCAACGATTACCTCGATATTTTGCGGTCGCGCGCCCGCGTCCAGGCGATCGTGAAGACCGAACTCGCCGAGGTGAAGGCGGAATTCGCTACCCCGCGCAAGACGGTGATCGTCGAGCAGGAAGACGAGGTCGAAGACGAGGATTTGATCCAGCGCGAGGACATGGTGGTCACGGTCTCGCATGCAGGCTACGTCAAGCGGGTACCGCTATCGACCTATCGCGCGCAGCGCCGTGGCGGCAAGGGCCGCGCGGGCATGCAAACCCGCGACGAGGATTTCGTCAGCAGGCTGTTCGTGGCCTCGACCCATACGCCGGTGCTGTTCTTCTCCTCGCGCGGTCAGGTCTACAAGGAAAAGGTCTGGCGGCTGCCGATGGCGGCGCCAAACGCGCGCGGCAAGGCGATGATCAATATCCTGCCGCTGGAGCAGGGCGAGCGCATCACCACCATCATGCCGTTGCCCGAGGATGAATCATCCTGGGGCGGTCTCGACGTGATGTTCGCCACCACCAGCGGCACCGTCCGCCGCAACAAGCTGTCCGACTTCGTCGATGTCCGCCGTTCCGGCATCATCGCCATGAAGCTCGGCGAGGGCGAAGCGATCGTCAACGTCCAGATCTGTACCGAACATGACGACGTGTTGTTGACAGCGGCGGGCGGCCAGTGCATCCGCTTCCCCGTCATCGACGTGCGCGTGTTTACCGGCCGCACCTCGATGGGCGTGCGCGGCATCGTGTTGTCCAATGGCGACAAGCTGATCTCGCTTGCGATCCTCAGGCATGTCGAGGCGACCTCGGATGAGCGGTCCGCCTATCTCAAGATGCGCCGTGCGGTCGCCGGCGAGACCACGGCGGAGGAGCCTGCTGAGGTCGACGGCGACGAGGCATCGAACGCGATCCAGCTCTCGCAGGAGCGCTATGCCGAGATGTCGGCCCAGGAGCAGGTCGTGCTGACGGTTTCCGTCAATGGCTACGGCAAGCGCACGTCATCGTTCGAGTACCGCACCACGGGGCGTGGCGGTAAAGGCATCGTCGCGATGTCGGTCAACGAGCGCAACGGCAAGCTGGTGGCCTCATTCCCGGTCGAGGATGCCGACCAGATCATGCTGGTCACCGACAAGGGCCAGTTGATCCGCTGCCCGGTCGAGGGTATCCGGGTCGCCGGCCGCTCCACCCAGGGCGTCATCGTGTTCGACACCGCCGAGGACGAGCACGTCGTGTCGGTCGAGCATATCGGCGACGAGAATGGCGAGAACGGGAACGGCGGCTAAATCTCGATCTCGGTCCCGAATTCCACCACCTGCCGTGTCGGTACGCCGAAGAAGGCGGCGGAGCGTTCGGCGTTGCGCTGCAGGAAAGCAAACACGCTTTCGCGCCACACCCACATGCCCGGAACGTCCTCACTCGGGATGATGGTCTCGCGGCCGATGTAATAGGTGATATCGGAAAGATCGATGCCGGGCAGCTTGCCCTGATTGCAGGCCAGAACCAGCCCCTGATAGATCGTCGGATATTGCATGAAGCCGTAACGCAGGATCACGCGGGTGATGCCGGGGACCACCCCGATCACCTCGGCGCGATCTTCGTCCGGGATGCGTGGCAATTCCTCGATCAGTACCGTGACCAGCAGCACGCGCTCGTGCAGGCAGTGGTTGTGCTTGACGAACTGGGTCAACGCCAGCGGCACGCCGTTCGGCACAGAGGCCAGGAACACTGCGGTTCCGGGCAGCCGCGCATGGCAGCGGCTGACCGCGGTCTCGATCAGGTCCTCTTCCGGCTGGCGCAGATTGGCGCGCGCGCGCTCGACCAGCCTGACGCCGCGGCGCCAGGTCAGCATCAAGAACGCCACCGCACCCGCAAGCAGCAACGGAAACCAGCCGCCTTCGATCAGCTTGGTCGAGTTTGCCGCGAAGAAAATGCAGTCGATCACCAGGAAGAAACCGTTCACCGCGATCACGATGATGGGCGAGTAACCCCATTGGATCGCGATCAAAGCTGCCAGCAGCGTGGTGATCGCCATCAATAGCGACACGGCAATACCGTAGGCGCCCGCCAGTGCGTCTGACGTGCCAAAGCCGATCACGGCCCCGAGCGTCGCTGCCGCCAATAGCCAATTAACCAGTGGCACGTAGATCTGGCCGATAGCGTGGCTGGTGGTATGGGTGATGCGCATGCGCGGCAGGAAGCCAAGCTGGATCGATTGCTGGGTCAGCGAAAACACGCCCGAGATGATCGCTTGCGAGGCGATCACGGTGGCAAGCGCCGCGAACGCGACCAGCGGATACTGCGCCCAGTCGGGCGCGAGCTGGTAGAACGGATTGCCGATCGCGGTCGCGTCTGTGATCAAGAGCGCGGCTTGCCCGAAATAATTCAAGACCAGCGCCGGCAACGCCACCGCGAACCATGCCAGTCGGATCGGATTACGGCCGAAATGGCCCATGTCGGCATACATCGCTTCGCCGCCGGTGACCGCGAGGAACGCCGCGCCGAGAATGGCAAAACTGACGTGGAAATCCTGGTGGGTCAGGAATTCGAAAGCGTAAAGCGGACTCAGCGCCGCCAGCACCGTCGGAGCCTTGATGATGCCGTGGATGCCTAGCAAAGCGAGCACCACGAACCAGCCGAGCATCACCGGCCCGAATATCTTGCCGATGAAGCCCGTGCCCTGTTTCTGCATGATGAACAGGCTGATCAGGATCGCGACGGTCATCGGCATAACAACCGGCGTCAGCGAGGGCGCATCGACCTTGAGGCCTTCGATCGCGCTCAGCACCGAGATCGCCGGCGTGATGGCGCCGTCGCCATAGAGGAGCGCCGCGCCGATCAGGCCTACGACCAGCAACTGCGCGCGCCAGGTACCGGGCCTTGCATTGCGCGCTGACAATAGCGCCAGTAGCGCGACAATACCGCCTTCGCCGCGGTTGTCGGCGCGCATGATCAGCATCGCGTATTTGACCGAGATGATGAGGATCAGCGCCCACAGGATCAGCGAGGCTACTCCGAGGATGGCGCCATGCGTCGGCGTGCCGCCATTGGAGGCGGCCTTGGCGGCTTCCTTCAGCGCGTAAAGGGGACTGGTGCCAATGTCGCCATAGACGACGCCAAGCGCGCCGATCGTTGCTGTCAGCGGCAGGGTGCCGGATTTAGCTTGCTCGGCGACAGGCGTGGCGATCACTGGCGGCTCCCTCAAGGCGATCCGCCAGCCACACGTCGCTGACAGGTGCGCGGTGAGGGCCACTCTGCGACGCCACGTCGCAAATTACCATGGCATTACTTTTTGTGACCAAAGCCCATCGCCGCCTTATCGGGAGCGGTCTGCCGTCACCAGTCTGACTTGCCGGATCGCGGCCTTGGTGCCGGCAACGCGCAGACAGGAGGCTTCGAAATTCGGCCAAGCCTGCTGCGAGCAATCGCGGCCAGCCGAATGAACATCAAGCCGGTCTGCCTTGGCGAGGACCTGCGGGACGCTGGCTTCCACCTGGGGGGCAAAGCCGGGAAGAAGGGTGAGGGCGGCAGCGGTTGCCGCAGCGAAGGCGACGGCGGAAAAAGCCTTGATCATGACGGTCCCCTGTTGGGCCTTTGGCCCGTAAATTTTGTTGTCGGCTTGGTACGCACCGCCGGTTTCGGGATGTCTTCGTTCCGTTGGAAAATGGTTTCGTCGGGCCGGAGTTTTGTTTCGTCGCCCTTGCCATCGTGAAACATACGGTTTGCAAGCAGACGCGCTGAACCTGCAAGTGGTTCAGCTGGTGGCCAAAAATAAAAATCCGGGCTTTGACGAGGGTTTCGGGAACAGGCGCGCCTTGCGACCTCGACCGGGGCGGGGTAGAGGGGTTTATGGCCCGTGTTGCGCTGTATCCTGGCTCCTTTGACCCCGTCACCAACGGCCATCTGGACGTGGTCCGGCAAGCCGCCCGCCTGTGCGACCGGCTGGTGGTCGCGATCGGGGTTCATCCCGGCAAAAAGCCGCTGTTTTCGGTGGAGGAGCGCCTTGCCATGGTACGGACGGTTTTCGGACCCATCGCCGCCCGGGCCGGCGCATCCCTGGATTGCACGACCTATGACGGCCTCACCGTCACCGCTGCACAGAAGATCGGCGCTACCTTCATGGTTCGCGGTCTTCGCGACGGTACCGATCTCGACTATGAAATGCAGATCGCCGGCATGAATGAGGCGATGGCGCCGGAAGTGCATACCGTATTCGTTCCGGCCTCGGTGGCCGCCCGCCCGATCACCGCCACACTGGTACGCCAAATCGCGGCGATGGGCGGCGACGTCTCGGCATTCGTGCCATCCGCGGTTGCCGCCAGCCTTAAAGCCAAATTCGCCTGATCGTGCCTCCGTTCGCCACAACGGCGACCGGCTTCGCGACCAGACCAAACGCAACACCAGACTATCTCGTCCTTCAAACCGATCCGGGGTTCTCATGATTCGAATTCTTGCCATCATCGCCGCGCTGGTTTGCGTCGCACCGGCGATCGCCCAACCGCTACCTGCCAATCTCGACAAGGCCAATGCGATCGTCATCGACACCACCAAAGGCCGCATCGTCATCCAGCTGCGGACCGACATCGCACCGCATCACGCCGAGCGTATCAAGCAGTTGGCGCGCGACGGATTCTACAACAACGTGCCGTTCCATCGCGTCATGGATGGCTTCATGGCGCAGACCGGCGATGGCCAGAATTTCAACGGCACCGGCGGATCGAAATATCCGAACCTGAAGCAGGAATTCTCCAAGGTGCATTTCAAACGCGGTATTGTCGGGATGGCCCGGCGCGGCGACAGCGTCGACAGCGCGAATTCGCAATTCTTCATCATGTTCGCCGACGGGGCCAGTCTTGACGGCCAGTACACGGTGGTCGGCGAGGTGGTCTCGGGCATGGACGTGGTCGACAAGCTCAAGAAAGCGCCGCCGAGATCGGCCAGTGGCGCCGTCACCGATCCCGACAAGATGCTGAAGGTGCAAGTTGCCTCCGACATCAAGTGATATGCCGCCGGCTGAAGCTCCGGTTTGCAGTGGCGCTGCTGGTGTCGGCGTCGGCTGCTTCGGCGCAGGCTCAAGTCCAAGTTGAGGCCCAGGCCCAAGCCCCCGTTCCGATGCCGATTCCGAACGAGGTTCCGGGCCAGGACCAAAAGCAACCCCCCATTGAGCCGGACCGGGTCGACAATTTCAGGGATTTGTTCGCGCGGTTGCGGGCCTGCTGGCGGGCTCCGCCGCAATCGAAGGCCAATCCGGAAAATATCACGATGATCGTGAGCTTCGACCGCAACGGCAACATCTTGGGGCACCCTAAAATCACCTATGAATCGGAGCAGGCCACCGACAACGACCGTATATTGTACCGCATCGCCGTGATGGAGACATTGCAACGCTGCACGCCGATGCCATTTACCAATAGCATGGCAGGCGCCGTAGCCGGCCGGCCCTTCGCCGTCCAGTTCCGGAATCTGAACTCCGCCACCCAAACCAGTAGAGAAGAGAGTATGGCTGACACCGAAAATACTTTGATCCTTGAGACCACGCAGGGGCCCGTGACTATCGAGATGCGGCCCGATCTCGCGCCCAACCATGTCGCACGGATCAAGGAATTGGTACGCGAAGGTTTTTACGACGGCATCGTGTTCCACCGCGTGATCGACGGGTTCATGGCGCAGACCGGCTGTCCGCATGGCACCGGCACCGGCGGATCCGGCAAGAAGCTCAAGGCCGAATTCAACAAGGAGCCGCACGTGCGTGGCACGACCTCGATGGCGCGCGCGTCAAGCCCGGATTCTGCGGACAGCCAATTCTTCATCTGCTTCGACGACGCCTCGTTCCTCAACAACCAGTACACGGTCTGGGGCAAGGTGACCGAGGGCATGGACAATGTCGACAAGATCAAGCGTGGCGAACCGGTCAACAATCCCGACAAGATCGTCAAGGCCCGAATGGCCGCCGACGCGGCGTAGGCTTGCCCTTACTCTCCCCGATGGGGAGAGGAAGCGCGCGGGTGAGGGGACGCTACATTTTATTTATCCGTACGCCCTCACCCGGAGCCTTCGCTGCGCTCAGGCTCCGACCTCTCCCCACGGGAGGTGAAGTGACGGCTGCCGCACCCCGTCGTGCCGATATTAGAATTGATCATGCGCACCGATCTCTTCGATTTCGAGCTTCCCGCCGACAGCATCGCGTTGCGGCCGGCCAGCCCGCGCGATTCCGCGCGGATGCTGGTGGTGTGGCCGGGCGGCGTGCTGCGCGACTGTGTCGTTGCCGACCTGCCGAAATGGCTCGAGCCGGGCGATCAGCTCGTCGTAAACGACACCAGGGTAATATCGGCCCAGCTCAGCGGCCGCCGCATCGGCCGCGACACTGAACCCAGGATCGAGGCGACGCTGATCAAGCGGCTTGACGGCTCGCGTTGGCAGGCATTGGTCAAACCCGCAAAGAAACTGGTGCCGGGCGACAGGGTGCGGTTCGGCAATGAAGGCAGGGTATGCCTGCTCGGCCATCTCGACGCCGAAGTCGAGCACAAGGGCGATGACGGCGAGGTCACGCTGTCATTCTCGTTTCACGGGCCCACGCTCGATCAGGCGATCGCCGACCTCGGCAGCCCGCCGCTGCCGCCCTATATCGCGTCGAAACGCGCGCCCGATGAACGCGATATCGGCGACTACCAGACCATGTTCGCGGTCAACGAAGGCGCGGTCGCCGCACCGACCGCGGGACTGCACTTCACGCCAAGGCTTGAGGCCGCGTTGCGCGCTCATGGCGTCGGGTTGCACCGGCTCACGCTGCATGTCGGGGCAGGGACGTTCCTGCCGGTCAAGGCGGACGATACGGCTGGACACAAGATGCATGCGGAATGGGGCCTCATTTCCAGGGAAACCGCCGACGCGCTCAATGCCGCACGGGCGCAGGGTGGCCGCATCGTGGCGGTTGGCACCACCTCGCTGCGGCTGCTGGAAAGTGCTACCGCCGAAGACGGTACGGTCGAGCCATTCTGCGGCGACACCGCGATCTTCATTACGCCCGGCTATCGCTTCCGCGCCGTCGACATTCTGCTGACCAATTTTCATCTGCCACGCTCGACCCTGTTCATGCTGGTGTCGGCGTTTTGCGGGCTCGAGCCCATGAAGCGGGCCTATGCCCACGCTATTGGCAGCGGCTACCGTTTCTATTCCTATGGCGACGCCTGCCTGCTGTTCCGCGCACGCGAGTGAACGGGCGGAATGGTCAGGCTCAAGCCTGGCGTCGGGGTGCGCATGCGGGGGATATCAATGACTTTCGGCAGCAAGTCCGGGCTTAACGAGGTTGAACAGGACGCGGTTGGTACGCGATAAGCTGGCGCATGGCCGTGGCCAATCATTTCGAACTGCTGGGACAAGACGGCGAGGCCCGCGCCGGCCGATTGACCACGCCGCATGGCGCGGTACAGACGCCGGCGTTCATGCCGGTCGGCACCGCCGGCGCGATGAAGGGGATGCATTGGCGCGAGGTACGCGATGCCGGTACCGATATCGTGCTCGGCAACACCTATCATCTGATGTTGCGGCCCGGCGCCGAACGGATCGCCTCGCTCGGTGGCCTACAGGTCTTCACCGGCTGGCGCGGCCCAATGCTTACGGATTCTGGCGGCTTCCAGGTGATGTCGCTGTCGGAACTGCGCAAGGTCACTGAAAAGGACGTTACCTTTCGCTCGCATATCGACGGCACCAGCATCGAGCTTTCGCCGGAACGCGCCATCGAAGTGCAACGGTTGCTCGGCTCTGATATCGCAATGCAGCTCGACGAATGCGTGCGGCTGCCCGCGGAACGCGGTGATATCGAGCGCGCCATGCAGCTCTCGTTGCGATGGGGCGAACGCAGCCGGCGTGCATTCGAGACCGCGCCTGCCGGCTACATGCTGTTCGGCATCGTTCAAGGCGGTGACGATCGTGAACTGCGCCGGGCCAGCGCCCGCGGACTAATCGATATCGGCTTTCACGGCTACGCGGTCGGCGGCCTTGCGGTCGGCGAACCGCAGGCGGTGATGCTCGCGATGATCGAGGAGGTGATGCCGATCCTGCCGTTGGACCGCCCGCGCTATCTGATGGGCGTGGGCACGCCCGAGGACATACTGGAAGCCGTTGCGCGCGGCATTGATATGTTCGATTGCGTGATGCCGACCCGCAACGGCCGTCACGGCATGGCGTTCACCCGGTTCGGCCAGATCAATCTGCGTAACGCCCGCCACGCCGACGACCCCCGGCCGCTCGACGAGCAGAGTGCATGGCCGTCAACATGCGACATTTCGCGTGCCTATCTGCATCACCTTGTGAGGTCTGGCGAAACGCTCGGCGCGATGTTGCTGTCGGAGATCAACATCGCCTACTACCAGCATCTGATGCGCGGCATCAGACATGCGATTGCGCAGGGAAATTTCGCCGATTTCCGCGAACGCACCCTGGCCGGCTGGGCGCAAGGTGACATTGCGCCGCGCTGAGGAGGCGTTCTTCAAAATGTCCTTAAAATTGTCGCGAAACTTGTCGCCACGACCGCGATCTCAGTTGCACGTGAACTGCCTGAGCGTGTGCTTGGTCACGAAGCCGTAACCGCAGGTATCGCAGGTCCAGAGATAGCTGATGACATCGTTAGAGATGTAAGCTGACGCTTCCGCGGCTACCATGGAATCCGCGCAAACAGGGCAGCTCGGCAAGTCGCATCCGCGGGGGCAGGGTTTAGGCGCGACGGTCGACAGGACTTCAGCGATTGCTGGCATCGTGACCTCCTTGCGTTCTGAACCTGGATCGAACCCTACACCCATTTGTTTGACGATGTCGCAACACAAATGCGTTGGTTTTACGTTATTTTCGATGACTCACATCTCGTCGAGCGGTGTTCAATTTTTGCAATGCAGCGAATGACGACGAAAGCTTGATCCAAATCAAACGCGACGATTGAGCGCAGCATCGGACGATGGCGAGGGAGTGCAGCGGGAATGGTAAGCCGACGCAAGGCGTTATCGTTGAATCGCTCACATTTTAGCCGCCGATGGGTTATGCAATGTAGCTTGCGGGAACAGGGAGATCATCATGGAAGCGTCCGCTTCAAATGCAGGGCACCGTCCGGGCCGGGGCCGCGTGTTCGACAGTATCGTCGATGCCATCGGCGATACCCCGATCGTGCGTTTACGCAGAATGCCGCAGGTACACGACGTCAATGCGACCATTCTCGCCAAGCTGGAATATTTCAATCCGGCCGGCAGCGTGAAGGACCGCATCGGCGCTGCGATGGTAATCGCGATGGAGAAGTCGGGCCTCATCAACGCGGACACGGTGTTGATCGAGCCGACCTCGGGCAATACCGGAATCGCGCTCGCGTTCGTCGCAGCCTCGCGCGGCTACCGGCTCAAGCTGGTGATGCCGGAATCGATGTCGATCGAGCGGCGCAAGATGCTGGCGTTCCTCGGCGCCGAAATTGTGCTGACGCCGGCGGCGCAGGGCATGAACGGTTCGATCGCGACTGCCGAAGAACTGGTGCGGACCACGCCCAATGCGGTGATGCCGCAGCAGTTCAAAAATCTCGCCAATCCGGAAGTTCATCGCCGCACCACGGCGGAGGAAATCTGGAACGATACCGGCGGCAACATCGATTACTTCGTTGCGGGCGTCGGCACCGGGGGCACCATTACCGGGGTCGGCCAGGCATTGAAGCCGCGCAAGCCGGACTTGCGCATTGTGGCCGTCGAGCCCGAGGAAAGCCCGGTGCTGTCGGGCGGGCGGCACTCGCCGCACAAGATCCAGGGCATCGGCGCCGGTTTTATTCCCGATGTGCTCGATCGCTCGGTGATCTCCGAAGTCGTCAAGGTCAATAGCGCCACCGCGCTCGAAACCGCGCGCGCACTGGCGCGCATGGAAGGGATTCCCGGCGGCATTTCCTCGGGCGCCGCGATTGCCGCGGCGCTCCAGATCGGCAAGCGGCCTGAGGCTGTGGGCAAAACTATTTTGGCCATCGTGCCGTCGTTCTCGGAGCGTTATCTTTCGACCGTGTTGTTTGAAGGAATCTAGCCAGGAAATCCCGCGATGTCCGATCAGCCGCGACGCCCGCGAACCCTAAACGACGCCCGTAGCGAAGCCGAGGCAGCGTTCAAGAAGGCCACTGCCAAGGTGGCGCAAGCGCCGCCAAAGCAGACGACATTGCCGGGCGTCAGAGAACTGGTGTCACTGCGCATCGACCAGGATGTGCTGGAATATTTCCAGTCGGGCGGGCCGGGCTGGCAGGAACGCATCAACGCCGCGCTGCGCAAGGCGGCCGGAAGGTAGGCGACATTGGCACGAGCTTCGCCGAATAAAGCCCGTCGCTGAACAAAAGCCCGGCGCGAGCCGGACTTGTCGTCTCTGTTTACCGCGATTAGCGGAACAGGCCGCCCATTACGCCGCCGCCTCCTCCGCCATGGTGACGGCGGGACCGATGTTCGTCGGAATCCTCGCTGGAGGCCGGCAATCAGGTCCCGACACGCACGGGGAGCGGCGCAGGTGCTTTCAGATTCAACAGATTGCCGAACAGGATCAACGTCGCACCGAGGACGGTGAACAGGTCCAGCCGCTCCGAATAGATCAGCCAGCCGGCAGCGGCGGTCAAGGGAACCCGCAGGAAATCCATCGGCACCACGATGGTCGCGTCCGCATACAGCATCGCGCTTGCCATGCAGTAGTGGGAAAAGGTGCCGCAAAACGCGATCAACACGATCCAGATCCAGGAGTAGGCCGAGGGCCATTGCCAAGTGTAGAGCGCAGGCAGGATGCCGGCGCTCGATTGCACCACCAGCATCCAGAAGATGATCGTCAGCGTCTTTTCGGTCCGGGTCAGCGATTTGACCATCGCGACCGAAATGCCGAAGCCCACCGCCGCACAGAGCGCGATCAATTGCCCCGGATTGATCTCGCCGGTCGCGGGCCGCACGATCATGACAACGCCGACCACGCCGAGCACGATGGCCACGACCTTCCAACTGGTCATGCGCTCGCCGAGAAAACTTGCCGCGAGGATCGCGGTCCAGATCGGCATGGTGAACTCGATCGCCACCACCTGGCCGATCGGGATCAGCGTCAGCGCGAAGAACCAGCCGAGCTGCGCGCCATAGTGAACCAGGTTGCGACCGATATGTTGCGGCAGCCGCTGTGTCCTCATCATCGCGAAGCCGCCATTGCGATGGATCAGCGGATACAGAAAACAAAAGCCGATCACGGTGCGCAGTTCCATGAGCTGGAAGACGTTGACCTCGCGCATCGCCTCGCGGCCGGCGACCACCACGACCAGCATCAGCGACAGCCAGCCGGCCATCCAGAGGGCCGCCTTGGGTTTGGAAGGTGTTCGAGTCATCGGCGAGAACAGCCAGGTGTGTTGAAAGCCAGGTGTGTTGGCGTGCGGACAAGGATTTGGTTGCGCGCAAAGTTACCAAAACGCCCGCCGATATCGGCGACCTCGCACTGATTTGCAACGCCCAATTATGCCGATGCAGCGCTGCATTCGGCCCAATTTCAGTATGGGATCGGTCCCCCGATCGATGCTAATGATCGGACAGCATTTGTAGCGGTGAAAATCGGGAGGGTTGGCGCATGCGTATCCTGCAACCGGCCGAATGGTCGAAGCCCCGCGGCTTTCGCACGGCATCGTTGTCGATGCTCCCGGTCTCTGGATCGTAGTCGAAACGCCCGGGCGCAACTTTCCGCCGTCCACGCTGCTCTACATCGGCGGCCTGGTCGATACCCGCGCCAAGGTCGAAATCGAGGTCACCGCGTTTGTGCCGACCTAGGAGGCCGCACGATCAATCGCTTCGGCCAGGCGTTTTGCGGCGGCCTGGCTGACTTCAGTTGCTGGACAAAAGGACCTTTCCATGACGACACGAACGCCACGATCGACATCTGCGGATTATGTCACAGCCTTCGCCACCGGCTGGCCCGAGAACCAGCCCCACATCATGGTGCTATCGCTGACCACGCACAAAGGAGTGCAGGATTTCGCCTTCAATAAGGAACAGGCGCTGTTGATCGCAAAGACCCTTAAAGAGACCGCCGACCGATTGGCCAAGCCGAAATAGGCGTGCATCGCGAGATCGGGCTGATCCAGTCGAGCGCGGATCAACGCGGACGCCGTGCTCAGGACCGCGCCAGCGTAATCGTCGCACCTCTGAATGAGCCTTCGGATTTGATCACGACCGATTGGCGGTTGCCGCGCGTCGTCAGCGAAATGTCGGCGTTAAACCCGGGCGCGCTTGCGATCACCTGGATGCGGCCATTGCCGCCACGTCCCTGGATGGTGCCACCGATGTTCCGGCTCATCTCGCTCCAGTTGCCAGAAATCTGGCTGCCCTCGGCGACAACGTTGGAGCGAAGATCGAATTTGTAGCTGTCGCTGGCGCAAATCAGGGTCTGGTTGAGACCGTGGCCGCCGTCGCCAACCGCATAGGTCGCGCGGCAGCGGATGCGTTCGCTCGAACCATCGTCGAGCGTAACGGTCCCGCCGCCGGACCACACGCCCGCCAAACCGGTGAACAGCCCGGATTGGGCCTGGCTTTGGGTGCTGAATGCGAAAGCCGCCAGCATCGCGACGGCGCCGAGGATCAGCATCCTGGCTTTAGCAAAAGCTCCGGACGTCCGGCGTGCGTTACTGCTGCGATGCTTCCCACCAATCGCCGCAAGGAATCCCCGCTGATGCCCCATTCCAATTCCCCGATCCTGCGTTACCACTGAGCTGGCTATGGCATATGCACCATGGATTGAGACAGGCACAAGACCATCGTGTTCCCCGTTGCCAGAAACGTCGGTGCCAGCCCCCGTCATTTTTCCGTTTTCCGTCCGTGACCGTAAGTGTGGAGTTGGTTCGTGGTTCGCAACCCAGCCTTGGTCACAACCGTGACATTCCAGAGGCCGTCATATGGCGTTTGTGCAGAAGCGGGACCGAGGAGAGGCCGGCCGCGACGGCAAAAGGCGGCAAGAAAGAAAGCTGAAAAGGGCCATTCCAATGCGGCCGCCGCGCCTAAGGAAGTATCCGATTTATGTGGTGAGCGGCTCCAATTTCGCTGCGCCGCAACAACAAGATTGCTTCCGACGGCTCAAACACCTACGAGCGAGGGTCGTTCGACCAAGGACCCAAATCCATCCAGACGGCTAACGACTTGCGCCGGTGCTTGATACCGAAAGCCTTATAGCTTGGGAGCGCGGGTCGCAAATTCCTCGTCCTGCGCCTTGGCCGGCAAGCTTTTATGGGCCTTGGCGTAGTCGATCGCCTCGCCGAGCAGCTTTTGGCCCAAGGGTGCCAGCGCGCGCTCCCAGAGCTCCCGCGCGGTCTCTCCCTTCCGGACAAAAACCCACTCCTGGGCTGCGATCGCGCCCGCATCCATACGCTCGGCCAGATGGTAGATACTGCCGCCGGCGATCGGATCGCCCTCGCGAATCGTCCATTCGACCGCGGCGATGCCACGGTGCCGCGGCAGCAGCGAGGGGTGGTAGCCGATGCCGCCAAGTTTGGCGGCGGCCAGCGCCTCCTTGGTGATGCGGGCGTGACTGTGCGCGGTCACAATCAGGTCGGTATCGGAACCGATCTCGGAAGCGACCACGCGTTTAGGATCAGCCTGCACGGTAACTTCGATGCCGGCGGCGCGGGCCGCCGTGGCCAACCGGTCGTCGCCATCGGCCACCACTACCCTGACCACATCGACACCGCGCTGGCGCAGCATGTCCAATGTCATCACGCCAAAATGGCGGGAGCCGACGAGGGTAATTCGCATGATGTGTTCCGCCTCAACGCTCTGAAAACAAGCGCCGGGATCAGGCGCTGATGCCGTGAATGCCATAGATCGTCGGGCATGCGGATGCCCCAGCCGGGACCGCCCGCCTTGATCCACACTTTTCGCAGGGAACCGGGTAGGTCCGCGGATTTTACTGTGCCGGGGTTGGGAAGGAAGCCGAGCTCGCGGTGGGCCGTCGCTTGCCGCTAAGCAGACTGGTGAACGGCGCGATCAGGGGACGCTCGACGAACGCATGGATAAAGCCCGCGACGGCGATAAAGATCGTCGGTGCCAAAAACACGCGCAGGAGTCGGGGGTACAGCGTGTCGCTATAAGGCACGCCGATCCAGTTGAAAAACATCAACCCGACGTCCTGATGGATCAAATAGAGGGGATAGCTGACCAATCCGACATAGGCGAGCGGAGCCAGGATCTTCGCGACGGCCGCGGGAGGATGGATTTTCACCGCGCCAATCAACGCTGCGATGGCGATCCACAACAGGACGGATCGCGACAGCTCGACCGGCGCCGACGGTTGGGTGAAACCATTTCGCAAGAAATACAGGTCGAGCAGGATGGCGAAGGCAATGCCGAAACAGGCCTGCAGCGTATGCCGGGCGTTGAGAGCCGCAATCGCAAGGCCGGCGATGAAGAACGGATAGAACACCAAGTTGGTCTGGGAGACCTTCAGCAAATAGACCTCTACCGCCGCATAAGCGCAGACGCTGAGCAGGATATGGTTGCGCAGCCCGACTAGCATGACGATGAAGATCAGCGCGTAGAAGTGGAACTCGACATCGAGCGACCAATAAGCGCCGTCCGGCAGCAGGTAATCGATATGCAGCACATTCAGTGTGGGCAACGCCAGCCAGCTGTAGAACATATCACGCCAGGATAGCAGCCTGTGCGCATCGATCAGCTCCGGCGCGGCATGTTTCAGCGCGGTCGTCAGAAAGCTGCAAATGATCAATGCGGGCAGCAGGCGACCGAGCCGTTTGGCATAGAAATGCCAGCTCGATGTCGAGGTCGCGGCGCTGAGCGCAATGCAGTAGCCGCTGATCATGAAAAACAGCAGCACCCCATCGGTCCCTTTGCTGAAAAACTTCAGGGGAACGAAATGATAGAACAGCACCCACAGGATCGAAATGGCGCGAAGATAGTCGATAGTGGGTGATCTGTTGTCGTCAGACAAGGCGTTCTCCAGCTGACGGATATTCGGCAGCGCTAGTCGAGCCGGGAATAGTCATTAAACTTTTGGACGCGCGCAAGCTATCCCCCCAGGCGACACTTCGCGGGGCCACTAGATGCAGCAACGATGAAAGACTCGCCCAAAGGTACCGTCGGACCTGTTTTGAGGTGAATCGTGCAAAAATCCCGCCGTCGATAGCCAGGAACGCGCTGAGGCTCGCGACCGGGTAGGTGCACCAGCTTAAAGGAATGCGTCTCAGGGTAGCGCCGGGATATTGCAGAAATCGGTTATTGCCGGCGCGCCGGGCATCGCGGACAGGTTTGTTCATGGCTCATCGAGACACTGCTGGATGCGGGCCGTACGATCCCGAGGGAGCACCTTCGCCGCGTCAGCCTTGTGGGAGCATTCAAGTATCTTGATTTGCTCGGCGCGCCGCTTTTCCGCGGCCTCGCGGTACTCGGGAGCAACCTTGTTGGGGTCCACCAGTTTTTGCGCAAAGCTGGTGGAAAGCGAAATGGTCGAGATAAGGATCAAAAAGAAAAAAACTCGCATGGAATACTCCGCCTTGAATAACGATCCCTTGGCCGTGCGTCGAACGATCGGCGATGAAACAGGTTACAATTGCGCAAGAAAATATGGAAAGTGGAGTGCTCAAATGGCCTTTCCCGCGACGTCGTTGTCGTTGGATCCGGCGGACGACGAAAGCGTGCACCCCCGGACGCCAACCCTTAAGCCAGGAACGGCAAACGCGCCAGCACTCATTGATTTACGTCAATGGAGTGCCGCCTTGGAGCCTTCAGCCTTGCAAATATGCTCTATGTGAGAGCGCTATGGATTACGAGGCGGAAGCTGTAAGGCAGGGAAATGGCCGGGCATATCGTGCCATGAAGACGCGCCAGCAGTCCTGGCGATCGCGGCAAGGGCGGCGGGTAAGCATGGACGTTGCCCATGATCCCGCGAATTACGGCGCCGCGCAAGTTATCAACCCCGTGGGATGTAGAACGCCGCCCGGCTACAGTGTTTCGTGGCAGCCGCGTGGATGACTTCGCGCGCCAGCCCCTTGGCCACCCAAAGTGAAATATCGCACTGGCGCGGCTACGTCGCGGCGGGCACCGCGGCTGTCAGGTCACGGCCGGTGTGATACCTCACTTGCGACGGAACCGAACCCAAGCCTGCGAAAAAATAATGCAACGGTGCGCCGACCCGCCCGTTGCTTTTAGGGGGCCATCATCAAGCAAAAGGAGATCCCATGAAAAGGATCATGACGGCAATCGCGGTGGCCTCGCTTGCAGCCGCTTTAGGTGCCGGTGCCACCGTAGCGGCGCCCATGGCGCAGAACTCCGCGGCCGCGTCCGCCGCTGGCGTAGACCAGATGGCAGGCGTCAAAGCGCTCATTCAAGACGCCCGCCTCCAGGGAATGAAGGCTGCGCTCAAACTCACGCCCGATCAACAGAAGTACTGGGATCCGTTCGAAACCGCGGTGCGTGACAGCTTCAAGCAGCGCAATGAGATGATGGGATCAACCCGTCAGGCGATCGCCAAGGACAATCCGGTCCAGCTCCTTGATACGCTCTCGGATGACGCGTCTCGGGGCGCCGCACAGATGAAGCAGGTGGCGGACGCGGCAAAACCATTATGGGAAAACCTGGACCCCTCACAGAGGCAGGCATTTGGACCGCTGCTTCTCACGCTACGCAGCAACCCGATGAAGACCGCCAGGCGGCAGCAGCGTGTAACACAACAGTTGATGCAACGATGGGCTCAGTCCCAAGGTAACAATGGCGATTGATCGCTGAAGAAGAGAGCCGCCCGTCAGGGCTGCTCTCATTATTGTGCACCGCTGGCGCACCCAGACTTCGCGCTATTTCGATGTTGGCAGCTGCACCGGAACGTGCGGCGAGTTACTGACGACGCGCGGAGCACCATCGGGGTGGTGGCGGCTGTCGGTCCGGAGCAGCGCTTCGAGGACCAGAATGAACTTCTCGGCGAGCCTATTCAGCCCTCAATCAAATCCAAATTCAAACCCAACGACGATGGTGCCGAGCCACGCTGGCGAGATAGCTCCGGCAAGCCTGTTCATAGACGATGTTGATGATGAGTGCCCACATGACCGAACTCCGTCGTTAACCAACGCGAGCAATAGTCCGGCTCGGTTTCAGGATAGTTTCGTCGGTCCGGAAATTTGGTTTCGTCGATGCGCAAAAGGACTTCTTCACGGGGCGCATCGGCCCGAATCGCGTCGATTGCAGAATCGTCTAGACGATCTTTCCCCGCGCATGACGCACGGCATAGCTGCGCTGGAGCGGAAGCATTGGAACGATCTATCGCGTTTCTTCTTGGTAGTTTTCAACCAGGGAAACGACCATGAAAATCAGCACTCTTGCATTGGCCACGGCATTCGCGCTCTCGAGCACATTCGCGCTTGCACAGGCCGGCGGCGCCGCGGGCGCGGGCGGAGCCGGGACTGGCGGAACCGGATCAGCGACATCAGGAGCGGCGTCTCCAGGCACGACGACATCTGGAACGACAACGGGAATGTCAAACGGCACGACCAGCGGAAGTACGGCTGGCAACGTCAACAGCAATAGTCCGATGAATCGGTCGGGCAACCCTGCGCTTCCCAACAACCCGTCGGGAAATCCTGCGCTTTCTCCCTCACCGACGCCTTCCACGGGGACGGGCAGGTAAGGCCCGAGCGACCGCGATCGCCGTAGAAAAAAGAAAGCCCCGTGCTGGAGTGGGCGGGGCTTCCTTCGGGGGGTGGGTAAGCATCTTGAGACGCTCACGCATAGAACTCGGAAGTCCTGAAAAGGTTCACGGGTACTAGTCACATGAAAAGCAGCGCCCGATGAAGGCGTGACGAAAGGTAGATCTTCAATCCAATCCATTCAGCAACCTTCGTCAACCCGGCGGACATGATATTCCGCCGGAAGTACTTGGCCGCCTTCCTCGTCTGCAACTGGAACGTCCTTCACCGGACCTTCGATGAGCGCAGCTTCCCAAACCTCCTTCTCGGAATGGAAGGGATTGCCGATCTGCTTTGCGTTTTTGAAGAGCGCGTACATGGCTGTCTCCAATTCAAAACCCCGCCAGCTACCGAAGCGGCTGACGGGGCTTTTGAGCCAACATTTCCGGTGGATTTCTCCTCCTTCCACATCTGCTCATCCGGTCAACGGTGGTCTTTTCGACTCGTTCCGCCTCACGCGGTTTTTTCCAACGCGGCGGTTCCGGAACAGCGCAGGAACCAAAGCGCTGCTTTCGAATGGCGAGGGGGAAATGTCCCTTGATGCGGGTTTGGTCGCTCAAACGGTTGGGAACGCCACCAGACCGAACATATTGGCCTGCGGCATCACGGATCTCTCGATCGCACAGAGGTAGCCTATGGTGCGCGAAGTTCCTCCTCAGCCAACTCCTTACCCGGCCGAAAAGGCAAGGGGCGGCAAGATCATCCTGAATACTCCGGCCCGCCGGACGATATTCCTGGCCGGACTTGTTGGCGCTGTGCTTTTGGCGCTTGTCCTGATGTTTGTACGGTGACGTCCCGCCGCTCTTCTGAACCGCTTCTGCCGTCGGCTTGAGGTCCAGGGCAGTTAGCCGATTTGTTCCGTGACACCGATCACGGCGGTTGGAAATACTTCGCCCCACCCACGTCCAATTCGTCCGCGGTCGTGTCGCCCGGCGAGGGGCCGGTCCAGTCATCATCCCAACGCACAACCCGTTTCCTGTCACCAAACCCGTCGGTCTCATCAAGGCGTGATGGCGGCAAGCTTTGTTCGCGCATGAAGATTTTCAATCGTGATTCAGGTCACGGCCGCGGCTGGATATGGACCGCAATCTCCTTAGTCCAACGATACGAATGGTCGCTTCGTCACACAACAGGAGACAGCAATCGTCGGCGCAGAGGGGCCGCCTCGGCCAGGCGGCCTCTTTCCGCGAACAATGCGGCGGTGGTTACCAAGTGAACGTGGCGGGAGAACGGGTCCCGCATCGGAGCCGGTGCCGGGATGGAATGGCTTGGCAATGCAGTTGGTCGGTCGATCCATCCTGGAGGCGATTTTTCTGGAGCAGCCGTTTGTTACACCGCGCTCGTTTACTCTTCGTTAACCGAATCCGAACACCCTTCAAGTCATGGAATGCGGCGGAACCGGACTCGGACCGGCAGCCGCAAGAAGAAGCCGACGGCGTAACGCCCGCCGGCTTTTTCTCTGATGACTAGTTCCCCCGGCATCACAGCGAGCAAATCGACCAAGCCGTTGCGGGCTGCAGCGGCGGCGTAAGGATTGCCGGAGGCCGCCAACTGAAAGCGGCCTCGTCAATGAGGTTCCTGCGCTGAGAAGCCAGCTCCTGGTGTCCAACGGCGCGGCCATCCGCATCGTCTGGTTCAGCAGGCCAGATTGATAGCGAACGCGTTGCCGTGAGATGGATCACGCGAAGTCCTTGTTGATTCTGCCCGCGAGAGCCGCTTGTCGCCGACTCAACAAGCGACTCTTTGATCAAAGTCATGCAAGCCGCGGTTAAAACGAGCCAAAATCGAGGCCGTATCGCATCATGCACAAGGAAGCGAGCAAGCCGATGCAGCAAAAAAGTGCAACAGTCGTGAGCCCCTCGGCGTCGATATGGGTTCCGGTTGCGCGGTTGAAGGCTTGAACGAGAGCAGTCATTTGCGACCTCCATTTTGGCCTCTATCGAGGCGCTGTCCACCCGCCAACAATGGCCGCAGAGCGTTGCGGCTCGATTTCGCCGAAAGAGCGAAATGGTTTCGCGACCAATTCATCGGGCTCGACGGAATGAAATCAGTTCACGGATTTGCGACGAGGGGCGACTTCCCCGGAGGCACATCGTCAGCCGCACGCTTGCGGACACGACGTCGGAACAGGCACAGAGTTCGCAGTACTCTCGACCCGTTCTGACTATTCAAAGCTGTGCGACCGCATCCTCAAGCAACTGACGCAGTAGGTCCCGATTTGGCGGATTGAGCCCGCCATCTGGCGCTACAGGTTCGGGACACGTTCCGCGGTCGCCGACAACAACAGCCCCGTTCTGCGGAGAGTAAGGCCGATCTCCATGCCAGCAGCCGGTGAATTTCAAAGGCCAGCGCGTACATCCCGATCGAGCTGCTGCCGAACGGTTGTAAACTGATCATGCTGTGGGGCACCGCGCTCCGCATCGCCAAGCTGCCGGAGGCCGAGCACCAATTTTTATTGCGTTTCAGCCCTCACGACAGCTGTCGCCGCGATGATTTCCAACATCTTTTTTGCCGCGATCAGGGCATCTTCTTGCTTCTCAAATCCGAACGTGGCGATAGCTTTACCGTCGTCGTCATGCAGGACAAAAACGGAGCCGGAGAAGTCGCCAGCGCCCGCTTGAACTTTCTGAATCGGGCTAACTCTCGCTGCCATATTTTCCTCCCATTTACGCGAACAGGTCCGCCCGCGGCCGGCGTGAACTTCACATAAGTGCCGCTCTCATGCAACCAGAGCCCGGCCGCGTATCTGGAGAAACATTTTCAACCTGCTTCCGCAGGAAGTAAGCGAAGCGGCGGCTCGCTGGCGCTCTTCAGCGTTCGTCTGTCGATCCGCGCGGTCGTGTGTTACGTCACGTATGCGCCACGCCAAAAAGCGCCGGGCGTCGAGCCGATGCGCGGTAACTGGGAATTAATCTGATCAGCCCATAATAAAAGCAATTTTAGATGGGTAGCGCGCGTGAAGGGGCCGTCGCGTGGGCGATCCCGCGACGGCTCCTTTTTGTACCCCTAGAGTAAGGTCAACGCAGGTGACCCAGACATCCGAAACCCCGATCCAAACCGAGACCACAGACAAACAACCCGACGCCGAGGTACCGAGCAGGAAATCACACCGGAAGTCGATCCTGGCGCTATCCGTGCTCGCATTGGCCATAAATGGCGCAGCGGCCGTGTACACGCTGCCGTCGTTCGATATTCCGAACGTCAGCAGTTTGGCCCAACTGCTTCCGCACCGGAAAGCTTCCGATCCATTGTCGGATCCTGTTGTTGCCGCTTTGAAGGATATTCAGTCGGCCCAGCAGCAACACGTTGCTTCGCTGCAAGAAAATAGTTCCTCATTACAACAAAACACAGCCCTGTTGCAGCAGGATTCCACGACGCTCCTTTTTCTAAGACAGAGCATCACGGACGAACAGGTCGACGTGAAGAAGATATCTGCTCAGATTTCCACGCTTATAGCGAAGGTCGACTCGCTGCAAAATGCAATAAAACCCGAAATAACCTCATCCATTCCAAGAGGGCACGCTCGCAACCGGCTATCGGTGGTGCGCAAAAGGATGGTTCGGCAACTCAAACCTGTGGGGCCTTTTTCGGTTGGAGGAGCTCCCCTAAGTTTTCCAGCCACCACGTCAACCCCAGAGGGCTAAAGACCTGTCAAACGGGGCAGCCAGAGCTCCCTCCTGATTCGCTCGCTTCCGGAGCAGATGCCTTCTGACACAGACGAAGCCATTGCTCGGCTAAGGCGGCCACGAAATGAAAGAGGCCACCTCGAATTGGCGGCCTTTTGGTGCCGGTTCCTGCCTGTTCATTCGCGCAGTGACGCAAATCACGGAAGGCTAGGGGCGCCGGCTTTGGTCCGAAGACCGAGGTAACCCGACGTCAGCCAGCCAATGATATCGAAATCTGCTGCGGATGGATGCGTATCGCATACTGCGGCGCTGGTCGGAGAACCCGTTGGTATCCTGCCCCGGCGGGTTTTTTGCTGCCCCGTTAACCTCAAGTCTTAGCAGAACGTAAACACGACCTTGGCAAATTGCTCAAAAGCAATGGAGGGGTCCGTTATGACGATTTATCCCGTGCCAACAGCTGTAACCGATGCAAGGATTCAGCTCGCCGTGGACCAAGAGGCGAAGGCGCCACCGGCGACCATAGACAGTGATATCGTTGAGGTTGCGGAAGTCCAGGCCCAAGCCGAACGTGAACAGCTGCTGGACCTGAAAGTTTAAGTCCGCGGAATACGGCCCGAATAAGGATCTCGGTCATTTGACGTTGCCGATGATGGCAGCGACGCGGCGGGAATGCTGGTCCACGATGACGAGTTCGTCGCCGGCAATAACATACTTATCTCCTGAAAATCCGTTCAATACTTTAGGCACTGCAGGCGGGAGATCCGCCAGCGGGGTCTGTTTTGCCACTGCGGTGCCTATCATCAATTCGAAGTTCGGGCGCTCCACCCTTGGCGGGTTGCCGGTGGAAAAAATCGAACGCAGCGTCGTACGTTGCGTGTCGCTTATATTAATCGGCTCAGAGGTCTCTTCGGTAGCGCTGGTGGCGCCACCGGATGCATGTTCCTCGACTGCGGGACTTTGCTTCGCGACTTGCTCGCCCGCGGAATTTTGCTTGGCAGCTTCATCGCCTGCGGGATTTTGCTTCGCGGCGCTGCCCGTGGTCTCGCTCTGCGGCGGTACGGCATTGGCAACGTTACTTGCTGGGGTATGAGCCTCAGAGCCGGCGGGGGAAGGTTTTGCCAAATGGTCTTCGCTGCCAAGGAACCAAGGAAAGGCGAACCAAGCAGCGACCACCAGTATGCAGGCCACAAGGGCAGCGCCGGTCACGAACTTGCGGATGTCTGTTTCCTCGGGGCTGCGCGAGAAATCTGTCATGACGCGGTCCTTTCACCGATTTTGGACGACCAATTCTGAATGATTGCATTTGTTCCTGGAGTGATCGCTCGTACTTTGACCGTGAAGACGATGCGCTTGCCGACTCCGCGCAGCCAAAAGCAAAAATCGACGTCGTTCAAAGCATCGCCGAGAGTCGGAGAGGGCTGCGCTGGTCCCTTGAATGCCAGCATGCGCTGATTCCAGGCGTTGCTACGGCCAGTCAGGGTGTTCGAATCAGCTTGGCATGGAGCCTTCAAAGCGTGCCGCAAAGCATCCGGCAATCGCCCAAAGATTTAGGGTGGCCGCTGATATCGCTATCGGCAGTCGCTAATGGCGTCGGCCCTTCTTGTCGACGTTGGCCTTAAAGCCCTTTTGGCATCCGCGGCGCCGCTCCATCTCGGGCGTATTGCACCAGGAGCATGGCATCCCAGCAGCGCCGCAGTTGCAGGCGTGTTCGCCTTCCCGAGGTAGACCGGGGTGATCTTCGCACACCTAGCCGCAGTCCTCGCCGCTTGCAGATGGTCATGCGGCAACCGGTCCTTGATGGGCGTCACGGACATGCTGGTGCCTGCCTCGGATATCGATCTCGGCGCCGCAGAAGCAGCGCGACCGTCCGCTGGGGATTTGCGTCGGCATCTTCAGGCCGGCATCCCACATGGCATATTTCCACGTTGTCCAGTCGCGATGTTGCGCCAGGCCTGGTAATCGGCCTCGGTCCGCGCCGGCCGGAAGGTGCGCCGTGCCGCTTCAAAGTCGGCGCGCGCGGCTTCGAACGTGGCGGCGATGCCGCCGCTGCCTTCGCCTGGATCAGTGCCCGGGTAGAAGCCGCAACCCCATTCCCACTGATCAACATCGTTCGACACGCCGGAGCGACGAGAGATCAGTCCACACAGACATCGTCATAGAAACCCGCCAGCAGTCCTGGGCGATCGCGCTGTCGGCGGCGGGTGAGCATGGGCATGGCCCATGACTCCGCGAACCGCGGCACCGCAAATTATCAATCCCTTGGGGTACAGAACCGCGAGCAGCTACAGCCTGTCGTGGCGGCCGCGCGCAGGTACGTCATTGCCTACGTTATTTGCTGGGTATGAACATCCAAGCTGGCGGCAGGTTTTCCTTCGCTGCCACTGAACCGAGAAACCACGAACAAACCAGCGAAGATAATGATCAGGATGCAGGCCACGACAAGAGCGCCGCGGATGAGATCACCGGTACCTGATTGCACGGTGCCTTCTGTCATTGCTCGGTCCTTTCAGCGATTTGTCACACCTAATGATGATTTGTCACCCAATAATGACCAGTTCGGAAAGCTGGCTTTGTTCCCTGGAGTGATCGCTTGGCACCACGCAAATGTCCAATCACTTGGTAGTGTAGATCGGCGACCAGCCATTCTGTCAACATCAACCGCCGCCACATGACGGCTGCGCAGCGGGCGATGGCGATGATCTGCCCTGAAAGCGGCGGCAAGGGCGGCCGAACCAGTCCGGCTCGGACGGGTTTAGTTCTACGCGATTAAAATATGCTCGCGCCGTGCTCGCCTATTATCGCGCAAGCTGTCCTCGCCGGCAACAAATCGCTCGACGAAGCCTACAACGAAGTCAAGATCGCGATTGGCAAGATCAACAACGACACGATGGCGCGCTGGCAGCTTGCGGAGAGGCTTCGCGCGCCAGCTACCTTGGGACCCGTCCCGGCTGAAATAACGCACGGGTGCCGACACGTCGCGGCGGCGCGGGTCGCTTCAGCGCAAAGCTCGCAACACCCTGCGAAGCGGATAGCCGACGCGCACCGGCCGCGGCATCAGCAGCAGCCAAAAATAGGGCATAGCCTCGATTGCGGGTAAGCGTTATGCGCCACGGGCGGTTCATTTTTGCATCTCCGAATTCGTCATGTCGCAAAAGCGATGCACCATCGGCGGATGGTTCGGGCCCAGGAATTTCCACATGCCGTCACGCCAGCCGACGGGATCCTTCGCGTAGCCTTCTTCGGCGACGGCTCGGTGACGGCCAAGCCTCAACGAGGATTGACGACCTGGGCAATCTCGAAAAGCAGATGGTCGACGGTTTGGTCGGCGATCGCCTCCGGGTTTGGCACCGGCCCGACATTTCGCTCCGGGTAACGCATGAAATGGGTCCGGTGCAGTTCGTTCAAGAAGCCGATGTTCTCGGCGATGGCCGAATCGCGCTCGAGCCCGAACCTGACGGCAGCGTCGTACCAGCCAACGAGATCGTGCTGCCGCGGTTCGTCAGGGATGGTCTTTCGACCGCGGCGTGAAAGACGAACCCCTTAAGCGCTAGCTCGATCGCGTGAGTGATCAGCGCATACTTCGGCCAGTTTTGATCGCCGTTTCGGGAGTCGGGCAACCGCTCGGCGGCATGCCGAAATTGGCGCGCGATGCAGATATTGTTGCGCGTCATTGCCCCCGGATTGGGGCGGAAAAATCGGCGGCCTCATGGGCGACAAACCGCAATTGTTTTGTAGACACAGTGCAGACACGCGCCGAAGCGCGCATCCGCATTTTCTCTACAAGTTCTTGATTTCATTGGTGAGCGCGGAGGGACTCGAACCCTCGACCCCATGATTAAAAGTCACGTGCTCTACCGCCTGAGCTACGCGCTCACTTGCCGCGCTGTGTAGGGGGCAGGGCGTTATGGGTCAATAGCGCGACTCGCGGTGAGATGCCGCCAGGCCGCCGGCGGATTTTGTTGGGCCCACCGGTTGCGGCGGCTTCGAGAAATTGCCCACAGAAATCGCGGCTGGTCAGTTGGCTTCGCGATGGATCTCCGATGCGACCGGTTGCGGAGCGCTTGCTACCGTCGGCATCGCCACGGGACGCAGGCCGATCAACTCCGCTGTCCGCACCGCACTGCTGCGCCAGAACGAGAATGAATTGACCCGTGACGTTTCCAGGATAGCAATGGCGACTGCCGACAGGAACGGCAGGCTTTCCAGCACAAGCACGGCCGCGAACACATAAATTTCGTGGATCTGCTTGGAACTGTTGACGACCACCAGCACCGTGGCACCGAGCAGCAGCAGCACGCCGATCACGGCCTCCCAAAATGCCTGGAACTCAATCGACATTCGCGACAATCCGCCTTTGGAAGTCCTCGCAAATGGCAGATGCTCGGTGATCAGGCCGTTCGCCACCGCGCGCGAGACCGTCCATTGCACTGACATTGCGGCAATCATTGCGCCAAGCATCTGGCCAGCCTTGACCGGTACCCGAAGCCGGTACGCCACCAGGAAATGCACCAGGGAGACGACGAAGGCCGCGATAATCGGCAGCGTCAGGATCTTGTCGGGAATGGCGATATCGGCAAAGGCCACGATCGGCACCCAGATCAGATTCAGGATCGCCACCAGCACGCCGAGGCTCTCGGCGCCGAGCCAGTTCAGCCAGCCCAGCGCAAATTCGCGGCGCTGATCGGGGCTGAGCCGGCTCGCACCGGGCAGGAAGCGGCGCCAGTGCTTCTTGACGATCTGGAAGCCGCCATAAGCCCAGCGGTGGCGCTGCTTCTTGAAGGCTTCATAGGTGTCGGGCAACAGGCCGTAGCCGTAGCGGGTGTTGGTGTAATGCGTCAGCCAGCCCTGCTC
>JAGXAJ010000062.1 GCA_018971625.1 Pseudomonadota bacterium
GCCAGGGCAAAGGAGGGCGGGCGTGAAATCCGGGTCGGCCGTTTTCCGTTCGTCGGCAACGGCAAGGCGATCGCGCTCGGCGAGGATCAGGGCCTGGTCAAGGTGGTGTTCGACAAGAAGACCGGGCAACTGCTCGGCGCGCATATGGTCGGCGCCGAGGTCACCGAACTGATCCAGGGTTATGTGGTTGCCATGAACCTTGAAACCACCGAAGAAGAACTGATGCACACCGTATTCCCGCATCCGACCTTGTCTGAAATGATGAAGGAGGCGGTGCTTGATGCGTATGGTCGAGTACTGAACATTTAGGACATGATCGGAAAGCCGCTATCGGGCTACCGCGCATGCCTCGACACCAAGACAAGCGGAGACCGTATTCCGTGAAAAATTATGACAATCTGACGATCGAGCGCCCCACGTTCGTGACCCACCTCGAATGTGCGATGGAAGGCGATCACTATTCCGCCGACCAGATCCACAACCTCTCCAAGGCCGGCAAGCCGCTAATGGTGCGCTACGACCTCGCCGGTGTGAAGAAGTCGCTGACCAAGGATGCATTGAAGCAGCGTCCCGCAGATCTCTGGCGCTATCGGGAGATGCTGCCGGTGCGCAAGGTCACCGATATCGTCAGCCTCGGCGAAGTGATGACGCCGCTGATCCGCCTGACCAAGCTTGCGAAGAAGATGGGCGGCGGCGGCGAGATTATTGTGAAAGATGAAGGGCGGTTGCCGACCGGGTCGTTCAAGGCGCGCGGGTTGGCGATGGCGGTGTCGATGGGCAAGGCGCTCGGCATCAGGCATATGGCAATGCCGACCAACGGCAATGCAGGAGCGGCGCTCGCGGCCTACGCAACCTCCTGCGGCATCAAGACCACCATCTTCTGCCCCGCCGAAACGCAGGAAGTAAATGTCAGCGAGATCGAATTGCAGGGCGCAACGGTCTATCGCGTCAACGGGCTGATCGACGATTGCGGCAAGATCGTCGGCGAAGGCAAAGTCACGGTCGGCTGGTTCGATACCTCGACGCTCAAGGAGCCTTATCGGGTCGAGGGCAAGAAGACCATGGGGTTGGAACTGGCCGAGCAGCTCGGCTGGGAAGTTCCCGATCTCATCTTCTACCCGACTGGCGGCGGCACTGGCCTGATCGGCATGTGGAAGGCGTTCGCCGAACTGGAGGCGATCGGATTCATCGGCAGCAAGCGACCGCGAATGGTGGCGGTGCAGGCTTCGGGC
Source organism: Pseudomonadota bacterium (assembly GCA_018971625.1). GTDB lineage: Bacteria > Pseudomonadota > Alphaproteobacteria > Rhizobiales > Xanthobacteraceae > Bradyrhizobium. The sequence goes on from JAGXAJ010000062.1 coordinate 1,233, forward strand.
TGTGCGCCGATGGTGCAGGCGTTCGAGAACGGAACCGAGCACGCACCGCGTTGGGAAAACGCTCATACGATCGCATCTGGCATCCGGGTGCCACAGGCGATCGGAGATTTTCTCATTCTTCGCGCGGTGCGGGAGAGCAAAGGTTTTGCCATCGCGGTGGAAGACGCGAAAATTTCTGCCGCGCTGAACGAAGTCGCGCGCGAGGAGGGGCTGCTGTTGTGCCCTGAGGGCGCGGCCACCTATGCCGCCTACAAGCAAAGTCTCGCCGATGGCCGTGTTTCGAAAAATGACCGCGTGCTGCTGTTCAATTGCGCGACCGGACTAAAATATCCGCTACCACGCGTCACGCGCACGCTCGATCGCCACCATCCGATCGACTACGCGAAACTATAGCCGGCGCGATCAGCGCGCCTGGCATCGCGGCTGTTGCAACGATGGTCGCGAAGGAGAACCGGAATGCAAAGGGCGATTTTGGCTGTCTTGCTCGCGTTGCTTGCGCTTGGCGGTCACGCGCGGGCGGACAATTTCCCGTCGCGTCAGATAACAATGATCGTACCGTTTTCGGCCGGCGGTCCGACCGATGCGATGGCGCGGATTCTGGCCGAGCGGATGCGGAGCACACTTGGCCAGAACATCTTGATCAAGAATGTCTCGCTCGGAGTCGGCCGCGTGATGTGCAATACGTTCCGTATCGCGGCCCTGCGCCCGCGCTGACCGACCTGGTTGCCGGGCAAATCGATATCATCATCGACCAGACCTCCGACTCGATCAGCCGGATTCGCGCCTATGTGGTGACCGACGACAAGCACGTCGAGTCGGCGAAGATATTCCAAGCACCGACGAAGCGGGTTTGAAAGACTTCCACATGACGCTTTGGTCGGGTCTGTGGGTGCCAAAGGATACCCCGAAAGACATCGTCGCCAAGCTCAACGCCGCGGCTGTCGAGGCCATGTTATGATCCGGTGGTGCGAGAAAAGTTTGAGCAATTGGGACTGCAGATGCCGCGGAAGGATCAACTCACGCCCGAAGCCCTCGGAGCCTGGCAGAAATCCGAGATCGCAAAGTGGTGGCCGATGATCAAGGCGGCCAACGTCAAGATCGACTAGGTCAATAACTACAACTTTTGCGGGACGCAAATCTCCGCCACAATGGTTGCCATGGCGCCACGATTGTTGCCCAATAGCAACAGATAATGCCCATTCGACCGTCTTTCACGGGTCACTTTTGCGCCCGCCGCTTTTTAGCCACACCTCTCCATGAAATTATCTTTCGTAGACTAACGGCCACGGCGCTCGCGAAGGCAAAGGGAATCCAGCCTTCCAGGACTTGGGTCGTCCCAGCAGTCTACTGAGGAAACGGGTTCGCGATGGACGCCAGAACCGACATCAAGAGCGCACTGCCGAATATGTTTGAGGCTGTCGGCAAGCAGTCCGTTGGCGGGATGCCTGACGCCGATTTGGAGCCGGCGACCTCTCCGTCCGCCATAGTACGCGGCGTACAATTCATCGCTGGCGTTGCGACTGTCTCCGAGGCCGTTGGTCCGGCGTTGCCCGATCCGACCGACACGCTGGCGGCCGCCCGTGAGCGCGACCTCGGGTTCGATCGGTTCGAGGCGGCGGAAATCTTCAAAAAGACACCGCATATCGCGGATTTGAAGCCGGGTGGCCGTGATGTCGCCAAAGACAGGTTCGATGCTGGTGGCATATCGCTTCTGATGAAAACGTTGCTCGATAATGGCCACCTGTACGGGAATTGCTTTACCGTACCGGGCCGCATCACCGAGAACCTCAAAAGCGCAAGCTGGAATCCGCGCCAGGACGTTGGCCGGTCCGTTGACAGGCCGGTCACCGCTGCTGGTGGTGTGATTGGCTTGAAGCAGAATCTCGCGCCCGACATGGCGGTCGTGAAAGTTGAGCGTATGTCGAACCTGAAATTTACCGGTGCTGTCCGCTACTTCGATCGCGAAGACGCGGCGCGCGGCCCCTGCGATGGCCGTACCGGAGCGGCGGTCGGCACACTTAACGTAAAGTTGACCGACGCCGAGCTAGCCGACCGTAAGACCAAATGGCGGCGACGCGCGACCAATCATACATCAGATACCCTGTCGAAATATGCCGAACAGGTCAGGCCGGCGGCAGGCGGCGCGGTTACCCGCCCGGGTGGTGCGTACGAGAAGCAGTGTTATGTGGATATCTAGGCGTATCATTTTTGCGTTTGTACTCGGAGCCACACCCGTGGCGGTGCCCGGATTCGCCTTTGACGGGGCACCGGTCAACCAAGATGCAGCGATCCCGGTCGCTGCTGCGGCTCAGCCCGGGACTTCACTGAAAAAGGTGGTTCCACCGACGACACCGGAGTCCTCCCTGACTGCGCTGCAATATGCTGCCGAAGGTGGACACCCCTTCGCCCAGTGGAAACTGGGACGCATGTACGCCGACGGTAATGGTGTCACCCAGGACGATCTGCGCGCTTTTGAATATTTCAGCAGTATCGCCAATGCGCATGCCGACGACAGCCCGTCGGCACCGCAGGCCAGCATCGTCGCCAAGGCCTTCGTGGCACTCGGACGCTATTACCTCAACGGCATTCCCAACTCGAAGATCAAGTCCGATCCAGAGCGGGCGAGGGAAATGTTCTCCTATGCCGCCTCCTATTTCGGCAATGCCGACGCACAATACGATCTGGCGCGGCTGTACCTGCATGGCGCTGGCGCGTCGCGGGATGATTTCCGCTACGGCACCCGGTGGCTCGGTCTGGCCGCCCAGAAGGGTCAGCATCAGGCGCAGGCCTTGCTCGGCCAGATGCTGTTCAACGGCGACCAGATTCCGCGACAGGCCGCACGCGGCCTGATGTGGCTGACGCTGGCGCGAGACAGCGCCACCGCCGACGAGACCTGGATCAAGGAGAGCTACAACAAGGCGATCGCGAAGGCATCCGACGACGACCGCGCGATGGCGTTGCAGATGCTTGAGCATTGGGTGCAGGGCCGCCGCGATTGATCCCGCAGTTGGTCTACTACGCCGTTTCCAGATCGAGATCCGCCCATACCGGAACATGGTCCGAGGGCTTTTCCCAGGCGCGCGCGTAGCTATCCACTCCGACATCGATCAGCCGGTCGCTAGCCTGCGGGGATAGCAGCAGATGGTCGATACGCAAGCCGTGGTTCTTCTGCCAGGCGCCGGCCTGATAGTCCCAGAAGGTGTATTGACCGGGAGCGTCAGTGACGGCGCGCAGCGCATCGGTCAGTCCGAGTCCCAGCAGCGATTGAAAGGCTTCACGGGTGGTTGACCGGAACAGCGCGTCGTTGATCCAGCCGGCGGGATTATGTACATCCTGGGCGGCCGGAATGACGTTGAAATCGCCGGCCAGGACCAGTGGCTCCTCGGTCTTCAAGCGTTGTTTTGAATACTCAAGAAGCCGGGACATCCATTTGAGCTTGTACGAATATTTTTCGGTTTCAGGCGGGTTGCCGTTGGGTAGATAGAGGCAGGCGATCCGCAATACCTCGCGCTTGAGCGGAACCACGCCTTCGAGAAATCGCGCATGCGCGTCCTCATCGTCGCCGGCCAGACCTGATTTAGTCTCCTCGAAGGGCAGCTTCGACAACAATGCGACGCCATTGAAGGTTTTCTGGCCGTGGGTCACGACATTGTAGCCGAGCGCCTCGATCTCCAGCCGCGGGAACGCCTCGTCGACGCATTTGATTTCCTGCAGGCAGACGATGTCGGGCGAACAGTCTTTCAGCCACGTCAAGAGATGCTCGATCCGCTGCCTGACCGAGTTAACGTTCCAGGTCGCCACCCGCATGAGGTTTCGAGGCTTCTCAGATCGAAAAACTGGTGCCACAACCGCAGGACGCGGTAGCATTCGGATTAACCACGCGGAACGAGGCTCCGATCAGGTCATCGACGAAATCGACCTCGGATCCCGCCAGGAACGGTACGGAAGCCGGATCAACCAGCACCACCGCTGCGTCGCGGGAGATCACCAGATCGTCCTCGGCCTGCGCCCGCTCGACATCGAACTTGTACTGAAAGCCCGAGCAGCCGCCACCCTCGACGCTGATCCGCAGCATAGCGCCGTCGCCCTCGGTCTTGAGGATCTCGCCGATACGGCGTGCCGCCCGCTCGCTGATCGTGACCGCTGCAGTCATAACAGATCTCCAATAAACAATCCGACGCCAAATTATCTGGAATCCGGCTCAAGGCATAGTTTAAGTGCTCCGGACACCGGAATCAAACCTCGGAAGGGATCAATACGCCGTGTCGGTCGGAATGGCTGCTCCTCGTTCGGCCTATGCCTGCGACCCCGACCGCAGCCACGGGCGGCTGTACGACGAGGCGCCGAGCCAGACACGCAGCCCGTTCCGGCGTGATTGCGACCGTGTAATCCATTCGACCGCCTTCCGCCGCCTCAAGCACAAGACGCAGGTCTTTGTGTTCCACGAAGGCGACCATTACCGCACAAGGCTTACCCATTCGCTGGAAGTGGCGCAGATCGCCCGTGCGCTGGCCCGGCAGCTCGGCCTCGACGAGGATCTGACGGAGACGCTGGCGTTGGCGCACGACCTCGGCCATCCGCCGTTTGGCCATGCCGGTGAACGGGCGCTGGACGCCTGTCTCAAGGCGCATGGCGGGTTCGACCACAACGCCCAGACGCTGCGGGTCGTGACCGCGCTGGAACATCGCTATCCCCGGTTCGACGGGCTGAACCTGACCTGGGAATCGTTGGAGGGGATCGTCAAGCACAACGGCCCGCTGATCACGCGGGACGGCACCGCGCTTGGCCGTTATCGCGACCGCGGCGTTCCGTGCGGGATATCGGACTATCTCGGCATCCACGATCTGGAGCTGTGGAGCTTTGCTTCGCTGGAAGCGCAGGTCGCGGCGGTCGCCGATGACATCGCCTATGACGCTCACGATATCGACGACGGTTTGCGTGCCGGCCTGTTCCGGGTCGATGATTTGAAAGTGATGCCCCTGACAGCCGGGATGATCGCCGATATCGACAGCTGCTATCCCGATCTCGATGACGACCGGCGTGGAGCCGAACTGGTGCGTGAGCTGATTTCCTGTCTGATCGGGGCGGTGGTCTCGGAAGCGCGTCGGCGGCTCGATATCGCCCGGCCGCAATCGGCCGACGATGTACGCCGCTACGGTGATGCGCTGATCGCATTTTCGCCTGCGGTGGCGCAGGCGGAAGCCCACATAAAGACGTTCCTGAAACAGCGGATGTACCGGCATTCGCGGGTAATGCGGATGATGGGCGAAGCGGAAAGCATCGTCTCCGACCTGTTCGCGCGCTATCAGAAAACGCCCCGCGATCTGCCGCCAGAATGGCTGCCGCCCGATGGTGCCGAATCTGACGCGCTGCGCGCGCGCCGGATCGGCAATTTCATTGCTGGAATGACCGACCGTTTCGCCCTGACTGAGCATCAGCGGCTTTTTGACTCGACCCCGGATTTGCGTTAGGCGGCGGCCCGAATACTGGAGCAGATGTATCAGAGCAATGGCCGAAAAACTCCGATCCGCACATCTTTTTGCCGACGTGTTGGCGCGCGTGCATGCGGTCTGTGGCGCGCTCGCGACGGAGGATGGATGGCCTGCGGGCATCGATCTGTCACGGGTCGTGGTCGAGCCGCCGCGTGATGCGGCGCATGGTGATATGGCGACCAACGCGGCGATGGTGCTTGCCAAAGAGGCGAAAGCAAAGCCACGCGATCTCGCCGAAAAAATTGCCGAAAAGCTGCGCCATGATAGCTTGATTGCGTCCATCGATATCGCGGGACCAGGCTTTATCAATCTGACCTTGAAGCCCGTGGCCTGGTTGGACGCGCTGCGCACCGTGCTGCGCGAGAGCGTGTCATACGGGCAGGGCGCTTCAGGTGCCGCCGAAAAGGTCAACGTCGAATACGTCTCTGCCAATCCGACCGGCCCGATGCATGTCGGCCATTGCCGGGGCGCGGTTTTTGGCGACGCATTGGCGGGCCTGCTGACATTCGCTGGCTATGACGTCACCCGCGAATATTACATCAACGACGCCGGCGCCCAGGTTGACGTGCTCGCGCGCTCGGCATTTCTGCGCTATCGCGAAGCGCTCGGCGAAGACATCGGTGAGATCCCGGAAGGGCTTTATCCCGGCGACTATCTCAAGCCGGTCGGTCAGGCGCTGGCCGCCGAGCACGGCGACAAGCTTTTGGGAATGCCTGAAGCCGCCTGGCTATCGCCGGTGCGCGGCATGGCAGTATCGATGATGATGGCGATGATCAAAAGCGATCTCGCCGCGCTCAACATCAAGCACGATGTGTTCTTCTCCGAGCGCTCGCTGATCGGGACCGGTAACAATCGAGTTGCGGAAACCATCGATTTCCTGCGCGCCAAGGGCGACGTCTATGAAGGCCGCCTGCCACCGCCAAAGGGTGTGCCGGTTGAGGACTACGAGGATCGCGAGCAGACTCTGTTCCGCGCCACGGCTTACGGCGATGACGTCGATCGGCCGCTATTGAAGTCGGACGGCAGCTACACCTATTTTGCGTCCGACATCGCCTACCACAAGGACAAATTCGACCGCGGCTTCCACAATCTGGTTGACGTCTGGGGCGCCGACCATGGCGGCTATATCAAGCGCATGCAGGCAGCCGTCAGGGCGGTGACCTCGGGCAAGGCTGCGCTCGACGTCAAGATCGTGCAACTGGTCAAGCTGCTGCGTAACGGCGAACCGGTGAAGATGTCGAAGCGTTCGGGCGATTTCGTCACGCTGCGCGAGGTGGTCGACGAGGTCGGTTCCGACGCGGTGCGCTTCATGATGCTGTTCCGCAAGAATGACGCGGTGCTAGATTTCGATCTTGCCAAGGTGCTGGAACAGTCCAAGGACAACCCGGTCTTTTATGTGCAGTACGGCCACGCCCGCGGCCATTCGATCTTCAAAAATGCCCGCGAGGTGATAGCTGACCTGCCTGAGGAGACGGTCGCGCGGGCCGCGTTCCTGGTCGATGCCGCGGTCGAGCGGTTGACGGACCCGGCCGAGCTAAGCCTGCTTCGGCAACTCGCCCTCTACCCGCGCTTGATTGATGCGGCGGCGACCGCTCATGAGCCCCACCGAATCGCATTTTACCTCTATGATCTTGCCAGCGAGTTTCATGCGCTATGGACGAAGGGGCGCGATTTGCCCTATTTACGCTTCATTATCAATCATGATGCAGAGATCACGAAGGCGCGGCTGGCCTTGGTCCAGGGCGTCGTCTCGGTCCTTGCATCGGGTTTGACCGTTCTCGGCGTTCATGCTCCGGACGAGATGCGATAGAATGGGGGCATCGCTCTCATATGGGGATCTGTGCGAGCATCCGGCAGCAGCTGGCTCGTTTGAGAGCGGGTTGGCGGCTTTCCCGACGGGGGACGCATCATCACGATGGCTGATCGATACCAGGAACGACGCTATCCCGCGGACGACGACTATGACCGCGGCGACGAACAGCATGCGCCTGGAGGAGCGGACGACCCGCTCGCTGAGCTTGCGCGCCTGATCGGTCAAGCCGATCCCTTCGCCCATCTGGGCGGCCGGGCCAATCAAAGGGTGGAACCGCGCAGTGTTCCGCGCGAGCCGTATCATCCGCCGGTTGAGGCTGACGACAGCCCCCCGGCCGGTGCGCCGCCTTGGATGCAGCGGGCCACGCGGCAGGAGCCTCTGCCGCGGGACTATCCGCCCCAGAGTTACCCACCTCAGGAATACCGGGCTCAGGACTTTCCCAGCGCCGAGCATCCCCTGCGCCGCTACGCTGCCCAGCATGCGGAGCCCCCGGCGGAATACGGGCACCCACCTCCCTTTGCCGAGGACGATCAACCGGTTGATCCCTCGCGCTATGACGATGCACTGTTTGGGCCGCTGGATGACGATGGGCAGCACGGCCAGCACGAACCGGCCTATTCCGATGATGCCTACGCCTATCAGGGCGGTTACGACGACGACGCCGAGGAGCAAGGACAAAAACGGCGCGGCGGCCTGACCAAGGTGATAGCGGTTCTGGCTTTGGCGGTGGTCGGCACCGGCGGTGCGTTCGCCTATCGCACCTATGTCGGATCGGCCCGTACTGGTGAACCGCCGATCATCAAGGCCGACACCAGCCCGACCAAGATCGTTCCGGCTGTGGCCGACAGCAATGCCAAGGTGCCGGACCGGCTGGCGATGGGCGACGGCACCGAGAAGATTGTGCCGCGTGAAGAGGCGCCGGTGGACGTCAATGCAAATACCAGCTCCGGTCCGCGGATGGTGTTTCCGCCGCTGAACCAGAACGCCAATCCGCCGTCGCCGGCCAGCGTCGCGCCGAACAGTCCGCCGGCAGCCAACGTCAGCAATGGCACCATGCCGAACAACCAGCCGCGCCCGATCAAGACATTTACGGTTCGTGGCGACCAGCCGGATGGGGCCGCCGTGCCCGTTACGGCAGCACCGGCGACCGCCAGACCGACAGCGTCAACTCGCGCTACCGCAACGTCTCCGCGAGGCGCGCCGGCGATCGTCAATGCCAATGCTTCCGCAAGTGCTCCGTTGTCGTTGTCGCCGCAGGCTGCCCAGCAACCGGCCGAAACTGCTGCCGGAGTTCGAACCCATGTGGCGACCAACGCTCCCGGGCAGGTCGCATCGACCGGCAGCACATCGGCTGGTGGCTATTTGGTGCAGGTCTCCTCGCAGCGGAACGAGGCTGACGCGCAAGCCTCTTATCGCGTCCTGCAAGGTAAGTTCCCGAGCGTGCTTGGATCGCATTCGCCGGTAATCAAGCGTGCCGATCTTGGCGGGAAAGGCATCTATTACCGCGCCATGGTGGGCCCGTTCGGCTCGCCAGAAGAGGCATCGCATTTCTGTAGCAGCCTCAAAAGCGCGGGCGGTCAGTGCGTCATCCAGAGGAATTAACGGCCGGTTCCGCCAGCGGTTGTTGACCCCCGGGCGTGCAGCGGGCTAATCGGCCGGATGCGCAAGCGAGCCTTCATCACGGGGATATCCGGACTTGAACTGAGCGCCGCAGAGCGCGAGTTCATCCGTTCCGAGCAGCCTTGGGGCTTTATTCTATTCAAGCGGAACATCGAGACGTCGGCGCAGGTAGCTCTGCTGGTTCGTGAACTGCGGGAGACGGTCAATGATGCAGAAGCGCCAATCCTGATCGACCAGGAGGGCGGCCGGGTGCAGCGCTTAGGGCCGCCGAACTGGCCGGTCTATCCGGCGGGAGCCGTATTTGGCGCGCTCTATGACATTGACCCAATGCTGGGCCTGACCGCAGCGCGGCTGAGCGCCCGGCTGATCGCGGACGATCTGGCCGGATTGGGCATCACCGTCGATTGTCTGCCGTTGGCGGATGTGCCGGTCGAGGGGGCGGATGCCGTGATTGGCAACCGAGCCTACGGAACCAAGGCTGCAAAGGTCGCAGCTATCGCTCGCGCGGTGGCCGATGGATTGGAGCAGGGCGGTGTTCTGCCGGTGCTCAAGCACATTCCAGGGCATGGGCGGGCTACTGCTGACACCCATTTCAGGCTGCCGGAGGTCGATGCGTCCCGAGAGGAACTGGAGCGGACCGACTTTGCCGCGTTTCAACCTCTCGCCGATCTGCCCATGGCCATGACCGCGCATGTTGTGTTTAGCACGCTTGACCCGGCCCATCCGGCCACGACTTCTGCGACAATCGTCAAGCAGGTGATTCGCGGCGTAATCGGGTTTCAAGGATTGTTGATGAGTGATGACGTGTCCATGAATGCGCTGGTGGGATCGATTGCCGAGCGCACCCGCGCCATTATCAGCGCAGGCTGCGACATGGTTTTGCATTGCAATGGCAATCTGGATGAAATGCGAGAGGTCGCCCGTGAGACGCCTGAATTGTCGGCCAAGGCACTCGAACGCGCCAATCGGGCGCTGGCGTCGCGTAAAGCCCCGCTACCGCTCGACCGAAAGGCCGCGCGAGCGCGGCTGGATGGGTTGATCGATCGAGTGGGAATGGCAGGCGCATGAGCGCGGAAATTCTATCGTTTGAAACCGGCCGGCCGGCCGAACTCGCCGATGGCGAGCCGTCGCTGGTCGTTGACGTCGAAGGCTATGAGGGCCCGCTCGATCTGCTGTTGGCGCTGGCGCGACAACAGAAAGTCGACCTTGCCAAGATCTCGATCCTGGCGCTCGCTGACCAGTATCTGGAGTTCATTGAGGCAGCCCGGAAGATACGACTGGAACTGGCGGCCGACTATCTTGTCATGGCGGCATGGCTGGCCTTTCTCAAGTCAAGGCTGTTGCTGCCGGAACCCGCGACGCCCGACGGGCCAAGCGCGGAGGAAATGGCAACAGCGCTCGCCAATCGGCTGCGTCGGCTCGAGGCTATTCGCGAAGCGTCGAACCGGCTGATGAACCGGCCCCAATTGCAGCGCGATATTTTTCCGCGCGGTAATCCGGAAATAATCGCCGAGATCAGGCATCCGAAATTTACTGCGACCCTGTTCGACCTGCTCACGGCCTACGCCGCGCAGCGTCAGCAGCGGGTACTGGCGACCGTGCACCTCGCAAAACGCACGGTGTGGTCGCTGGCGGAAGCAAGGGCGTCGCTGGAGCGCCTCGTCGGCATGGCCGAGGAATGGAGCTGCCTTGACGAATATCTGATGAACTATGTGGTCGATCCCTCGCAAAAGGCCACCGTATTCGCCTCGAGTTTCGCGGCCGCGCTGGAATTGGTGCGGGAAGGCGCGATGGAGCTGAATCAGAAACAGGCGTTCGCGCCACTGTATTTCCGCAAACGGCCACCATCGGTCACCGGCGCAACGTCTGCGCCGGATCTGTCAGTCGAGTAAGTGGAAGGAAACGAACCATGGCTAGCCTGGCCGAAAAACGCGTATCCGATTCCGAGGACGGTCCGGCCGACCCGCAAGCCCGGCCCGAGGAACTTCGGCTATTGGAGGCATTGCTGTTTGCCTCGACCGAGCCGCTCGATCAGGCCACGCTCGCCAAGCGAATGCCCGAAGGCGTCGATGTCAAAGTAGCGCTTGCCCAGTTACAGGCGGATTATGCCCCACGTGGTGTCAACCTGGTTCGCGTCGCCAACAAATGGACCTTCCGCACCGCCGCGGATCTGTCCTGGCTCATGACGCGCGAGAGCACCGAAACCAGGCGACTGTCGCGCGCAGCCATCGAGATGCTGGCGATCATCGCCTATCACCAACCGGTGACGCGGGCCGAGATCGAGGAAATCCGGGGCGTGGCCACATCAAAGGGCACGCTGGATGTGCTGATGGAGACCGGCTGGATCAGGCCGCGTGGCCGCCGCAAGACGCCGGGCCGGCCGCTGACTTTCGGAACTACGGAAGCCTTTTTGTCCCAGTTCAGCCTGGAAGCGCTCAGCGACCTGCCGGGGCTCGACGAGCTGAAAGGCACTGGTTTGCTGGACTCACGGCTGCCTTCGGGGTTCAGCGTTCCCGCACCATCGGATGACGTTACCTTGCGTGAGGATGAGGATCCGCTCGAACCGGGCGATAGTCTGGAACTGCTGTTGGCGCCAGCGGCCGAGCCGGAAACCGGCGAGGGTTCCTAGATCGGCGGCCGCAGGTAATATTCCCGGTTAACGGTAGCGTGCTATCCGCCGTTTGACGGGGGCGTAAGTCCTTGTTTTTGACTCCTCCAACGCCTAGCTTCCGGAAAGAAGGCTGGGCCGCTGGCCCAGATGTTTGGAGGATTGCAGGATGGGTTCGCTTAGCATTTGGCACTGGCTCATTGTGCTTGCAGTCGTCCTGCTGCTGTTCGGCGGCCGCGGCAAGCTTTCCGGCGTGATGGGTGACTTCGCGCAAGGCATCAAGGCATTCAAGAAGGGCATGCAGGACGACGACACGACTGCGGAGAAGCCCGCTGAGCCCGTGAAGGCGATTGATCACGATGCGGCGTCTTCCACGGCGCGCTCGGATGTCGGCCGCAAGGCCGTCTGAAGCAAGGCCGTCTAAAGCAAGACGCTCTCCGCGCGGGATTTGCGGCAAGGCCATGCGGCGGGTGATCGCTTCGCGTGAGCAGGATGTTTCATGTTCGACATCGGGTGGAGTGAAATAGCGGTCATCGCGGTTGTCGCGCTGATCGCCATTGGCCCGAAGGAATTGCCGGGCGTGCTGCGCGTAGTCGGGCAATGGATGGGCAAGGCGCGCCGGATGGCCTCCGAATTCCAGGGCCAGTTCCAGGAAGCCATGCGCGAGGCCGAAATGGCCGATCTCAAGAAAAGCTTCGACGAAGTGCGGGAAGCGGCGAGCGGCCTTGCCCGCGGAAACGTCATGACCTCGTTGCAAAAGGACGTTACCAACGCCCTGCGAATAGACGACGCCGACAAGCCGATGGACGCGCAAGCGGCCTCCTTCGGTGCGCCGCTGCCATCAAGCGATACACCTGCAGGTGACACAACGGCTGCGAACGCCGATCCCGTCGTGCCGACAACTCCGGCCGCACCTTTGCCAGAAACATTTGCCGAAGCCGAAGCGCATGCCGCCGCGACAGGCCCGTCGGCGCGCCCGCGCGGAATCCCGCCTGAACCTGCCGCGCCTGCAATATCCGACATCCCAAGGGACGCCAAAGCGTCATGAGCGCCGAGGATATCGAGGCCAGCAAAGCGCCTTTGATGGATCATCTGATCGAGCTGCGCTCGCGGCTGATCAAGGCACTGCTCGGATTCGGCGTCGCCTTTATCTTCTGCTTCTTCTTCTCCAAGCAGATCTACAATGTGCTGGTGTGGCCCTATGTCTGGGTCGCCGGCGCTGATAACTCCAAGTTCATCTACACCGCGCTGCTGGAATTGTTCGTCACCCACTTGAAGCTGGCGCTGTTCGGTGCGGGCTTTATCTCGTTTCCGATCGTGGCCACGCAAATCTATAAGTTCGTTGCGCCCGGTCTGTACAAGCATGAGCGCAGCGCGTTCCTGCCCTATCTGATCGCCACGCCAATCTTCTTCGTGCTGGGCGCGATGCTGGTCTATTTCGTGGTGTGGCCGATGCTGGTGCGGTTCTCGCTCGGAATGCAGCAGATAGGTGGCGCGGAGACGGCGCGAATCGAGTTGTTGCCGAAGGTCGGCGAGTATCTGTCGTTGATGATGTCGTTGATCTTTGCCTTCGGCATCGCGTTCCAGTTGCCGGTGATCCTGACTTTGCTGGGCCGGGTCGGCATCATCACTTCGAAGCAACTGCGCGACAAGCGCCGCTATTTCATCGTGATTGCCTTCATCATCGCGGCCATCCTGACCCCACCCGACGTTCTGAGCCAAACCTCGTTGGCGGTGCCGTTGCTGGCGCTTTATGAAGGATCGATCATCGCGGTCCGCATCGTGGAGAAAAAGGCCGCTGGCAGCACCGCCGCGGCGGGACCGCCGCCCGCCAGCCCGCCGCCACCGGCAGCCAGTCCGGCGGAGTAGGGGCCCGGGACGGTCGCGTCGTCTCTCATTTCGGCACGTTGCGCACAATTCCTCATGCCCGGGCTTGTCCCGGGCATCCACGTCTTTTACAGACCGTGCGACCACGGCGCGGATGGCCGGGAAAACCGGCCATGACGGGAAATCAGCCATGCACGACATCAAATGGATCCGCGACAATCCTGCCGCTTTCGATGGCGCGCTGAAGCGGCGCGGGCTGGAGCCGTTATCGGCGTCGCTGCTCGCGATCGATGAGAAACGTCGCGCCGCGATCCTCGCCTCGGAGCAGGCGCAGGCGCGGCGCAACTCCGCCAGCAAGGAGATCGGCGACGCAAAGAAAGCCAAGGATGAGACGCGCGCCGCCAAACTGATGGCCGAGGTCGCCGAGCTCAAAACGTCCATGCCGCAGCTTGAAGCGGCGGCGAAGACTGCGGACGAGGAGCTTGCGAAAGAACTCGCCGCGATTCCGAACCTGCCGGCGGATGACGTTCCTGACGGCGCGGATGAACATGGCAATGTGCAGCGTCACGTGTTCGGCGCCAGGCGTAATTATACGTTCACGGCAAAGCCGCATGACGACCTCGGCGCCGCGCTTGGCTATATGGATTTCGAGGCTGCCGCCAAGCTCAGCGGGGCGCGTTTCGTCGTGCTGAAAAAGGGCCTCGCGCGCCTCGAGCGCGCGATCGGCCAATTCATGCTCGATCTTCACACCAACGAGCACGGCTACACCGAGATCAATCCGCCACTGATGGTGCGCGACGAGGCGATGTTCGGAACCGCGCAATTACCGAAGTTTCGCGATGATCAGTTTATTTCCGCCGAAATGGAATGGCGAAAACATCGACTGGACGAAATTCTGAAGCCCCTGGATGAGGAAGTCTCGAAAGATCACTCCAGGGGAGCCAAAGCGATTGTGGATGATTTGATCGAACGGGCCGAAACGAGGGAGAATTTCTGGCTCATTCCCACTGCCGAAGTGCCCCTGACGAACCTTGTCCGCGAGTCCATCCTCGACGACAAGCAATTGCCGATGCGTCTGACCGCGCTGACGCCGTGTTTCCGCGCCGAAGCCGGCGCCGCCGGGCGCGACACCCGCGGCATGATCCGGCAGCATCAATTCACCAAGGTCGAACTGGTTTCGATCACGACGCCCGAGACCAGCAGAGATGAGCATGAGCGCATGCTGGCCTGCGCCGAGGAGGTGCTGCGGCAACTTGACCTGCACTACCGCGTGATGACCTTGTGCGCCGGCGACATGGGCTTTGCCTCGCAGAAAACCTATGACATCGAGGTCTGGATGCCGGGTCAGGGCGAGGGCGGTGCCTATCGCGAAATCTCGAGCTGTTCGGTCTGCGGCGATTTCCAGGCGCGGCGAATGGATGCGCGCTATCGCGGTCCCGACGGTAAGCCGCGTTTCGTCCATACGCTGAACGGTTCGGGCACCGCGGTCGGCCGCGCCTTGATCGCAGTGATGGAAACCTACCAGCAGGAAAATGGCTCAATCGCCGTGCCCGAGGTGCTGCAGCCCTATATGGGCGGGTTAAAGGTCGTGGAGAAAGCTCGCATCTAGCTTTTTGTTTTGACGCGTTTTCTTTACGCGAACCGGACGCCACTTCGCTCGAAAACGCTATAGACCGTCTTTCAATTTTTGCTACCTGTGTCGACTGCGACATTGCCCCGGCGTGATGTCCCGGTATTGTCGTCTTCGCTTTCGGCGAGGAGCATTTTCCGAAAACAAATTTGCGAAATGGCGTTGCATCGAGATATCTTTTGGGTTGGCAAGCAGTGGGCGGTCACCGGCTACGGCATGCAGGCGGTCGACCAGAAGCAGAAAAGCAGATTTGATATCGAGGCCTCCCGGCTGTGGGAGGACGATCTGCTGGAAAGCCTGAGCGAGCAGCGTTGGTTCAATCCTGACGACTTTAACGCGGGGCTGTCGATCGCAAGAGCGAGGTATCCGCAGCCGGGCAGCGCTGCGTCTCGTAAAATGGTCGTAGCGAAGGAGAGCACTCCTGTCGCGCCGCCAAAGTCCGCGCCCCCGGCGGAGTCTGGGGCGGAGCCGAAAGCCGAACTGTCAAAAACGGATATAAGCCCCAGCGCTGCGAAATCGCAGCCGGCGATAGAGCCGGTAGGATCCGCGCCCGGGGGCGGGGCTAAATCAAAACCTGCCCCGCCGCTGCAGCAACATAGCACTGCACAATTCAACATGCGGATCGAGCGCTGGCCGGCAAGATTCACGTTGATGTGGCGCGTTCGGATCAGGCTCTAGCTGTGAGCTTTCAGGAGGTTGTCCGCGTCGGTTTTCTGCATTCGCTTTCGTTTCGGGGGGTTTGCCTCGGCCGTGCGGGCCGGATAAGACGGCGCATCTGATTGCGTGGGAATACACTAAAGGCACTTTGGCGGATGCGGATTCTCTGCACCAATGACGACGGCGTCCATGCTCCCGGCCTGAAGGTGGTCGAGGAGATCGCGCGTGCGCTGTCTGACGACGTCTGGGTGGTGGCGCCGGAGCTTGATCAGTCCGGCGTCTCACATTCGCTATCGCTCAACGATCCGTTGCGGCTGCGTGAAGTCGGCCCGCGTCATTTCGCGGTCCGCGGCACACCGACTGATTGCGTGATCATGGGCGCGCGGCACATTCTCGGCGAAACGCAGCCGGATCTGGTGCTGTCGGGCGTCAACAAGGGGCGGAACGTTGCCGAGGACGTGGTCTATTCCGGCACGATCGCGGGCGCGCTGGAAGGCACGATCCTGGGACTACCGTCGTTCGCGCTGAGCCAGGAATTCAGCACGGAAACCCGCAATGCGCCGGCGTGGGAAACTGCACTGAAATTCGGCCCTGAAATCCTGCGCAAGGTGATTGCCGCCGGCGTTCCCAAGGACACCGTGATCAATGTCAACTTTCCGGCCTGCGCGCCAGCGGAGGTGTTGGGCGTGCGCGTGACGCGTCAGGGCAAGCACAATCTCGGATTTCTGAAAGTCGACCAGCGCCGCGACGGTCGCGGCAATCCTTATTTCTGGATCGGGTTCGAGCGCCTGGCGCCCACCGAACAACCGGCCGAGGATACCGATCTTGCGGCTCTGGCTGCGCGTTATGTTTCCGTAACGCCGTTACGGCTCGATCGCACCGATGAGGCCTTTTCGGCCGCGCTCGCGAGCGCGTTGAAATAGCGCGAGGTGTCTGGATTTCCGGCGAGCCAGGCAGAACGGTCGGTTAAGCCGCTGGCCTCAGCGCGTTGTCGAGCATCCTGGCGAGCGTCTCAAGCTGGAATGGCTTCTGCAGCGCCGGGCGGTCGCGGTATTCTTCCGGTAAGCCGGAGGAGCCGTAGCCGGTCGCGAAAATGAAGGGCCGGTTGCGCGCCCTGATCAGCTCTGCGACGGGCGAAATGACTTTGCCGTTGACGTTGACGTCGAGGATGGCGACATCAAACTCAGTCGATTCCGCCAGTTTCATGGCCTCATTGATTTCGCCAGCCTCGGCCGCGATGCTGAAGCCCAATTCTTCCAGCATGTCGGCGACCATCATCCTGATCATGACCTCGTCTTCGACGAGGAACACCGAACCGCCTTGCGGCCGCGTCGCAGTCATGTTGTCCTTGCCCTTCCCATGGCCAAAGGATTGCAAATAACGCCGGTTTTCGCAACGTCAACGTAGGCGAATAGGCCTATAAGCTGATTATCATACGCGGTTTTGCTCATTGGACAGGCTAAATTACGGAACCCCGGTCAACGTCAGGATATGATTGAGGTTCCAGGACCGGAACGGCATTTGATGAAATAACGGCTTGATCGGACCCATCCGAGAGCCTCCCTCTTGATGGGCGTCCCCTTGGCCGAGCCGCTTAAGGCTGTCCCACCCACGTTTTGAGCCTGAGACCGTTATGCCTGTCCCAAAGCCGCCGGAAAAGATGATGTTTCAGCTTAACCTGCGTCGACGCGGGATCAGCGATCAAACGGTGCTGCGTGCCCTGGAGGAAATCCCGCGTGAGGCCTTCGTCGAGCCCGCCGATCGCGATCAGGCCTATCGTGACAGCGCGCTCGGCATCTCCTGCGGACAGACCATCAGCCAGCCGTTCGTGGTGGCTTATATGACCGAGCAATTGCAGCTGCAGAAGGATCATAGCGTGCTGGAGATCGGGACCGGCTCGGGTTACCAGGCCGCTATCTTGTCGCGGCTGTGCCGGCTGGTGCTGACCATCGAGCGATACCGGACGTTGGCCGACGGTGCCCGGGTCAGGCTGGAGCAGCTCGGCTGCGACAATGTCGAGGTGTTGCTGGGGGACGGTCTCGACGCATCGAGTATTCCGGGCAGCCAGTTCGATCGTATCATCGTTACCGCGGCGATGGAGCAAATCCCGGAAGCGCTGCTGCAGCGGTTGGAGCCGCACGGTATCCTGATTGCGCCCGTTGGACCTCACCAAGGCACCCAGACCCTGATGCGCGTGACCCGGACCGATGCCGGTTTCGAGCGCAGGGAGCTGGTAGACGTGCGCTTCGTGCCGGCACTCCCAGGCATCGCGCGCGAGCTGTAAAATGCGGATTGACTGTCCCGCCAACGCCTTATTCGCAGGGTTAAGCGGTTGTTTACTGGCGACGTGTTTACTCAAAACAGTATTTTGTTGCGTACGAGTGAGTAATCATGTCCCGTATCGTCGAGTTGCTTTGCTCGCGCCGCTTACCGCAGGTCGCGGTGCTGGCGCTGATGTCGGTTGGCTTTGCGGGGTGCAGCGCCGACATGTCGACGCGGCTGTCCCAAAGTTCTTTCTCGAATCCCTTCGCCTCGCAGCAGGAATCCACCGGTTCGGTGCCCCCGGCGGCCATCGAGCGCCGTGAGTTGCCGCAATATTCACGGCCGCAAAACCAGTATCAGTCGTCGGCTCTGCCACCGCCGATTTCGGCACCGCAATCCTATTCGAGCGCCAGCCCTGGCATCTCCGGGGGCGGGCGCGGCGTATCCTCCTATGCTCCGCCGAGCCATCGGCCGCTGGAAACCACCGGCAGCGTCGCGCCGCGTTCAGTCGCGGCCCGGCCGGCGATGCATGGCGGCACCACGATTATCGTCGGCACCAGCGACACGCTCGAGATATTATCGCACCGCTACCATGTTTCGCCAGCCGCGATCATGCAGGCTAACGGCTATAAGGGACCGCGCGTATTGTCACCGGGACAGCAGCTGATCATTCCATATCGGACGGCGAGCGTTGCCGCGGCGCCGGCCTTGGCCGCGCCAGTCAGCAAGCCGGTTGCCGCCCTCACGCCGGCTTCGAGCGCGCATTTCGTCAACCGCGGCGATACGCTGCTCAGCATCGCTCGCCACAACCATGTCTCTGTGCAGCAATTGGCGAGAGCCAACAACCTTGACCCGTCGGCCAAGCTCAGCATCGGCATGAAGCTTATGGTGCCGGGCTCAAAAACCGCGGCAGCGCCCCCGGCCGTTGCTGCTGTTGCCGAAGCGCCTGCAGCTGCAGCGGCGCCGGTCACCAAAGTGGCAGCTTCCGATAACCAGCAAAAAGTCCGGCTGGCGCAGTCCGCGCCAAACGCGGATGAGCCAGCCGTTGTGTCCCCGGTCAAGGCCGAAGCGACCGGCGCGCTGCCGACGTTCCGCTGGCCGGCGCGAGGCAAAGTGATCACCGCTTTTGGCGCCAAGGCCAACGGCAAGGCTAATGACGGCATCAACCTCGCAGTGCCGGAAGGCACGCCGATCAAGGCTGCCGATGACGGCGTGGTCGCCTATTCGGGAAATGAACTCAAGGGTTACGGCAATCTGATCCTGATCCGGCACGCCAACGGTTACGTCACCGCATATGCCCATGCGAGTGAACTGTTGGTGAAGCGCGGCGACACCATCAAGCGCGGTCAGGTCATTGCCAAATCGGGTCAATCGGGCGACGTGCAATCTCCGCAACTGCATTTCGAGATCCGCAAGGGATCGTCACCGGTTGACCCGCTTCAATTCCTCAACGGAGCCTGAGCCGGAGCGCTTCCTGACGGCTTGCCGATGATCGCAGTGGCGTCTACTTGATGGCGATCCGCACGCCAAGCCGCCCGGCCAATTCCTGAGTAAACTGCCAGGCCACGCGGCCCGAGCGCGAACCGCGCGTGGTCGACCATTCCAGCGCTTCGCGTTCGAGTTCGTCTTCGGCGAGCTTGATGCCGAAATGTCCGCAATAGCCCTTCACCATGGCGAGGTATTCGTCCTGGCTACAGCGATGGAAGCCGAGCCACAGCCCGAAACGATCCGAGAGCGATACCTTTTCCTCGACCGCTTCGCCGGGATTGATCGCGGTCGAGCGTTCGTTCTCGATCATGTCGCGCGCCAGCAGATGCCGGCGGTTGGAGGTGGCATACAGGATCACGTTGTCCGGACGTCCCTCGATGCCTCCTTCCAGAACTGCCTTGAGCGACTTATAGGAGGCGTCGTTGCCGTCGAACGACAGATCGTCACAGAATACGATGAAGCGGAAGCTCGATCCGCGTAACAGCTCCATCAGCTCAGGCAGACTCTCGATATCCTCGCGGTGAATCTCGATCAGCTTCAGCCGACCGGCCGGCTGGCGGCTGGCGTTGATGCTGGCGTGCGCGGCTTTCACCAGGGACGATTTTCCCATGCCGCGTGCGCCCCATAGCAGCGCGTTGTTGGCGGGCAGACCGTCGGCGAAACGTTCAGTGTTCTCAATCAGGATATCGCGCATCCGATCGATGCCTTTAAGCAGGCCAAGATCGACGCGGCTGACCCGCGGCACCGGCGCGAGCCGTCCGTCGGGGTGCCAGACAAAGGCGTCCGCGCTATCGAACGGGTCGACTTGTTCAGGCGCTGCAGAGGCCGCCGACAGGTGAGCCGCGATCGCCTCGAGCGCACGCGCGATCCGCTCGTCCGCGCTGTGTTCGGAGGCGGCTGCAGGGCCTTTCGTTGTGACGGCGGAAGGTTTCCGCGTCGCCATCCTGGAGGCGCCACGAGGCGCTGGTTTTTGGGGCTTTTTCGACATTTCCGGGGTTCCTGATGCAGCACCCATAACGAGCCTTTGGGGAGGCCGCAAGCGCCTCAAAGGAAAGGGCAAAATGACCGCTCCGCGGCGTTGCAATTGGGACCGCGGCCGCTATAGTCCGCGCGAATTTGCCCGGATCGGCCCGACGCTTGCGCGTTGCCGATTCATTCCCGCTTCACGAGGATCGTCCGAATGCTGATAACCCCTGCCTTTGCCCAGGCCGCGGGTAGCAGCGATACCAACAGCATGTTGATGTCGTTGCTGCCGTTCGCGCTGATCTTTGTGATCATGTATTTCCTGGTTCTGCGGCCGCAGCAGAAGAAAATGAAGGATCATGCCGAACTCGTGAAGAATATCCGCCGCGGCGATACGGTAGTCACGACCGGCGGCCTGGTCGGCAAGGTGACGAAAGTGGTCGATGACGATCAGATCGAATTCGAAATCTCCGATGGGATCCGCGTGAGGCAGATGCGGCAGATGATTTCGGTCGTGCGCACCAAGGGCGAACCAGCCAAGGAAAAGGTCGACGCTGACTCTTCGTCGAGCTAGCGCTTTTTTGGACAGCGCACTTTTCTGGATCTTCTGACGGGTCAACTCGATGTTGTATTTCACGCGGTGGAAGGCGCTGGCGATCATCCTGACGGCGCTGGTGGTGTGCCTTTGCGCCGTTCCCAATTTCTTCCCCGAAGCCCGGGTCAAGACCTGGCCGACATGGGCGCAGCGACGGCTGGTGCTGGGCCTCGACTTGCAGGGCGGCTCGTACCTGCTGCTTGAGGCCGATTCCAACTACATCAAGAAGGAAAAGCTTGACCAGGTGCGTGACGATGTGCGCCGCGCGTTGCGCGAGGCCAAGATCGGCTACACCGGCCTTGCCTCCAAGGGTGACGCTGTCGAGGTCCGCATTACCCGAGATACCGAACTGCAGACCGCCTTGACCAAGCTGCGCGAACTGTCGCAGCCGCTCGGCGGCTTGATGGGTTCCAACGGCCAGCGCAGCCTTGAGATCAGCGACGCCGGTGGTGGCATCGTCCGCCTGACCGTTCCGGAGGCCGCGATTGCCGACCGCATACGACAGACCATCGAACAGTCGATCCAGATCGTCGAGCGCCGCGTCAATGAACTCGGCACGGTCGAGCCGCTGATCCAGCGTCAGGGACAGGATCGCATCCTGGTGCAGGTCCCGGGCCTGCAGGATCCGACCCGGCTGAAAGAACTGATCGGCAAGACCGCCAAGATGGATTTCCGGATGGTCGATTCGACCGTTTCGCCGGAGCAGGCGCAGGCCGGTCGTCTGCCGCCGGATTCGGAGCTGCTACCGAGCACCGAACCCAATCATCCGCCATATGTCGTCAAGAAACAGGTGCTGGTCTCCGGCGGCGATCTGACCGACGCGCAACCGGGATTTGATCAGCGTTCGGGCGAACCCGTCGTCAACTTCCGCTTCAATACCTCGGGCGCGCGCAAGTTCTCGCAGGCAACGTCCGAGAATGTCGGGCAGCCGTTCGCCATCGTGCTCGATAACAAGGTGATCTCGGCGCCGGTCATCCGGGAACCGATCACCGGCGGCAGCGGCCAGATATCCGGCAGCTTCACCGTGCAGGCCGCCAACGATCTGGCGATCCTGCTACGCGCCGGCGCGCTACCTGCGCCGCTGACAATTATCGAGGAGCGCACGGTCGGCCCGGGGCTCGGCCAGGACTCGATCGACAAGGGTGAACTTGCCGCCTATGTCGGCTCCATCATGGTCATCGTGTTCATGCTGGTAACCTACCGTCTGTTCGGTGTGTTCGCCAACATCGCGGTCGCCATCAACGTCGCGATGATTTTTGGCTTGTTGTCACTGTTGAACGCAACGCTGACATTGCCAGGTATCGCCGGCATCGTGCTCACGGTCGGCATCGCGGTCGATTCCAACGTGCTGATCTATGAGCGCATCCGTGAGGAATTACGCGGCGGCCGCACCGCGATCTCGGCGATCGACGCTGGCTTCAAGCGCGCACTGTCGACCATTCTCGATTCCAATATCACTACCTTCATCGCCGCCGCGGTGCTGTTCTACATCGGCACCGGACCGGTGCGCGGTTTTGCCGTGACGCTCGGCATCGGTATTATCACCACGGTTTTTACCGCGTTTACGCTGACCCGGTTGATCGTCGCGGGCTGGGTGCGGTGGAAGCGACCGCAAAGCGTGCCGATTTGATCATGCGGAGCCGGTCGTGACACATCTCGTCTTCTTGGGGCTCGGCGCCTTCATTGTCGTACTGACCGTAGTCAGTTGCTTCGGCTGGCTGCCGTCGCTCCGAATCGTTCCCGACGATACGCATTTTGACTTCACTCGTTTCCGCCGCATCAGCTTTCCGATCTCGGCGATGCTCTCTATTATAGCGATCACGCTGTTCTTCACCCACGGGCTGAATTTCGGTATCGACTTCAAGGGCGGTACGCTTCTGGAAGTACGGGCCAAATCCGGCACCGCCGATCTTGCATCGATGCGCACCACGCTAAGCAAGCTTGGTCTCGGCGACGTGCAGCTGCAGCAGTTCGGCGGGCCGGCCGAAGTGCTGATCCGCGTTGCCGAACAGCCCGGCGGTGACGCCGCGCAGCAAGTGGCGGTGCAGAAGGTTCGCGGCGCGCTCGGCGATGCCGTCGATTATCGCCGGGTCGAGGTGGTTGGTCCGCGGGTGTCCGGCGAATTGCTGGCCTACGGCATGCTCGGTCTGATGCTCGCGATCTTTTCGATCCTGATCTATCTCTGGTTCCGGTTCGAATGGCAGTTCGCCCTCGGGGCGATGATCGCCAACGTCCACGACCTCGTATTGACCGTCGGCTTCATGTCGATTTCGCAGGTCGATTTCGATCTGACCAGCATTGCGGCACTGCTGACGATTCTCGGCTATTCGCTGAACGACACCGTCGTGATCTATGACCGGATCCGGGAAATGCTCCGGCGTTACAAGAAAATGCCGATGCCCCAACTGCTCAATGAATCGATCAATTCGACGTTGTCGCGCTCGATCGTCACCCACGTCACCGTGACGCTGGCGCTGCTTGCGCTGTTGTTGTTCGGCGGCAATGCCATTCACAGCTTCACCGCCGTGATGATGTTCGGCGTCGTGCTGGTCGGCACCTACACCTCGATCTTCATCGCGGCACCGATCCTGATCTATCTTGGCGTCGGCGAACA
Source organism: Pseudomonadota bacterium (assembly GCA_018971625.1). Classification (GTDB taxonomy): domain Bacteria; phylum Pseudomonadota; class Alphaproteobacteria; order Rhizobiales; family Xanthobacteraceae; genus Bradyrhizobium. The sequence continues at coordinate 24,802 of JAGXAJ010000062.1, forward strand.
CCGGGCTGATGCGCCGGAAAAACTGACGAAGAAGTAAAGATGCCGGATCGTTCGGACGCTCCGCATCTCCCGAGATCGGCGCCGATCGAAGCCTATGGCAAGGGCGGTTTTGCCTTTGCCGAGATGTCGCATCGCGGCTCCTTACTATGCCTGCCCGACGCGATCTGGCCCTGGCCAGTAATGCGTCCTGGCGAGATTACCCGGGCCTCGCTGGAGCGCGTCTTTGCTTCGGCTGCCAGCATCGATACCTTGATCATCGGCACTGGCAGCGACGTCTGGCTGCCGGGATCCGATCTGCGAGAGGCGTTGCGGGCAGTGAAGGTGGTGCTGGAGGTGATGCAGACCGGCCCGGCCATCCGCACCTACAATATCATGATAGGAGAGCGGCGGCGCGTCGCGGCGGCGTTGATCGCGGTACCATGAGCGAGGCCGTCGCAGGCCAGGATGCCGCCGGATTCTGCGCCGCGCTGGTGCGCACCCATGACTTCACCCGCTATGCTTCCACGCTGTTCGTTCCAGGCGATCAGCGTCGCCCGCTGCTCGCGCTGTACGCTTTCAACGTCGAGGTTTCGCGCGTACGTAACCAGGTGAGCCAGCCGTTGTCGGGCGAAGTGCGGCTACAATGGTGGATGGATATGCTGGCAGGAACCGCGCATGGCGGAGTCGAGGGCAATCCGGTCGCGGCGGAATTACTGTTGGCGATCCGGAATGCGCGCCTGCCGCTCGAGCAACTTTCCCGCCTGATCGATGAGCATCAGTTCGATCTCTACAACGATCCGATGCCGACCATGGCAGCGCTGGAAGGCTATATCCACGAGACTTCGTCGGCGTTATTTTCGCTGGCTGCCCGTATCGCGGGTTGGCAATCCGACGAGATCGAACACCTCGCGAGCCATGCCGGGCTCGCCCATGGGATGGTACAGGTGATGGCGACGCTTCCACTGGATGCGTCACGACGCCAATTGTTTGTACCGGTGCAGCTGCTGGAGCAACATGGCAGCAGGGTGGAGGAAATATTTGCGGGTAAGCAGACGCCAACGCTGCGCGCCGCGCTCGACCAGCTCATCGATGACGCGCGCGGGCATTTGGAAACCGCCTTGATGCTTCTCAAGAGCGTGCCGCCGCAGGTGCGGCCGCTGCTTCTGCCGCTCGCCATGGTCGGTCGCGACCTTGAACGTATGTCGCGCGCCGACAATGACCCTTTTACGCCGCAATTGTCCTCGCGGCTGCGGACGCTGTGGACATTGTGGCGAGCATCGCGGTCTTCGGTATTTTCGTAAGTTCGGTCTTTTCGTAAGGAAGTGATGCACTGCGTCCTTTCACCGCGATGGGAACAACCGGGATGGCTCTGCGGCTATGACGACGGCAGGGTATGATCGGCGGTTTCGAAATTGAATCGATCCCGCAGATTTTTCCGCGCTTCCAAAATGCTCATCAGGAACACGCGATCGGTGTCACTCGCCATCATCGGCTCGATCAGGTCGAGCTGATTCATCGCGACCAGTTGCAGGATTTCGGTGCGCGGCTTTCCGGCGCCGTCGCGCGGCAGCGCCTGCACGACCTGAATATGCTCCGGTGGTTTTGGACCTTTGGCCGCCGTGAGTTCGTCGCGCAATTGCGCTTCGAGCGCGATGCGATCAGCCTCGACAAAGGCATATAACCCGACGCCGGTGCGGCGGTCGGCGAAGGCGACGATCGCCGTGTCGCGAACATCGGGATTGCGTCGGATGAGATCGACCAACACCGGGGCGTCGTTGACCAGCCGCCTGCCACCGCCTTCGCGGTCGGTGAAGTTGAACAGGCCGCGCGTGATGGCGCGGTAGACCTTTTTGCCGGTCGCGAGCCAGATGCTTGCCACGAACGATTTGCGCGCCAGGACCCTGCGCTCCTTTAGCGTTAGTGCCTCGGGCGCGTAGCTGCGTTTGTGCTTTAGCAGATGCCGTAGATCCTCATAAGCGGCGATGCGGAACAACCGGCTTCGCGTCTTGAAACAGGCAGCGAGTTGAAAGTCGGTGAGATAAGCCTGCCCGTCATTGCCGCGCAGCCAGTTCTGTTCCTTGGCGAGATCGTTGTGGCAGATACCAGCGCGGTGCAATCTATGCAGTGTCTGTTTGGCAGATCGGAAATAGGCGACGTCGCCGGCTGGCTTCGCAAGGTGCAACGCCACACCGTTGATGAAGCTGCGTACGAGCGCCCGCCGGCCGGCCCACAACAACTCCGGCCCGACATGCAGATCGCGCGCCAGCGCCAGCGCGCGGCGCTCACGCGCGAACAGGTGCCGGGCCAGCAGGTATGACCACCATGGCACCTGATCGAGCCGGCGCAACACGGCGTCCAGCTGGCGGTCTCCGTCGCGAAATCGGCCGCGCTCGACGGTCGAAAACACGTCGCGCTTGAGCAGAACGCCTTCGGTCCATCGCGCCGCCAGTACGGCGGCATCGTCTTTGGGCAGGCTCATGACGGCCTCACGCCGCTGCCGGAGTGTGCAGATGTTCCGCGATCCATCGGTCCAGCTCGGCCAGCGCGCGGGCGCTGAGCGCCTGTTTCTTCGCGACGGTCTTCTCGTTTCCCCGCAGGCGGGTGCCGTCGGACTTCCTGGTTGGCTGCTGGGCGAGTGGCGGAAACAGCCCGAAATTGATGTTCATCGGCTGGAAAGAGCGCGGCCCGGCGTCGACAGTCTCAATATGGCCGCCGGTGATATGGCCGAGTAGCGCTCCCAGCGCCGTGGTGGCTGGCGGGGGTACCAGCGAAGCCGAACGGGCATCGGCCCCGGCATAAAGGCCTGCGATCAGGCCGATTGCAGCTGATTCCACATAGCCCTCGCAGCCGGTCATTTGTCCGGCGAAGCGTAGCCGCGGGTCGGCCCGCAGCCGTAGCTGCGAGTCCAGGAGCTTCGGCGAATTCAGGAAAGTGTTGCGATGCAACCCGCCAAGCCTGGCGAATTCTGCGTTTTCGAGTCCGGGAATGGTGCGGAACACGCGCTGTTGCGCGCCATGCTTCAGCTTGGTCTGGAAGCCGACCATGTTGTAGAGCGTGCCGAGCTTGTTGTCCTGACGTAGCTGCACGATCGCGTAGGCCTTCACGGCCGGGTTGTGCGGATTAGTCAAGCCCACCGGCTTCATCGGGCCGTGGCGCAAGGTCTCGGGGCCGCGTTCGGCCATCACTTCGACCGGCAGGCAGCCGTCGAAATAGGGCGTGTTGGTCTCCCACTCCTTGAAGTCGGTCTTTTCTTCGGCGAGCAGCGCCGCGACGAAGCCATCATATTGCTCCTTGGTCATCGGGCAATTGATGTAATCGGCACCCGTCCCGCCGGGACCAACCTTGTCGTAGCGCGACTGAAACCACGCGACCGACATGTCGATGGAATCCCGGTGCACGATTGGCGCAATGGCATCGAAGAAGGCCAGCGCGCGCTCGTCGGTCAGTTCGCGAATGGCATCCGCCAGCGGCGCGGAGGTGAGGGGACCCGTGGCGACAATGACGCTAGTCCAGTCCGCTGGAGGCAATCCGGCGATTTCCGCCCGGCGCAACTCGATCAGGGGATGATCTTGCAGGGCCTTGGTGACGGCCGCCGAAAATCCTTCGCGGTCGACCGCCAAGGCGCCCCCAGCCGGCACCTGGTTGGCATCGGCAGACCGCATGATCAACGATTCCAACCGACGCATCTCGGTATGCAGCAGTCCGACCGCATTATTGGTAGCGTCGTCGGAACGGAACGAATTGGAGCACACGAGCTCGGCCAAGCCGTCGGTGCGATGGGCCTCCGTCATCCGTCCGGGCCGCATCTCGTGCAGCACGACGCGTACGCCGGCTCTGGCGACCTGCCAGGCAGCTTCCGAGCCGGCCAGGCCCGCGCCGACGATATGTACGGGCTCCAATGGAGTTTTGATGGCAATCATCGCGCAGAGTTAGCGCTTTTTTCGCCGCAGTGGAATGCATCGATGCCAGATACGACAACGCCCGCGATGACGCGGGCATTGTCCGTCCGCCGGTCAGCTTGACGGCGTGTCAGCCGTTGTAGGTACCGGCTGCCACACGCGGAATATCCGAGCGATCCAGGCCAATATCGGTCGGTTCCCGATCGCTGAGCTGGGCCAGTTCGCTGACGTTGCGCCGGTAGTTTCGGAGCGCCCGGATCATGCGGATGAGCGGGAGCAACATGGATATTTCCTTCGTAGTTACGATTCAGCTCTTGGACGAGACCGTATCGTTGAAGTGAATATAGGGCAGAATATCGCACGGCAGTCCCAATGCTGCGCTGCAGCTACGCCGAAGGCGCATAGCGCATTTTAGTAGCTAATTGTGGAACCTCAAGAGGTTGTTCCCGGCCAGACCGAGTCGGCTGATCGGCGTCTTAGCTTTGAGGCTACTATGCGGCCGATGCCAATTGTAGCGATGGAGCCAATTGACCAATTCGGCCGAGCGTTGATCTGAGTTCTGGTAAGCGCGC
>JAGXAJ010000063.1 GCA_018971625.1 Pseudomonadota bacterium
CCACCTTCCTGCAGGCCGCGGTCGCCTATTATGCCAGGCTGGGCATCCGGATCGAGCGCGTGATGACGGATAATGGCTCGTGCTATCGCTCAAGGATGTTCCGAACCACCTGCAAACGCCTCGGCCTCCGCCAAATCTTTACGAGGCCAATACTCCGAAGACCAACGGCAAGGCCGAGCGCTTCATCCAAACTGCCCTTCGCGAATGGGCATACGCGCGCGCTTACCAGAACTCAGATCAACGCTCAGCCGAATTGGTCAATTGGCTCCATCGCTACAATTGGCATCGGCCGCATAGTAGCCTCAAAGCTAAGACGCCGATCAGCCGACTCGGTCTGGCCGGGAACAACCTCTTGAGGTTCCACAGCTAGCTCAGCAACGTTTTCGAGAAGGCCGCACCCTGAAAAGTGCGGCCTTCTCGCGTTATGGGCTGCCTTCAACCCCCAAAACTTGAGAAGCAAAACTTGAGGAGATCGACATGACGACCGCGACCCATCCGTACGATGCACTGATGGACATCACCGTACGCCCGCTGGTCGTGTTCGTTCGCGGCGAAGGCTCGTGGCTGTGGGACGATACTGGAAAGCGCTATCTCGACTTCGTGCAGGGCTGGGCTGTCAACTGCCTTGGCCACGCGCCACCTTCCGTCGCGGAAGCACTGGCGGTGCAGTCAAAACTGCTGCTGACCTCGAGTCCCTCCTTCTACAATGCGCCGAGCCTCAAGCTCGCCAAGGCACTCGTCGACCGCAGTTGTTTCGATCGGGTGTTCTTCGCTAATTCCGACGCCGAAGCCAATGAGGGCGCGATCAAGCTTGCGCGCAAATACGGCGCGCTCCACAGGAATGGCGCGCACGAGATCATCACCTTCGCCGGCGGCTTCCATGGCCGCACCCTGGCGACCATGTCGGCGTCCGGCAAGAAGGCGTTTGAGCCATTGTTCGAACCGAAGGCAGCAGGCTTTCGCAAAGCGCGGCTGAATGATCTGAGCTCGGTCGAGGAGCTGATCACTTGCAAGACTGTCGCTGTGATGCTGGAGCCAATTCAGGGCGAGGCCGGCGTGTGGCCTGCGAGCGATCAGTTTCTGCAAGCGTTGCGCGCGCTGACCAGGCAGCACGGGCTGTTGCTGATCGTCGACGAGATCCAGACCGGCATCGGCCGTACCGGAAAACTGTTCCATTACGAACACGCCGGCATCGAGCCCGACATCATGACGCTCGGCAAGGGCATCGGCGGTGGTGTACCGTTGGCGGCGCTGCTGGCGACTGAACAGGCTTCCTGTTTCGAACATGGCGATCAGGGCGGCACGTTCAACGGAAATCCGCTGATGTGCGCGGCGGGTCTTGCTGTGCTCGAGCGGGTCGGTTCGGCGGAATTCCTGAAATCAGCCACTGAGGCCGGCCGCTATCTCGAAAGCGAATTGCAGCGCTTGTCCACGCGGCACGGGCTCGGCGAGGTTCGTGGCCGTGGGCTTTTGCTGGCGCTTGACCTGAAGCTGCCGGTCGGCACGTCGGTCGTGACCCTGGCGTTCGAGGAAGGCCTGCTGCTGAACTCGCCGCAGCCGGATGCGCTCCGCTTCATGCCACCGCTCAATGTCACGCGTGAAGAGATCGGCGCGATGATCGACGGGCTCGACCGGATCCTGACAAGATCAGGCACCGCGCGGCTGGTGGCGTAGAGGGCGACTTCAGCAATTCGTTAATACGAGAGCGCGAAGCTATCCTTCTTCACGCCTTGGATTGCTTCGCTAGCACGCGCAATGACGGGCTCTTTCACGGCCGCATGATCGCGGCGCCCGTCGTGGCGCGACCTTCCAGGTCGATATGCGCCTTGGCGGCGTCTTTCAGGGCATAGGCGTGGTTGATCGGTACGTGCAGCTTGCCGTTGATGACCGCTGCAAACAGCGTGTCGGCGCCTTCAAGTAACTCGTTGCGGGTACCAACATAGTCGTTGAGTTTGGGCCGGGTCGCAAACAGCGAGCCGTGACTGTTGAGCTCGGCCAGCGCAAATGGCGGCACCGGGCCGGACGCGTTGCCAAAACTCACGAACAATCCACGTGGCTTGATGCAGGACAGCGAGCCAGGGAAGGTGGTCTTGCCAACGCCGTCATAGACGACGTCGCAGAGCTCGTTGCGGCTGATCTGTTTCACGCGGGCGACAAAATCCTCTTCATTATAAAGGATGACGTGATCGCAACCGTTGGCGAGCGCGAGGTCCGCCTTTGCCTTCGAGCCCACGGTGCCGATTACATGCGCGCCGAGCGCCCTCGCCCATTGACACGCCAATAAACCAATGCCGCCAGCCGCAGCGTGGATCAGCACCCGATGATGCGGCTCGACCTTGAAGGTCTTGTGCAGTAGATACCAGACCGTCAGCCCCTTTAGCATCAGCACCGCGCCCTGCTCGTAAGTGATGTGATCGGGCAGCTTCACCAGTTTCTCGCAGGCAATGTTACGCTCCGAGGCGTAGCCGCCGAGATTGTGATAGTAGGCAACGCGATCGCCGCGATGAAAATCGGTCACGCCCGGACCGACGGCCGTGACTTCCCCCGCAGCTTCATTGCCGACAATGAACGGCAGTCCCGGCGCCTTGTAGAGGCCGGTGCGATAGTAGACATCGATAAAATTAAGGCCGACGGCATGCTGGCGGATGCGGACTTCGCCAGGTTCGGGCGCAGGCACCTCAATAGCCTCGTAAACCAGCGCTTCCGGACCTCCAACCTTGTGCACCCGCACGGCTTTTGTCATTTCATCTCCTCGCGCAACATGACCCGATAGCCAGGTTCCAACGAATCGAAAGCCATCGGGGCGACGTTGTCAACTCGATCGCACCAAAGGAAGCAGTTTCCAAGCTTATTTGCCGGCCTTGTTGCGATTGCTCTTGGCCAGTACATTGAACAGCTCGACCAGCGCAGAGAACGCTATGGCAAAATAGATATAGCCGCGCGGGATATGAAACCTGAAACCATCAGCGACCAGCGCCACTCCGATCAGCACCAGGAATGCCAGCGCCAGCATCTTGGTGGTGGGATGTTCGACCACGAACGCTGCGATCGGGCCTGACGATACGTACATGATGAAGCAGGCGATCACGACGGCCGCAATCATGATCTGCAGGTCTTTTGCCATGCCGATCGCCGTGATGATGGAGTCCAGCGAAAAAACGAGGTCGATGATGATGATCTGCACGATCACCCAGGCGAACGCGCCGGCGTTCGACGCTACCTTGCCTGTACCCTCGTCCCCCGCCTCGACCTCGCCGTGAATTTCATGCGTCGCCTTGGCGATCAAAAACAGGCCGCCGCCGATCAGGATGATGTCGCGCCAGGAAAAGCCGATATTTGCGATTGTGATCACGTCCCGGGTAAGCCCGATCAGCCACACCAGCAAGCTCAGCAGCAGGATGCGGAACACCAGCGCCAGCGCCAGCCCGATTTGCCGCGCGCGCCTGGCCTGAGCCCGCGGTATGCGCGAGACCATAACGGAGAGGAAAATCACGTTGTCGATGCCGAGCACGATCTCGAGCGCCGTCAACGTCAGCAGGGCCGCCCAGGTTTCCGGGCTGGTCCATAGTCCGATCATGCTTTTAGCAACCTCAGTAGCCGGATAGCCGCGTCGCTTCCGACGATATAGCCGCCGATCGCACAGAGCGCGACGGTAACCATGGTGCCCGCATTGAAATCGTTGGACAGCGCATAAATCACCAGCGCCGCCCAAACAACTACCAACGACATGGTCAATCCACGTAGCCGCACCACGCGTACTGGATGCAGTACGTGAAGCGGCACAAAGGTCAGGACGATCAGGATGGCAACGACCAGGCTGGACGCGGTGGGCGAAAGGTGCAGCAGAAACAGGTAAAACGCGGCGACGTTCCACAGCGCCGGGAATCCGCGAAAATGATTGTCTTTGGACTTCATGCGGCGATCGGCAAAATAAAGCGCGCTCGATACCACGATACCGATTCCGAGCAACGGCGCCGCCAACGGCAGCAACAAGCCGCTCGCGGTGATCGCGTAGGCCGGTACAAAAACGTATGTGACAAAATCGACCACCAGGTCGAGCACCTCGCCCGACCAGTTCGGCTGCACGTGGATGACGTCGAGGCGGCGTGCGATCGGGCCATCGAGCGCATCGATCACCAGCGCGATACCAAGCCAGGCGAACATCGCGGCCCAGTGCTCGCGCACGGCCTCCAGTTGTGCGAGCAGCGCTATGCCGGCGCCCAGTGCCGTGAGGATATGCACGGAGAAGGCCGCGACCCGCGTTCTCGGCGACGCCGGGGTCGAATCCTGCTGATTGTCGTGGTCCATTTGAGCCAAAGTGCTACAGGAATCGAACACCTTTGCATATTGCCTGTTGCGGCGTTCCGCCGCGTAAACCCCTGATGAGGTAAACTGGCCAGGTCGGTCTTGAAAAATGCCGGCAGGAACGTCAATTGTCCCGGTATGAACAATACGCCCACATCCTTCGACGTGGTTGTCGTCGGCGGCGGCCCGACCGGTGTTGCGGCGGCCATCGCACTGGCGCAGACCGGGGCGAGTACCGCGCTGATTGCCCGATGCCTACCCTATGCCGACAATCGCACCACCGCCCTGCTCGGCGCGACCATCGATTTCTTGGAGCGGCTGGAGGTTTGGCCGAATTGTCGCAACGAGGCTGCGCCATTGCAGACGATGCGCCTTGTTGACGACACGGGGCGGCTGATCCGCGCACCGGAAGTGAAGTTTTCGTCGGCGGAAATCGGCCTCGATCAGTTCGGCTATAACATCCAGAATCGGGTGCTGATGGCCGCTCTGGAACAGCGCGCTGCCAAGCTTCCGAACCTGACGCGGTTTGACGATGAGGCCACCGTGATCGAACCGGAAGAATCGACGGCCGCGATTCGTACTGCCGGCGGGGCATCACTGTCGGCGCAGCTTGTGGTCGGGGCCGACGGCCGGCAATCACCATCGCGCAAAGCTGCCGGCATCACCGTCAGCCGCCGCGATCTCGGTCAGGCTGCACTGACCTTCAACGTCAGCCATTCGCGGCCGCATCGAAATATCTCGACCGAGTTTCACACTCCTTCAGGACCCTGCGTTTTCGTCCCGCTGCCGGGCGAACGCTGCAGTGTTGTGTGGGTTTCGACACCCGATCAAGCCGCACGGCTGCTGGCGATGAAGGACGACGAATTGTCCGAGACCGCGGAAGCTCAATCGCATTCCATTCTCGGTCGCCTCCGCATCGAGTCGGGACGGCATCTGTTTCCACTCACGATCGAAACATCCGCGCCATTTGCCCGGCATCGCATTGCGTTGGTCGGCGAAGCCGCACATGTGCTGCCGCCAATCGGCGCACAGGGCCTAAACATGGGTCTGCGCGATGCCGCCGATATTGCCGATATCGCAAACGAGGCGCGGGCCACTGGCGAGGATCCCGGTGCGCCGCATGTCCTTCGGCGTTACCATCAGGCGCGTCGCGCAGATGTCGCGAGCCGGAGCTTCGCGATTGACCTCGCGAACCGCTCGCTGCTCACCGATTTCCTGCCCATGCAGTTGGTGCGTGCGGCAAGTCTACATCTGATCGGCGTGGTTGGACCGCTGCGCCGGCTCGCAATGCGCGAGGGGCTGGGGCCATCGTGGCGCTCGCACGCTCGCTGATCCCGCGTGAAAATCACCAGCCGGCCGGTCTGCAACCAAATCGCGCTGACGAATGCGGCAGCGCCGGAGAGCGTCCTGATTGCGGGAAACGCGCCCAGCGACATTATCTGCTGTCGACGGATCGACCGACCACAAGGTTAATTCGTCAGTTTGCCACTAGCATCGGCCGCAATCATCGTTTATTCGACGGGGGATGATAAAAACGCGTACCGCCAAGTTTCAGATCGGGCAGATCGTCCGTCACCGGGTGTTTTCGTTCCGGGGCGTTATTTTCGATATAGACCCGGAATTCAACAATACCGAGGAATGGTGGCTGTCGATCCCCGAAGAGGTGCGTCCCCACAAGGATCAGCCATTCTATCATCTGTTGGCCGAGAACTCGGAATCGGAATACGTCGCCTACGTCTCCGAACAAAATCTGCTGGCTGACGATTCAGGCGAGCCGGTGCGGCATTCGCAGGTTGCGGAGATTTTCGTAAAGGACAAATCGGGCAGCTACCGGCCACGGAACCCGTCGCTGAACTAAAAGCGGTCTTCCTTGTTAGCGAGTTCGCCTCCGTCGAATAAAAGGCGCCTCGATCGGGCGCCTTTTGGGTTGAGCCGATTACTTTGCGGCCGGATTGGGGGCCGCCCCGTTCGGCTGGGCCGCCTGCTGGAGTTTCGCGCGGGCTTCCGCAGCGCGCTTCTGTAGCTCTTCCTGCAGCTTCTTCTGGTTCTCCTCGAACACCTTCGGGTCGGTGGCCGGGCCATCATAAGCCTTCGCAAAGCTGTTGCCGGTTTCCTTTTCCTGCAGCGGCAGCGGCAAGGTCAGCGCTGCGCCGGTGGAATTGATTGCCTGGACCACCAGGTTCTGCCCCTTCTTCAAGTTGGCGAGCAGTTCCGGAGTGACCTCATAGTCGGACATGCAGCCATTGGGGAGGCAGATCACATAAGGGCTCTGCATCGGTGGATTGTTGTCAACGATGATGCGGGTGCCGTGCATCAACTCCATGCCGAGTGGAAGTGTGACCCGCAGGATCTTCTTTGGCTCGCCTTCGGGCTCGATGATCACGGCCGCGATGACCGGCTGACCGGACTCGATGCGTCCGTCCTTGCCGGTGAGGCAAAGCTGCTTGGCATTGGCGTCCGGGCCTTTCACGCAATACTTCGTCCAGGGCGCATAGATCAGCTGGGGCAGCGCCTGATCTTGGGGCTGGCCAGCGGGTGGAGCTCCCGCGGGCGGCGCGGCCTGGCCAGGTGCGGCAGCTTTCGGCGCTGCCTTCGGCTTGGGCTTCGGCGCCTGAGCCTGTGCCGCGAAAAACGAGACTGCCAGTATCGTCGTCGCCAGCGCGGCGAAAACCCGTCCACGCGGCCAGACCGACGTGGCCAAGATACGGAAATTCATTGCGGAAAACCCTTTCTGAACCGGAGCACCCGAAACCGCCGCACGCACCGGAGACCTGATCGTTCCGGCGGCTGTCTCCTTGCCAATTGAGGCGGATACGTGACAGGCCCAGGCATCCTGGTCAATTGCACGCCTTCATACAGGGGCGTGCGAAAAGATCAATGCCGACAAGCATCTTTGGCGCGCGCGGAGGCCCAAGACGAACCGCTGTGATACACCTTCGAACGTGAGCGATATCGAATCAAAACGGTGCGACGTGCGAGGGATTTTAAGTCCCTCGCACGTCCAGGCCATGGTCTGCGGCCTGCTCGCCCTCATCATGGCGGCAATCAGTGCGGGCGCGTCATCCGCGGAGCCGGTCTATGCGCTCGCCATGCATGGCAAGCCAGCGCTGCCGGCCGATTTCAACCATATGCCCTATGCCAATCCGGACGCCCCCAAGGGCGGCCGGCTCGTGCAAGGCCTGCTTGGAACCTTCGACAGCCTCAACCCGTTGATTGTCAGGGGCATTCCGGTTCAGCAGGTCCGCGGCCAAGGGTTTGAGCGCGGGTATGTTTACGAAAGCCTGATGACGCGCGGCGATGACGAGGCCTTTACACTCTACGGCCTCTTGGCCGAAAGTGTGGAAACCGACGACGTCAGAAGTTACGTCACCTTCCATCTCGATCCCAAAGCGCGCTTCTCGGACGGTCAGCCGGTCACCGCCGACGACGTGCTGTTCAGTTGGGCATTACTGCGCGACCACGGCCGTCCAAACCATCGCCAGTATTATTCCAAGGTCGCAAAGGCCAGCGCGCCTGATCCGCTTACGGTGCGATTTGATTTTGGCGGCGTCCCCGATCGCGAGTTGCCGCTGATCCTCGGCCTGATGCCGATCCTGCCCAAGCATGCCACCAACGTCGCAACCTTCGAGGAGACCTCGCTGACGCCGCCGATCGGGAGCGGTCCCTATCGCATCACCGATGTGAAGCCCGGCGCCAGCGTCACTTTCACACGCAATCCCGATTATTGGGGCCGCGACCTGCCGGTGAACCGCGGCATGTGGAACTTCGATGAGATCAGGCTGGATTTCTATCGCGAGGCGAATGGCGAATTTGAAGCCTTCAAACGCGGCTTGTACGATTTTCGCGACGAGACCGAACCGCTGCGCTGGCATGACGGTTATGATTTTCCCGCCGCGCGCGACGGACGGGTGATCCGCGACACCATCAAGACCGGGGTGCCGGAACCATCGGAATACCTGGTGTTCAACACCAGGCGCCCGATGTTCTCCGATATCCGGGTGCGTCAGGCTCTGACGCTATTGTTCGATTTCGAGTGGATCAACCACAATTACTTTTTCGACCTCTACGCACGCTCGGCAGGCTTCTTCGCAGGCTCGGAGTTGTCAGCCTATGGTCGTCCGGCCGACGATATCGAGCGTGCGCTGCTCAAGCCGTTCGCATCGCATATCCCTTCGGATATACTCGACGGCAGCTATCGCCTTCCCGTCACCGACGGCTCCGGCCGCGATCGAGCCACGCTGCGCCGCGCCCTGAGCCTGCTGTCGCAGGCCGGTTATGACCTCGACGGCATGGTGATGCGGCAACGTTCGACCAAAACACCCCTCGCCTTCGAAATCCTGGTCACGACCCGCGATCAGGAACGTATCGCGCTGGCCTATCAGCGCGACCTCAGGCGCGCGGGTATCCAGGCCACGGTGCGTTCGGTCGACGCCGTCCAATTCGATCAGCGCCGGCTCGGCTTCGATTTCGACATGATCCAGAACCGCTGGGACCAGTCGTTATCACCGGGCAACGAGCAATGGGTCTACTGGGGCAGCGCGGCCGCCGACAGCCAAGGCACGCGGAACTATATGGGGGCAAAGGATCCCGCGATCGACGCCATGATCGAAGCGCTGCTGGCGGCGCGCGAGCGTCCCGCTTTCGTCTCGGCTGTGCGCGCGCTCGACCGGGCCTTGATGTCGGGTTTCTACGCTATCCCCCTATTTAACGTCAGAGAGCAATGGATCGCACGCTGGAATCGGATAGAACGACCCAATACCACCGCCTTGACGGGTTACCTTCCGGAGACTTGGTGGCAACGACCGGCGGCGCCATCCAGATGACCCCTCGCAAATGACCTTCTGCCCGTGATCCAGTCCAATGCATCGCCGACAGTCGAGGGATTGTTTCGCCGCATTTTGGCACGCCGGCCCGACGCGCTCGCCCTGATCGACCCGGTCAACAAGCCGCGCGTCACCGGGCAAGCGGCCAAGCGCCTTACTTTCGCGCAGGCCGACCTCGCCATCTCGGCGCTGTCGGCGCATTTCATCGATGCCGGCCTGCCACCCAATTCCGTGATCGCGATTCATTTGCCCAATACCGTCGAATTCATGCTGACCGTGCTGGCTGCCCATCGCGCCGGGCTGATCGTAGCCTTGTTGCCACAGCTCTGGCGTCAGGCTGAGTTGACCGTCGCGCTCAATCGTACTGGCGCGCGCGCGGTCGTGACCATGAGCAGGATCGACGGTGTCAATCACGCGGATCTGGCCATGAATGCGGCGGCGGAAGCTTTCTCGATCCGCCATGTCTGCGGCTTCGGTGATAATCTGCCCGAAGGCATGGCGTCGCTCGACCACGCGCTCGCTCATCCCTCCGACACCACGCGCGAGTTCATCCAGGACGGCCGCAAGGCCGCGATGATCTCGTTCGACGTCACTGCGGACGGCTTTTGCGCGGTACCCCGCACGCATCTGAACCTGATCGCCGGAGGATTGGCGGTTTTCCTCGAAAGCAACGTGGCGCAGAGCCCCAGGATGATGTCGGCCTTCGCGCCCTCGTCATTCGCGGGCCTGACCTCCTCGCTGCTGGTCTGGCTGCTGGCAGGCGGTACATTGGCGCTGCACCAACCTTTCGACGGCGACGTTTTCGAGCAGCAGGTCAACAATGACAATTGCGATACGCTGGTGGTGCCCGCGCAATTGGCGTTGCGGCTGGCCGAGAACGATTTGCCGGGATGCCTGCCGCGTGTGCGCCATGTGATCGGCCTGTGGCGTGCGCCGGAGCAGATTGCGAGTTCACCGACCTGGACTGCGGCGAATGCGACCCTGACGGATGTCTATCTGTTTGGCGAAGCCGGGCTGTTTGGCGCCCGTCGCGGCGCCGACGGCGTACCCGCGCCGATCCTTCCCGGACCTCATGGCGCGCCGCGCAACGTTGCGGGTTCGTCAGTCGCCGGCGAAACGCTGATCACGCCCAAGGGCACGTTGGGTTTGCGCGGACCGATGGTGACGATCGCGGCATACGCGCCGCCTGCTCCGGCACGCGACTCGCTGATGTCGACACCAGCGCCGCCGCCGTGCGATTATGTCGATACTGAATACGCCGCACGGCTCGATCGCACGACCGGCACGCTCTTCATCACCGCGCCCCCTTCAGGCACCATGGCGGTCGGCGGTTACCGCTTTCTGGCGCAGGATCTGCAGGAATGGGGCAAGCGGCTCGGTCAGGGAGCCCTGCTGACGGCGCTGCCTGATCGCTTGAGCGGCTACCGTCTCGCCGGCCGCGCCCAGGACAACGCCCGCGCCCGCGAAGCGTTGGCCGAACTTGGGCTTAACCCACTGATGGTTGAGGCATTTCGTGATCGGCCCAGCGCGCCTGATTGAAGCTGGCCAGCTTCGTTGACGCGGCATTAAGGGCCGCCGATTAGGATCGCGGGCCTTAATCGATTGCTTCGGTCCGAATTTCAAATGTCCCAGCAAGGGCCTGTCATCGTCGTGTCGGCCGCCGGCCGTCCGTCATTCGCGACGGCGCTGGACGAGGCAAGGATATTCCCTGTTATTGACGTCAACGGGAACGATGCGCCGCGTGCGGTCGAAACGCTGCAGCCGGTCGCGGTTCTGGTTGCGATGCAAGACACTATCGAGCGGGGCCTGAACACGCTAGCGAGGCGGATCGCAACCCAGCAGCCTTATTTGCCGCTGATCGCCGTCGATCCCAAAATCGCACTGCCGGAAAACGCCCTTCCGTTCTCGCATGCCGGGGGTAATTCCGATCGGCTGCTCGCGCGCCTGCGCGCAGCGCTCCGTGTCCGGACCCTGCACGCAACCGTAATGCGCCGGCAAGCCGACGCTGGCGGCACGCCAATCGCCCCGTCAGCACTCAATCCGGTGCGCGATGCCACGGTGCTGCTGATCGGTCGCGGGGCGTCCTATCCGGCACTATCCGTCTCGCTCGGTGAACGGATCGGCGTGGTCGGCGCGCTCAGCATCGAAGCCGCCGCGAAGCACCTCAACGTTCGCGATATCGACGGCATCGTGCTTGGCGAAGGTTTTAGCGCGCGCGTGGTCGACGCATTCCTCACTGTGCTGGCCGAGGATGCCCGTTTCCGCAACCTGCCGGTGTTGACCTCGCACGAGCTGGCGTCGGCCTACGACCTGCCGAACCTCGAAGTCGTTTCGGGTGCACCGGCCTATATTGCCAATAACGCCCTGCCCCTGGTTCGCCAGCATGCGCTGGAGGCTCATTTGAGTCGCACACTCCGCGCCATCGACGCCGGCGGCCTGCTCGATGCCAGAACCGGCCTGCTCACGCCGGCCGCCTTCAGCCGCGATCTTGCCACTGCTGTCTATCAAACGGCGCAGTGCGGCAGCGGCCTGTCGGTGGCACGCTTCGCCTTCGATTCCGGACACCCTCGCGCGCAACTCGACGGCGCACGCATCATCAGCCGCCTGATGCGGCAAATGGACTTTGGCGTGGCGCATGACGACGGATCGGTCGTGGTAGCGTTCGCCGAGACGGATTTGCGGGCCGCGCATAGTATCGCGCGGCGACTATCCAGCGTGATGCGTCACACCAGCCACGGCAAACGCGACGTCCGCGCCGAGCCTGTCGTGACGGTTGCGACGATGCTGCCGGAAGATTCCGCGAAGTCGCTGCTTGCGCGCCTCGACGAAGAAGGCCGGCGCGCTGCGTCCTGACATCGCGCAAAGTCACGCCGCCTTCTTGTTCTCGGCGAGATTGGCAAGCTGACGCAGGATTTCCGTGGTGCCAGTCAGGCGCTCTTCCGGCGTCTCCCATTCCTGGAAGAACACCACCTTCATGTCCGGGCGCACCCGCGCCGCCTGGCCATGCTGGCGGATGAAATAGACCAACCGATCCGGCTGGGCGAACTTGTTGTCGCGGAAAGCGATCACCGCGCCCTTCGGCCCGGCATCGACCTTCTCGACATTGGCCCTGCGGCAATAAGCCTTGATGGCGGCAACCTTGAACAGATAGCGGACCTCGTCCGGCAGCACGCCGAAGCGATCGCGCAGTTCGGCCGCGAAATTGTCGATCTCGTCCTCGGTGTCGAGATCGGCGAGCCTGCGATATAGCGACAGCCGCACCGCGAGATCGTTGACATACTCTTCCGGGATCAGCACGGGCATACCGATGGTGATCGTCGGCGACCACCGGTCGGCGGCGGGCTCGACCACGCCGGCCTTGAGGTTGAGGATCGCCTCCTCCAGCATCGATTGGTAAAGCTCGAAGCCGACTTCCTTGATATGGCCGGATTGTTCCTCGCCGAGCAGATTTCCCGCGCCGCGGATATCGAGGTCATGCGAGGCGAGCTGGAAGCCGGCGCCAAGCGTCTCCAGCGATTGCAGCACTTTCAACCGTCGCTCGGCTTGCGCGGTAATCTTGGCCTGCGCCGGCAGCGTGAACAGTGCGTAGGCGCGTAGTTTTGAGCGGCCGACCCGTCCGCGCAACTGATAGAGCTGCGCCAGGCCGAACATGTCGGCACGGTGCACGATCAGCGTATTGGCGGTCGGAATATCGAGACCGGATTCGATGATCGTGGTCGACAGGAGGATATCGTACTTGCCGTCGTAGAACGCCGACATGATGTCCTCGATCACGGTTGGCGGCATCTGGCCGTGCGCAACCGCGACCTTCATCTCCGGCAGGTTCTTCTCAAGGAAATCCTTGACACCCGCGAGATCCTCGATCCGCGGCACCACGTAGAACGCCTGGCCGCCGCGATAGCGTTCGCGCAGCAGCGCCTCGCGGATCATCAGGGGATCGTGCGGCGCCACGAAGGTGCGTACCGCAAGCCGGTCGACCGGAGGAGAAGCGATGATCGAGAGATCGCGAACGCCGGTCAAAGCAAGTTGCAGGGTGCGGGGGATCGGCGTCGCGCTCAGGGTCAGCACGTGCACCTGCGCGCGCAGCTGTTTCAACCGTTCCTTGTGACTGACGCCGAAATGCTGTTCCTCGTCGACGATCAGCAGGCCCAGATCCCTGAACTTGATCGATTTACCGAGCAGCGCATGGGTACCGACCACGATGTCGATACCGCCTTCGGCCAGTCCTTTCTTGACCTGGGTCAATTCCTTCGACGCGATCAGCCGCGAGGCTTGCGCCACGTTCACAGGAAAACCGCGGAAACGTTCGGTGAAGGTGCGGCTGTGCTGTCGTGCCAGCAGCGTGGTCGGCACTACGACCGCGACTTGCTTGCCGTCGAGCGCGACCGCGAACGTGGCGCGCAGCGCCACCTCGGTCTTGCCAAATCCGACGTCGCCGCAGACCAGACGGTCCATCGGCCGACCGCTTTCGAGATCTTTCAGCGAGGCGTTGATCGCGCCAAGCTGGTCTTCAGTTTCCTCATACGGGAAGCGCGCGCAGAATTCGTCATAGAGGTGCGGCTGCACCGACATCTTCGGCGCCTCGTGCAAATAACGCTCGGCGGCAATCTTGATCAATTCGCCCGCGATCTCGCGGATGCGGTTCTTCAGTTTTGCCTTTCGCGCCTGCCAGCCGCTGCCGCCGAGCCGGTCCAACTCGACATTGGCGTGATCGGAGCCGTAGCGCGACAACAGTTCGATATTCTCGACCGGCAGGAACAGCTTGGTCTCGGCGGCATAACGCAGCTCGAGACAATCATGCGGAGCGCCGGCAACATCGAGCGTTTGAAGTCCGATGAACCGGCCGATGCCGTGCTCGACATGAACCACGAGATCGCCGCTGGCGAGGCTCGTGACTTCCGAAATGAAGTTCTCGACCTTCCGGGAGGCCTTGCGCGGCCGCACCAGCCGGTCGCCGAGGATATCCTGCTCGGTGATGATGGCGACGTCGTTGGTCTCGAAACCGGCTTCCATGCCGAGCACGGCCAGCATCGTCTCGTTGCGCGGCGTCGCCTGCACCGTGCGCCAGCTATTGACACTCGTCAGATTAAGCAGCTTGTGATCGCGCAACATGCTGCCCATGCGGTCACGCGAGCCCTCGCTCCACAACGTGATCACAACCTTTCTGCGCTGCTCCTGTAGCGCCTGCACATGCGCGACCACGGCCTCGAACACGTTCACCGTCGTATCCGCGCGTTCCGCCGTGAAATTCCGACCCTGCCGCGCGCCGGCATCGATGGCGCCAATCGAGCCCTCGGGTACCGCGAACGGCGTCAGCCGGGCCAGCGCGGTTTGATCCAGCCGCCTGCTCCATTCGTCTTCAGTCAGATAGAGCCGGTCCGGCGGCAGGGGCTTGTAGACCGCGCCGCCCGCGGGATGCTCCAGCGCCTCGCGCCGGGCCTCGTAGTAATCGGCGATCTGCTTGAAACGCTCGCGCGCGGCTTCCTCGCTCTGCGGCTCGATCGCAACCGGCGCATCGCCGAGATAATCGAACAGCGTGTCCATCCGCTCCTGGAACAGCGGCAGCCAATGCTCCATGCCGGGATGGCGGCGGCCTTCGCTTACGGCTTCATAGAGCGGATCGTCGCGCTCTGGCGCGCCGAAGGCCGCGACGTAGCCCATCCGAAAGCGGCGGATCGTTTCGGTGACCAGTTGAAATTCGGAAATCGGCACCAGATCGAGCGAGCGCACGTCCAGCAGCGTGCGCTGGGTCTCGGCATCGAAGCTGCGGATCGATTCCAGGCTGTCGCCAAAGAAGTCGAAGCGCACCGGCTGGTCGAGCCCGGCCGGAAACAAATCGAGGATCCCGCCGCGCACCGCATATTCGCCCGGCTCGCGCACCGTCGAGGAGCGGCTGTAGCCGTTGTGCTCGAGCCAGGCGACGATCGAGTCCATCGGCACGACATGGCCGGGCGCGACCGATAGCGCCTGCGCCGCGATGATTTCCCGCGCCGGCACCCGCTGCACGATGGCGTTGACCGTGGTCAGCACGATCAGCGGCTTGTCGCTGCCGGTCAGCCGCGAAAGCCGCGCCAGCGTGGTCAGGCGTTGCGCCAGGATGCCGCCATGCGGCGATACCCGGTCATAGGGCTGGCAGTCCCAGGCCGGGAACTGCATCACCGGCAAGTCAGGCGCGAAGAATTCCAACGCCCGGGCCAATTGGTGCATCCGCCCGCCGTCGCGGCATACCACGGCAAGGCTGATCGCCGGCGGCTTCGGCCGCGCCGCGATCGCGCGCGCGAGGTCCGAGACCACCAGTCCCTCGGCACCCTCCGCGACATTGGCAAAGATCAGCGCGCGGCCTGGCGTCAGCAAATGCGCCGGCGATTGAACGGGAGCCTTCATGCGTCGTGATCCGCCGTGCGAAACGATTTGATGCGCTCGAACAACGCGCCGGCAGATTCGGGCCTGCACTCGGAGTTGCCGGTCAACGCCGCATAGAGATCGGGATCGGGCACCTCGATCAAGCGCTCGAGTTCCGCCAGTTCGGCATCGGTGAGGTCACTGATTTCGGCGTCCGCGAACCGGCCGAGCAGCAGGTCCATCTCGCGAGTGCCGCGATGCCAGCAGCGAAACAAGAGTCGTTTGCGGCGGTCGTCGAGACCCCCGCTCGATCGTGTCGATCCCGTCATTCTGATTCCAATGCAACGCCAAAAGCCCGGACGTGGTGCCGAGCCCAGTTGATATAGCGATGCTGGCCGCAGATGTCAGCCCTTGCCGGCGCAAAGGTGTTTTGTGAATTATCAACTGGCGCACCATTCCCGGACTTGACCCGGCAATGTCAGTCTTTTGAAGTGAGACGGATGCGCCCTCCTCTGCTCAATCCGCTGTTTGCTCCGGTCACGAGCCTTGCCGGCGTCGGGCCGAAGCAGGACAAATTGTTCCGCTATCTGCTTGAGCGCAGCGAGACACCGCGTCTGGTCGACCTCTTGCTGCATTTGCCAACCAGTGTGATCGACCGCCGCACCCAACCAAAAATTCGCGATGCCGCGCCAGGCACCATTGTGACGCTTGAGGTCACCGTCGACCGCCACCGGCCACCTCCCCCGCACAATTCCCGCGCGCCCTATCTGGTTTATGCCGGTGACGACACGGGAAACGTGGTGCTGACCTTTTTCCGTGCAAAACCCGGCTATGTCGAAAAGCTGCTGCCGGTCGGCGAGAAGCGCTACGTTTCCGGCACGCTGCAGATGTATGACGGCACCCCCCAGATGGTGCATCCCGATCGTGTGGTGGACGAGGCAGCCTTCGCAAAACTATCCGGCATCGATCCGGTCTATCCGCTGACGGAGGGATTGGCGCTGGGCTCGTTGCGACGGGCGATGGCGCAGGCGCTGCAAAGGCTGCCGCGACTGCCGGAATGGATCAGCCCCGAGGTGATCCGCCGCTGCAAATTCTCCGATATCGCCGAGGCCCTCAACCGGTTGCATATGCCGGTTGAGCTTACCGATATTTTGCCCAACGGGCCGTTCTGGTCGCGGCTCGCTTTCGACGAACTGCTGGCTGGCCAATTGGCATTGGCCCTGGTTCGCGCGCAGTTGCGCCGTCCTGCCGGTGACCGCCACGCCGGCGACGGAAGTTTACGCAAGAAGATCATCGATGCGCTGCCCTATTCTCTGACCACTTCGCAGCAGCAAGCCGCCGCGGCAATCGCGGAAGACTTGCGCCAGCCGGTGCGCATGCTGCGGCTGTTGCAAGGCGATGTCGGTTCGGGAAAGACCGTGGTCGCGCTGTTGGCCGCTGCTGCGGTTGCCGAGGCGGGCAAGCAGGCGGCGCTGATGGCGCCGACCGAAATTCTGGCGCGCCAGCATATCAACACTATCGCGCCGCTGGCCGCCCGTGCCGGCATGCAGGTCGCGATCCTCACTGGGCGCGAGAAAGGCAAGGAGCGCCGCGAGTTGCTGGCGCGGCTTGAGGCCGGCGAGATCGATTTCCTGGTCGGCACCCACGCGCTAATCCAGGACGACGTGATCTTCAAGGCGCTGGCGCTCGCGGTGGTCGACGAGCAGCACCGCTTCGGCGTTCGTGAGCGGCTGACGCTGACCAGCAAGGGCAACGCGGTCGACGTACTGGTGCTGAGTGCGACGCCAATCCCCCGCACGCTGGTGCTGACCTATTTCGGCGACATGGATGTCTCCGAGTTGCGTGAGAAGCCCGCGGGACGGCAGCCGATCGATACCCGCGCGCTACCGGCGAGTCGCCTGGACGAGGTGGTCGACGCCGTCGGCCGGGCACTCAAGGCCGGCAAGCTGGTCTACTGGATCTGTCCGCTGGTGGAAGAATCCGAAGCCGAAGGGGCCGGGCATCTGACCGATGCCACGCAACGCTTCGAAAGCCTGCAAAAACGCTTTGGCGACAAGGTCGGCCTCGTGCATGGCCAGATGAAGGGCACGGAGAAAGACCGCGTGATGGCGCAGTTTGCCGCGCACGACATCGGACTGCTCGTGGCGACAACTGTTGTGGAAGTCGGCGTCGACGTGCCGGCTGCGACCATCATGGTGATCGAAAATGCCGAACGCTTCGGGCTTGCGCAATTGCATCAGTTGCGCGGGCGTATCGGGCGCGGCGCCGAGGCCTCGATCTGTCTGTTACTTTACAGGGAACCGTTGAACGAAATGTCCACGGCGCGGCTGAAGGTGATCCGGGAGACCACCGACGGCTTCCGGATTGCCGAGGAGGATCTGAAGCTGCGCGGCGAAGGCGACGTGCTGGGCATCCGGCAAAGCGGTTTGCCCGGTTATCGGATCGCGCGCCCGGAAGCTCATGGCCAACTCATCACGCAGGCGCGCGACGAAGCGCTGCGGATCATGAAGGACAACCCGAAGCTGAAGGGCGAACGTGGCGAGGCGCTACGCTGCCTGCTCTATCTATTCGAGCGCGACGAGGCCGTGCCGCTGATGGGCGCCGGATGACGCAAATGCTTTTTTTGCCGGTCGCTTGCATTCTCGACCGAGGTGCAAACTTGGGTTGTCGACATTCTCCGGCTAATCCGTCTCGGCCTGCGCCGCTTCCAAATTCGCGGCATTGGCAATCCGTGCGGCGTTTGCCATACCGGCTAACGCCGCGATCTTTTTCTGCTGATCCGAGCCGGGCTGCACCACGCCCGCCGACATGATCAGGGTCGCGGCGTCCTCGGCGCTCATCTCGACCTCGATGATCTTGCTCTTCGGCACATAGAAGAAGAATCCGGTGGTCGGGTTCGGCGCGCATGGCAGAAACACCGAGATGTGCTCCTCTTGATCCGGCAGGCGATTGGCGATTTCCACGCTCGGCGATTGTGAGATCAGCACAATCGACCACATGCCCGGAGAAGGAAATTCGACCAGGCCAACGCGGCGAAAGCTCGATCCCGAACCCGAAAATAACGCCTCGAATACCTGCTTGAGACCGCGATAAATCGCTCGTACCACCGGCATGCGGCCGAGCAGCCTCTCGCCGAGATCGACAAGCGTGCGTCCGATCAGATTGTGGGCGAGGAAGCCGAGCAGCGTCAGCGCGACCGCCGCCACCACCAGCCCCGAACCTGGCACGCCGAATGGCAGATAGGTTTCCGGCCGATAATCGACCGGTACAAAGGGTCGGACCAGCCCGTCAACCCAAGTCACGAACCACCAGGTCAGGTAAAGGGTAATCGCGACCGGGCCGGCCACGACGAGGCCGGTCAGAAAATAGTTCCGCAGCCGCGCCGTAAAGCCCCGAGGGGCAGCCGGCGGAGGTTCCACCGGGGGCACGGTCGGGGGCAGATCGTCGCGGTTCATCGATTCTCCAGGTTCAATCGGGGCTGACCGATATCTGTTGTCAGCTAAGGTATCCTAGCAGACTTTTGAAGACCCGACCCGTCGGCACAGGCTTATTCGACGGTTACCGATTTAGCCAGGTTTCGCGGCTGGTCGACATCGGTGCCCATCACCACGGCGGTATGATAGGCCAGCAACTGCACCGGGATGGCATAGACCATCGATGTAAAGGTTGCGTCCATATCCGGCAGCACGATCGTGATCAGCGAGTCGACGGTGGCTTCCGCCGCGCCCTTCGCGTCCGTCATTAGAATAATGTTGCCGCCGCGCGCCGCGACCTCCTGCATGTTGGAAACGGTCTTGTCGAACACCCGGTCGAACGGCGCGATCACCACGACAGGCATATTCTCGTCAATCAGTGCGATCGGCCCGTGCTTCAGTTCGCCGGCGGCATAGCCCTCGGCATGGATGTAGGAGATTTCCTTCAGCTTCAGCGCGCCTTCCAGCGCCAGCGGATAACTGGTGCCACGGCCGAGATAGAGCACGTCGCGGGATTTGGCGATGTCGCGCGCCAGTTTCTCGATCTGGAACTCGGTCGACAGCGCCGCCGCCATCAGGCGCGGAATCTCGACCAGGCCGTGCACCAGCCTGGCCTCATCGATGTCTGACAATTCGCCACGTGCCTTGCCCGCCGCGATCGCAAGCGCCGCCAGCACCATCAGCTGGCAGGTGAACGCCTTGGTGGAGGCAACGCCGATTTCCGGACCGGCGAGCGTCGGCAGCACCGTTTCGCTTTCGCGCGCGATGGTCGAGGTCGGCACATTGACCACGGCCAGCGTGTGCACCCCTTGCGATTTTGCGTAGCGCAGCGCAGCGAGCGTGTCGGCCGTCTCACCGGATTGCGAAATGAAGATCGCGAGTTCGCCCTTACGCAGCGGCGCCTCACGATAACGGAATTCAGAGGCGACATCGACTTCGACCGGAACGCGGCCAAGCCGCTCGAACCAGTATTTGGCGATGAAGCCCGCATAACTCGCGGTGCCGCAGGCCACGATCGAGATGTGCTGGATATCCCTGAAGTCGAACGGCAGCTTTAGAGGCAGCATCACCCGCTCGGTCGCCATGTCGATGTAACGCGCCAGCGTATGACCTGTCACTTCGGGTTGTTCGTGGATTTCCTTGGCCATGAAGTGGCGATAATTTGCCTTGTCGACCAGTGCAGCGGTGGCGCTGTGCTTGTGCCTCTCGCGCTGAACAATGGCGTCGTTTTTGTCATAAATGGTCGCGGAGCTGTGCGTCAGTACCACCCAGTCGCCGTCCTCGAGATAGCTGATGGTATCGGTGAAGGGGCCGAGCGCGATCGAGTCCGAGCCAAGATACATCTCGCCTTCGCCATAGCCGATCGCCAGCGGTGGTCCGTTGCGGGCGCCGATCAGGAGATCGTGCTCGCCGGCAAAGATGAAACCCAGCGCGAAAGCGCCGCGAAGCTGCGACAAGGTCGCCTTGACCGCCTCGACCGGACCGACGCCCTTGACGAGGAGGCCGTCGACCAGATGCAGTACGATCTCGGTATCGGTTTCCGTTTTGAAAACCGCGCCCTTTGCCTCGAGCGCCTCGCGCAACTCGCGGAAATTCTCTATGATGCCGTTGTGAACCACGGCGACACGCTCGGTGGCATGCGGATGCGCGTTGTTTTCGGTCGGCTTGCCATGGGTGGCCCAGCGGGTGTGTCCGATGCCGCTGTGGCCCATCAGCGGCGACTTCACGAGTTTGGCTTCGAGATTTCTCAGCTTCCCTTCGGCGCGCCGGCGGTCGAGCCGGTTGCCTTCCAACGTAGCGACGCCAGCGGAATCGTAACCGCGATATTCAAGACGCTTGAGCGAATCCACCAGCTGTTCCGCAACCGGAGCGCGTCCCAGAATTCCGACAATCCCGCACATGCGGATCAATATCCCCCAAATCGAACGAAAATGGCCGAAACGGCACGGATGTCTCTTAACGAGAACATCCAACGCCCAGATATTCAATAATTATTGCGGATTGAGACAGCGTTAAGCGGCAGCCTTAACAACCCCGTCAGCCGCTCGTCGGCTTTTTGCCCCGCGTCTTGATTTCGCGGTATCGGGCTGCCCCGCCCTCCCGAATCGTCTGCGCAGTGCGCTCGATCGCCATCGCATCATCGGGCACGTCACGGGTGATTACCGAGCCTGAACCGATATAGGCGCCGTTGCCGATCTTCACCGGCGCTACCAGTGAGGAGTTCGTCCCGACGAATGCGCCCTCGCCGATCTCCGTCCTATGTTTGCCAAAGCCGTCATAGTTGCAGGTGATGGTGCCGGCGCCGACGTTGCTATTGGCGCCGATATGTGTGTCGCCGATGTAGCTCAAATGATTGACCTTGACGCCGGCGTCGAGAACGGAAGCTTTGGTCTCGACGAAATTGCCGATCCGCACACCTTCACCGAGTGAAGTGCCTGGCCGCAGCCGCGCATAGGGGCCGATCGAAGCCTGCTTGCCTATCGAGGCCTGCACGATATGGGAGAAGGAATGGATTACGGCGCCGTCGGCGATCGACACGCCCGGACCGATCACCACAAACGGTTCGATGATCACGTCTTTGCCGAAGGTGGTGTCGGCAGCGAGGTAGACCGTTTCTGGCGCGATCATGGTAACACCGGCGTCGAGCGCCGCCTTGCGCAGCCGCGTCTGCATCACCTGCTCGGCCTCGGCGAGCTGGGCCCTGGTGTTGATGCCGCGCACTTCATCCTCGCTGGTTTCGATCACAACGGCCTCCAGTCCCAAATTCCTGATAATGCCGACCGCGTCAGTCAGATAATACTCGCGCTTGCTGTTGGCGTTGCTGATCTTTTCGATGATTTCGAGCGCGCGAGCGCCATCGAACGCCATCACCCCGGCATTGCAGAGATTGATCGCGCGCTCGGCTCCGCTGGCTTCGGCATGCTCGCGGATCGCGATCAGGCGGTTGCCCTCGACCACAAGGCGGCCGTAGCCGGTGGGGTCGACGGCCCGAAAGCCGAGCACTGCGAGTGTGGCACCGTGTTTCAATGGTGCCCGCAACCGCGCGAATGTTTCAGCCGAGATCAGCGGCGTGTCCCCGAACGCGATCAGGAGATCATTAGCGCCGCGCGTGATGGCCTCGCGCGCCGCCAGCACGGCATGCGCGGTTCCCAGACGCTCGTGCTGGATGAAGGTCTGGACGTCCGGCCGCGCGCGTTTGGCTTCCTGCGCCACCGCCGTGTGATCCGGGCCGACGACCACGGCGAGTGCCGCTTCCGCTCCCTTTGGCGCTGCGGCCAGCACATGCGCCAGCAGTGATTCGCCGGCGACCGAATGCAACACCTTGGGCGTCGCCGACCGCATCCGCGTGCCTTCGCCGGCCGCGAGCACCACGGTCAGGCTGGATCGAGCGGTCATTTTCCGAATCCCGAGGTCAAGGACGGCATTGCCGCCGTCATAAAGTGTTTTGCCGCGAAGGGGAAACCCGAATAGCCGCGCCGGTAAACACCGGGATTCAAGCCCCGAGCCCATTTCCTGTTAATGTTTCCGCTGTGATTCGGCGGGGGGCCTCGGGGCCGACAATGGGGTATGGCAAAGAAGAACGATCATCTGGCTGACTTCGAGACCGAAAACACCGGCGGCGTATTGGGCGGTTTTTTGGCGGACGAGGAACATCTGGACCGGCGCGCGATGTGGCGGCTCGGCGCTTGGGGTGTCGCATCGGTTGGCGCCATCGTCATCGCCGTGCTGACCAATCAGTCTTCACTGCGATTGCGCCGCGATGAGTTCGCGGCCGCCGATCTGTCGCGGCAGGCCGAGCAAATCCAGTCGGTCGCCAGAGATAGCCAGAACGAAACCCGGCGGCTGGCAGCCGCGATCGACACGCTCAACGGCGATCGCGACCGGATGTATTCGCGCCTGACCGCGCTGGAACAAGGTCTCGATTCCGTGACCGGCGCGATTGACAGGCAAAAGACTGCCGCGGCCGCGCTACCCGCTACGCCTGTTCCCGCTTCCGCCGTTGCCACCATGTCCAATTCTGGAACCCCGGCAGCATCGGCGGCGCACCCGGTCGCTGAGAGCGCCGCGAACACACCGGTGCCTGCCCCTCACCGGGCAGCCGACTCCGAGCCGATCATCGGACCGGTAGCGACAGCGGCAGTGACCGGAAAGCAGCTGGCGGAGATCAAGCAGCACGAGCAGACCGGCGCGAAGCTTGCGGCCGTTGCGCCGGCACCGGTAGCTGCGCCTGCCGCTGATGCCATTCCTGCCGCGTCGAAGCCGCCGGCGACAACCACGAGTCAGCCGATGGGGCCGGCAAAATCCATGATGGGACCGCCAAATCCGGCGGCCCCGAAGTTGGTCGAGCCGGAACCTGCCAAGGCGGCTGCCATACCACTCGCGGCGGCTTTGTCGCCGATCGTACAGCCCAAGCAGGCAACGCCCAAGCCTGCGCAGGAGACCACCGCGGCGGCCGCATTTGCTTCTGAAAAACCCAGCATCGACAAGCCTGCTACTGAAAAAGCCGCCGCGAATGCGCCGCCTGCGCCTACGGCCCAAGTTTTAGTCAATCGCACTGAATTCGGGGTCGATGTCGGCGGTGCGAATTCGGTCGGCGGGTTGCGTGCGCTGTGGCGCGGCCTGCTCAAATCGCGGTCGAATGCGCCGCTGGCGGCGCTGCAACCGATCATCGTGATCAAGGAAGGCACCAACGGTCTCGGCATGCAGCTGCGATTGGTTGCGGGACCCCTGACTGATGCGGCTGCGGCAGCCAAGATCTGCGCCCACATGGTTGAAAATGATCGGCCCTGCACGACTGCGGTGTTCGATGGTCAGCGTCTCGCCATGAGGGCCGATGAGGCATCGGGCTCGACTAGAGCCTTCTCAACGAGGACTTCATCGGAAAAGGAAAAATCGTCGGAACCATCCGAAACCGAAAAACCTGTTGCCGAGAAGCCGGTATCACCGAAATCCGCCTCGGGCAGGCGCACTTGGCACCATCGTTACTACCCCAAACGCGCGGTGGTCGAGGAGCCACCCAAGCCGGAACCGGCGACCAGCACCCTATCGTCGCTCTTCAGCCGCCATTAGTTGACGATATTCCGCTACTTCCAATGCGTTCATCTAGTCCGGCAGATCTGCAGAATGCCTCCGGTGCCGGGTTGTCCCATCCGGCATTTCCCCTCATATTCGCCCGATGAAAAAAGCTCCATTCCGGCTGACGCCGTATCAGGTCCAATGGCTGATGATTGTCGGCTTCATGACCGTGGGGTGCGCGCTGTACCTTCGTTATCTCGCCATCGAATTCTCGCCGGTAGCGTTGGCCTGCGATGCCGGGCTGCAGACCATGTTGTGCAAGACCCGCGTTCTGGCAACGTCGTTGTTCAAGAACTCGGTGTTCGGCATCGTCGCGCTGATCATCGCAACGCTGCATTTGATGCGGCCGTCGATCGTGTTGCTCACGGGCGGATTGATCGCCGCCGGCTTCGGCATCGTGCTGTATAATATCGGACTGTCGGGCCTTGCGATCGGCGTGCTTATTCTGGGATTTGCACGCCCCGCGCCTGCCACAGCGTAGTCGCCAGCAGCAGATACATCGCGCACGTCCATAGCGACTGCCAGTTATCAGGGCCTTCGTTGAAGCCGATATAGAGCATTGATGCCGCCAAGAGTCCGGCGAACGCCGCCTCCGCAATCGGGCGGCGGCCCTGTTTCGGGCGATTGAGCAGCGCCAGCGTCGAAAACGGCAGCACCGCCATGGTCAGCGCGGCAAACGGAAAATCCCGATAGCGCGGGTCGAACACAAAGCCGAGCGCGGTTTCCGCCGCGATCAGGGTCGTTATCGCAAGCACCAAGGCCAGCAGGATCGATAGCGCCGACCGGGTCCTGAGATCGCGCGGGCCGAGCAGTTCGAGGAACGTCGGCAGCGCGCGTCCCGCCATCAGCGCATTAGTGCACAGCAGGGGCGAAGCTATCCCCATGGCCAGCAGCGTCCCCCAGCACAGCCAGCCCGCGAAACCGTAGCTTTCATAGTACATCTTGTCGGCGGCAAGACCGAGCAGAATGCCGGCGGAGGTCGCCGACAGCGCAACGGCAATCCAGGACGACAGGCGCGGCGTCCAGGGCCTGCGGCGCAAGGTCAGCCAGGCAGTCCCGAATACCAGTAACGACAGCACCATGCCGCTACCCATTTGCCATCGCCACAACGGAAAATTGCTGATGGCTTTGCCCGGCGGATATTTCAGCATTCGCTGCACCGAATCGATCAGGCCCCAATAGCCGCCGACCGTGCCTTCGAGCTGGCGTTTCCACGGCTGGTCATAGGCTTCGATCAGATTGACGCGAAAATTTTCGCGCTTCGCCATGGACAGGATTTCGGAAACCACCCGCGCCTGGTTGGTGCGCGACGGCAGCGCACCCGCGCGCATTCGCCCCTCGCTCGGCCAGCCAGTCTCGCCGATCAGGATTTCCTTGCCTGGAAACGCCACCGCGACCTGCCTGCGGATCGCATCGACATGGGAAGCGGCGTATCGAGCGCGGATCGGAAAATCCTCCCAGTAAGGCAGGATGTGGATCGTGACGAAATCGACCGCATCGTAGATTTCACGGTTGCGCAGCCAGTACTCCCAGACGTCGGCATAGGTGACGGGAACGGTGACCTGCGATTTGACCGATCGGATGATGGCGGCAAGGTCGGCGGCAGTCATCTCGCCGCGCAGCAGCACTTCGTTGCCGACCACGACGGAGCTGATGACACCAGGATATTGCTTGGTAAGCCCGATCACCGTTGAAATTTGCGCGAGGTTCTTGAAGCGGTCGCTGCTGAGCCAAATGCCCTGCATGACCTTCAGGCCCACCTTGGCGGCCAGCCCAGGCACCTGGTCGAGACCGTTTTCGATCGAATAGGTGCGCACGCAGTCCGAGATCTTGGCGAGCTGCGCCAGATCCTGGGCTATTTGCTCCGGCGCGATGCGAGTGGTCGGGACGAGCGGCGTCTGCGCGCCGCGGAATGGCGCATAGGACACGCACAGGAGCTTGGCGTCTGGATCGATCGGTGCGCGCGACAGATTGATCGGAGTGGCCATCCACCACCACGTCGCGCCGATCGCGGCAAAGGATACTACGAGAAGCGCCAGCGGCGTACGAAAAGAAATCGGTTCCATCCTCCGGGCGGGGCTCGTCGATTAGCCGGTCATCGCCGCTCTGCCAAGGTCTACCGGATCACGTTACGTCGAAATTCGGCAGCGGCTTTACCACTACGCGATAAAGTTGTGAGCTTGCTGGACAAATTCCGAAATGTCCGTCATGGAATTTGCAAGCCATGGAATTTGCAAGCGTCTCCCGCCGCATTGGGGACCTATTTGGACGGCATCAAGCGAGCCGGAAAATCAGCCAGGAAGCAGACGTGGCCGGTTCGGGCAGCAAGCGGACAACAAATCGGGGAATCTATGCGTCGTCGGGTGCTTCAGCTTCAAAATTCGGCCTTGCGCCACCTCGCCGTCGTCGGGTTCTTTACCGGACTTGCCTTGTCGGCAGGTACCGCCGCTGCCCAGAGCGGTGACGCTCACGCCCAGGAACAGGCCAAACCCAATGCGGCCCAGGCCAGCGATGCGGCCAAGGACAATCAGCGCAAGACCGATGAGTTCGCGGAGGCCGCCCAGGCCATCAGCGGGCCGGCCGGCAATCCCGAATGCGTCTGGCTCGGCCGCCGCGTCGTGCGTCTGATGTGGCTCGACGATCTCGATACTGCGTTTCGCCACCTCGATCTGTACGACCGCTTTGGCTGCCCCGGCGGCCACGTTCAGGCGACGTTCAGGTGCCTGACCCGATTTGGTGGCCAGATCGACCCCAAGCTGCCAGAGACCCTCAATAGCCGCGTTCACGCCTGCTGGCTCAATCCCAACGCACAGCCCCAGACGGCTGCCGCGGCTCCTGCCACACCCACCACGGCCGGCAGCACGGCGCCCGCCCCCGCAGCAACTCCGGCTCCGGCAGCGACCAAATAGGCCGGCCGCGTCGCGCGCCCTACGGCAACCGGACGCTCGTCCGGAGCGAGTCGTGGGCAGGAGCCTTGTAACGAGGTCTTGTAACGAGGTTTTGGCCCGCAGGTCCCAAGCGGCGGAAGCCGCAGACGGAAATTTTACCGGATGGGGGTATGGCCCTCAAAACGCCATGGCGTCATATGAGTTGTTAAATCGCGTGGCAGAGCTATGTTCCATTTGCCGCTGACTTGGTCGGATCTCGGGTCGGGGTCCGTGTCCCTGCCATTTTGGCCCCCTTTGGTTTAGTCGCGATGCGCGCCGTCGTCGCCGTTTTATTGTTTGTGGCCGCCGCTCACGCTGCGCTCTGGGGCCTGTTTCAGGAGAAGCAATCGGCCCCGGACTTCCGTGGCATCCTACCAAGCGTCTCCTACACGCCGTTCGAGCCTGGCCACACCGTCGGCGACGTCGCCGCCGATTCCGACAAGATCCGGGCCGACCTGAAGAAGCTTTCCACGCTGACGCGTGCCGTCCGTCTGTATTCCTCGACGGAGGGCAACGAACTGGTGCCGCCGATCGCCGCCGAGTTCGGCCTCAAGGTCACGATCGGTGCCTGGATCAATAAGGATGCCAATCGTAACGACCGCGAGATAGAATCCGCGATCAATCTGGCGCGGCACAACAGCAATGTCATCGGGCTCGTGGTCGGCAACGAAACCATCTATCGCGGCGAGCAGATTCCGCTCGAAAATCTCAGGCCGTCGGCCAAACGTGAACTCGATCCCGGTGAAGCCGACGGCATCCTGCGCGAGGAAAGCGATCGGGTTCTCGATGCCAAAGCGCAGCCCGAGGACAAGCGGGCCGCCGCGCTGGATTGGGCGAATGCGGAGAACAACGTTCATCGGCTGATCCGGCTGGTTCAGCGGGTCAAGAAATCCGTCAACGTCCCCGTAACCACGGGTGAAATCTGGAACATCTGGCGCGATCATCCGCAGCTCGCCAGCTCCGTCGATTTCATCGCCGCTCACGTGCTGCCCTACTGGGAGAACTTCACGGACAAGCAGGCCGTTGATCAGGCTGTTGCCATGTACCAGCTGCTGCGTGACCAGTTCCCCGGCAAGCGCATCATGATCGCCGAATTCGGCTGGCCGAGCGCCGGCTATAATTTGCGCAACGCCAATCCCGGCCCGTTCGAGCAGGCGGTGACGCTGCGCAACTTCGTCTCTCGCGCCGAAGCCGTCGGCATGGAATACAACATCGTCGAGGCGATGGATCGGCCCTGGAAATTCTTCGAAGGCGGCGTCGGTCCCTATTGGGGCATCCTGAACGCCGACGGTGAACCAAAATTTTCCTGGACCGGACCGGTCGTCAACCTGAACTATTGGAAGCTCGCCACCATCGCCGTGCTGGTCGGTATCCTGCTGTCACTGCCGATCCTGCGGCTCGACCGGCCGACGGTGATGCAAGCAATGGTGCTGTCGGCGGCCGCCAACGGCGTCGGCGCCTGGGTCGCAACGGTGTTTTCCTATTGGACGGGGCATTATTTCGTATTCGGCTCGGCCTTCGCGTTGACGCTGGGATTGATCCTGCTGGTGCCACTGGTGCTGATCGCCATGGCGCGGATCGGGGAAATCGCAGCGATTGCGTTCGGCCGCAATCCGCGCCGGCTGATCGTCAAGGAGGCCACGCTTGCGCCCGCGACCATCGGCGAGAACGTCACCTTCCCCAAGGTCTCGATCCATGTCCCGGCCTATTTCGAGCCGCCGGAGATGCTCAAGCAGACGCTGGATGCGGTGGCGCGGCTGGACTATCCGAATTTCGAATGCGTCGTGATCATCAACAACACGCCCGATCCCGAATTCTGGCAGCCGATCCAGGACCACTGTCGACTGCTTGGCGAGCGCTTCAAGTTCATCAATGCCGAGGAGGTCAAGGGCTTCAAGGCCGGTGCGCTGCGCATCGCGATGGACCGCACCGCTGCGGACGCCGAGATCATCGGCATCATCGATGCTGACTATGTCGTGACGCCGGATTGGTTGAAGGATCTGGTGCCTGTTTTCGCCGATCCGCGCGTTGGCCTCGTGCAGGCGCCGCAGGATCATCGCGACGGTGACCGCTCGCTGATGCACTACATCATGAACGGCGAATATGCCGGGTTTTTCGACATCGGCATGGTCCAGCGCAACGAGGCCAA
>JAGXAJ010000126.1 GCA_018971625.1 Pseudomonadota bacterium
GTGACGGAATTCCTGATCCTGCAGGCGCTGGCGACGCGGCCCGGCGTGGTGAAAAGCCGCAACGCGCTGATGGATGCCGCCTATGATGACCAGGTCTATGTCGACGATCGTACCATCGACAGCCACATCAAGCGGCTGCGCAAGAAATTCAAGGTGGTGGACGACGATTTCGAGATGATCGAAACCCTGTACGGGGTCGGCTACCGTTTCAAGGAAACCTGAACGAACCCCGTTTTGTGCGGGTTTCTGGCGCGTGCATTGTTAACTGACGCCGCCGTCGGTCTCGGATAGGATGGCACGCGCGAGGGCGCATCACCAAACACGTTTCGAAACAACCGGCAGTTCTGGCCATTGCTCGATCGAACGCAGCCTGATCCGAATCTGAACGACGCGGACGAACCTTCGTCCGTCGCGGCGGATTCCGTTACCGCCGACAGCCCGCGCCTCAAAGCCTGGCAGGTGCCGCTGGGATGGCTGCGCCGCGCCGGCCAGTTTTTCTTCGCGCTGTCGTTCTCAAGCCTGACGCGCCGGATCGTCTCGCTCAATCTTGCCGGCCTCGTCGCCCTGGTGGCGTGCATTCTCTATCTCTCGCAGTTCCGCGCCGGCCTGATCGACGCCCGCGCGCAGAGCCTGCAGGTGTCCGCCGAGATTATTGCCGGAGCGATCGCGGCCTCCGCAACCGTTGAGACCAACACCATCACCATCGACCCGGACCGGTTGTCGGACCTAAAGCCCGGCGAGACTTACGGCGCTCCGGACGAATATTCGGGCCTGGATTTTCCGATCAATCCGGAACGCGTCGCGCCGGTGCTGCGGCGACTGATTTCGCCAACCAATACCCGCGCCCGCATCTATGACCGCGACGGCGGCCTAATCCTCGACAGCCGCAGCCTCTACGGCAAGGGTGACGTGCTGCGCTTCGAACTGCCGCCCCCCTCGGAGGAGAAACCCGGACTTTTCGAACGCTCGATGATCGCGATCCGCACCTGGCTCAATCGCGGCGACCTGCCGCTTTACCGTGAACTCGGCCTCGAAAACGGCAAGGGCTACCAGGAGGTCTCACAGGCGCTCAGCGGTCAGAAGGGCAGCATGGTGCGCATCAACGAGCGCGGCGAGGTCATCGTTTCGGTCGCGGTGCCGGTGCAGCGCTTCCGCGAAGTGTATGGCGCGCTGATGCTTTCGACCCAGGGCGGCGACATCGACCAGATGGTCACGGCCGAGCGGCTCGCGATCCTGAAAGTCGGCGGCGTTGCCGCGGCCGTGATGATCG
Source organism: Pseudomonadota bacterium (assembly GCA_018971625.1). Classification (GTDB taxonomy): domain Bacteria; phylum Pseudomonadota; class Alphaproteobacteria; order Rhizobiales; family Xanthobacteraceae; genus Bradyrhizobium. Next base: position 1,271 of record JAGXAJ010000126.1, read on the forward strand.
TGCTGTCGCTGCTGCTGGCCAGCACCATCGCCGGACCGGTACGCCGGCTTGCCGACAGTGCCGAGCGGGTGCGCCGCCGCATCCGCACCCGCGTCGAAATTCCCGATTTCACCCGCCGCCGCGATGAGATCGGCCATCTCTCCGGCGCGCTGCGCGACATGACGGATGCGCTCTATAACCGCATGGAGGCGATCGAGATGTTCGCCGCCGACGTCGCCCATGAATTGAAGAACCCCCTGACGTCGCTGCGCTCGGCAGTCGAAACGCTGCCGCTGGCGCGTAGCGAGAGCAGCCGCTCGCGGCTGCTCTCGGTGATCGAGCACGACGTCAAGCGGCTCGACCGGCTGATTTCCGACATCTCGGATGCGAGCCGGCTCGATGCCGAATTGCAGCGGCAGGACATGGTGCCGGTCGACGTGCGGCGGTTGCTCTCCGCGCTGACCTCGGTCGCCAACGAAACCAAACTTGGCCATGACGTGGCCGTCCAGGTCCGCTTCGAGGGCCGGACCGCCAACGATACGTTCTCGGTGCCGGGCCATGACTCACGGCTCGGCCAGGTGATTTCGAATCTGCTGGTCAATGCCCAGTCGTTTTCCAATGCCGGCGGGAAGGTGCGGATCGTCTGCCGTCGCGTGAAATCGGGAATCGAGATCGTCGTCGATGATGACGGGCCAGGAATTCGCGAAGACGCGCTGGAGCGCATCTTCGAGCGGTTCTACACTGACCGGCCGCATCAGGGATTCGGGCAGAATTCCGGGCTCGGGCTGTCGATCTCGAAGCAGATCATCGAAGCCCATGGCGGCCACATCTGGGCGGAAAACCGTCCCGGCCCCGTTAATGCCGATGGCGAGGCCACCGTCACGGGCGCCCGCTTTGTGGTCCGGCTGCCCGCGTCATGACCATGACGGATGTCGCGGAGGCGAGCGTTCACGCCTCGGCGGTGCTGGTGGGAACGCGCGCCGTGCTGATCCGCGGGCCATCAGGCGCGGGCAAATCGCGCCTCGCGTTCGATCTCATCCTGGCCGGGCGAACAGGGCAGATTCCCCCCACCCTGCTGGTCGGCGACGACCGTGTGCATCTGTGGAACAGCGGCGGCCAATTGATGGTCCGGCCGGCGCCGTTGCTTTCAGGCCTGATCGAGATCAGAGGGCTCGGCATTCGCCGTTGCGAATTCGCTGCAGAGGCCGTTCTGGGGTTGGTGGTCGATCTGGCGGCATCGGACGCCGAGCGCCTTCCAGCGCCGGAAAAGCTGCAAACCCGCATTCATGGTGTGTCGCTACAGCGAATTCCCGTGGAATCGGGGTTTTCAGCACTTCCCTTGGTTGTAGCTGTTTTGACAACAACCGAAGGTGCTGAACAGCGCTCGACTTCGGCCGATTGTGCGAAGGGAATTGGTAACCATATGAGGCCCAGTATCGCGACCGAATAGACCGGCGCAGGCTCCCCCTCAACGTTCAAATTCCGGGAGAATCGCAAAGATCCCCTCTTGCGCGGGGGGCTCGGATGGTCAAAGTGGCGCGTTCGTGCGGTGCACCAAAAGCACCCACGAGGAGTTTCCGATGATTGGTCTAGTGCTTGTGACCCATGGGCGCCTTGCCGACGAGTTCAAGGCGGCGCTTGAGCACGTGATGGGTCCACAAAAGCAAATCGAAGCCGTCACAATCGGAGCCGAAGACGACTCGGATTTGTGCCGAAGCGACATCATTGAAGCGGTCAACCGCGTTGACAGCGGCGATGGCGTCGCGATCCTGACCGATATGTTCGGCGGCACGCCGTCCAATCTCGCGATCTCCTGCATGAGCCGTCCGAAAGTGGAAGTACTCGCAGGCATCAATCTTCCGATGCTGGTGAAGCTTGCCAAGGTTCGTGAAGAACGCTCGCTTCCCGATGCCATCTCGATGGCGCAGGAAGCCGGCCGCAAATACGTCACCATTGCCAGCCGCGTTCTCGCCGGCAAATGAGCGAAGACGGAGCCTCGCCCGAAAACACAACTGGGCCGGCGGTTCCGCCTGGCGCGATCTCCCGTGAAATGCCGATCATCAACAAGCGCGGTCTGCACGCGCGCGCCTCGGCGAAATTCGTCCAGATGGTCGAGCGCTTCAATGCAGAGGTCTGGGTGACCCGCGGCAACGAGACGGTCGGCGGCACCTCGATCATGGGTTTGATGATGCTGTCGGCGGGTCCGGGAACAACCATCATTGTCTCCGCGGCGGGGCCGGAGGCCGAAGCTGCCATTCTCGCGATCGGCGAACTGGTGGCCGGTAAATTCAACGAAGAAAGCGCCTGAGCCTGCCGCCGTCTCCGGTGATGTTAGCGTCAGCCAGTTATTTCGCCGGGGGCACGATATAGACTTTCCAGGCCGTCGACGGGCCGGCATGCCCGTTGAAGAAGCGCTGCGTCCTCATCACGAGATTCTCGGCACCGGCCGTGTTGGCCGCCATCCACTTCTCGCATGCCGCCGATCTTTCGTCGGTGGTATCGCAGATGCCTATGAAGCCGAGCCGCCTTGCCTCCTCGAGCGAGGTCAACCCGGAGGACCATATTTCATTCGGCGTGTATGTCGCGGGATGATCGGGACTGTAGAATGTCATCGGATCGCCGATCTCGGTGGTGCCGGCGACCACGGCCCAGCGCGAACCGAAGCGCTGGTGCCAGGCTTCCGTCAGTTCGCGTGCGAGTTCGGAACGTGCGCTATAGCCCGAGGCGCTATTGGGATAGTCGACCATTTCACGCGCCGCGATATAGGGCGCGGCCGCCAGCACCGCGAGCGTGATCGCAAGCCAGACCATGGTGAGATCAACCAGCGCGATTTTCGGCAACCGGAGCCCGGGCATCGCGATCAGCGCCAGCGGGACCAGGAAGAAGAGCGAGATTCCCCAGTCAGTCTTCAGGTAAATCACGAAAGCCAGCGCGCCGAGCGGCGGCCCGATCGCAACCACGATCTGAATGATCCAGACGTTGAGCGCCTGCGATCCATTCACGCCATGATTGGCTCCGCGCGCCCATACCCGCGCAGGCGCCAGCGGATGCCGCCATGCCAGTGCCAGGACCGCCAGGATGACGGGGGCAGCCAACAGCGCGAGGTTGTGGCCGATATAGCCGAGCACAAGCTTGAGACATTCGCTCCGGTCAGTTAGAGCGTAGACATCGCCGGCGTAAGTCAGCGGGGCGAAATCGACCCGCTTAAGCCACCATAGATGCGGGGCGATGGTGACGACGAGCGTCGCGATCGCGACCCACGGCGCCGGCGAGCGCAGGAAAGCTAGCCGCTCGGGATGGATCAGCGCCGCAATGCCGATCGCCCCGATCATGGTCAGCACCCAGTATTTTGTCAGCACTGCCGCCGCTGCGGCGAGGCCGAGCCAGACTCCGGCCAGCGCGGTGCGCTTCTCGAATGCATTCAGATAGGCCAGTACCACCAGCGGCAGTGTGATGAGTTGCAGCAGATCGGGATTGTATTTGAAGCCCTTGAAATTGAAGATCGGATAGAGTGCGAGCATCACCACCACAAAGAACGCACGGCGTCGATCCACCACGCGCAGCGCAATCAGCCAGCAGACCACGAGCCCGACGCTGACGGTGGTCATCGCCAGCGCGTAGGTAGCCCAGTTGGCAGCAGGGAACAGTTGAAACCACAGCCCTGCGACCCATCCTGATAGCGGCGGATGCTTGCCATAGCCGAGCTGGAATTTTCGGCCCCAGGCAAAGGCTTCGGCGACGTCGAAATGGACATCCTGCGCTGCCTTGAGTTTGGTCAGGATCTCGGTCCAGAGCAGCGCATGAGCGGTGGCAAACCAGATCACCAGCGTCATTCCGCCCGTGCGATCCGAAGCCGAGGCCGCAAGCCACACCGCCAGCCGTCGGACTTTCGAGGATGCGGAAACGCGCAATCTTGCGGGTGAGAAAACGGCCAATGACATGACCGATTGCCTAGCGCGTTTTCGCGCAAAGTGGAATCAGCTTGGCGTGAAGATAGATCGTCCGGTCGGCGCAATAAGGTTGCCGCCTCTGGGTGCTGATGCTATCCCGCGCCCATGACATCCATACCTATTTCCAACGTCCGCAACTTCGCCATTGTTGCGCATATCGACCATGGCAAATCGACGCTCGCCGACCGCCTGATCCAGATGACTGGCGGCCTGAGCGATCGCGAAATGGCCGGCAAGGAACAGGTGCTCGATTCCATGGATATCGAGCGGGAGCGTGGCATTACCATCAAGGCGCAAACCGTCCGGCTGAACTATCATGCCAGGGACGGCAAGGATTACGTCTTCAACCTGATGGACACGCCGGGCCATGTCGACTTCGCCTATGAGGTGTCGCGGTCGCTGGCGGCGTGCGAAGGCTCGCTCCTGGTGGTCGACGCCAGCCAGGGCGTCGAGGCGCAGACGCTCGCCAACGTCTATCAGGCGCTCGACAACAATCACGAGATCGTTCCAGTTCTCAACAAAGTCGACCTGCCCGCGGCCGAGCCGGAAAAGGTCCAGCAGCAAATCGAGGACGTGATCGGCATCGACGCCTCCGACGCGGTGATGATATCGGCCAAGACCGGCCTTGGCGTTCCCGATGTTCTCGAAGCGATCGTCACGCGGCTCCCGCCGCCAAAGGGCGACCGTAGCGCGACGCTGAAGGCACTGCTGGTCGACAGCTGGTACGACGTCTATCTCGGCGTCGTGGTGCTGGTCCGCATCGTCGACGGCGTCATGAAAAAGGGCGAACGCATCCGCATGATGGGCACCAACGCCACCTA
>JAGXAJ010000064.1 GCA_018971625.1 Pseudomonadota bacterium
ACAAGCCTCAAGCAGCTTCAGGAACACATCGATGCCTACGTCAACGCGTACAACGACAAAGCCGAGCCCTTCGTCTGGACCAAGAAAAAGGTCCGTCAACGCCGTTTCAAAGGCCGCCGTATCACTCAGCTCTGATTCCGGGTACTAGCTGTCCGACCCGGACACATGGGTTACGGAACGTACCTAAGACATGGGTGACAACCTCGTGCCGAACGAGTTGTCGAGGGGCCAATGAGATTGTCGCAACGATGGTCAATCGCGGCCGCCTTTCAAATTTAGTTGTCCTTTTTTAGGCGTCACCTTACGATTGAAAATCGTTTCGCATAAGGGGGCGCACCTGATGTCCGGGTCTTCAAGCTCAAGTTCCGACGGTTGGCGGACTGCTAGTGAAAATGGAAATGGAGGAGGCATCGAAAAGTGCGCCATCACGGAAAGGACGATTCTGGCGTCGCCCGTGCCAGCAATTGTCGCGACTTTGAAGGTCGGCGACATACTCGCAGTTGAGCTTGATACGTCCTCTCGAACGCGCGTTGTTGTAAAGTCTCATGGTCAAATTGCAGGTGCGATTACGTCAGCGCGACTAGTTGATATCATCGAATGTTTGCGTAATTCTTTCTCTTACGAAGCTGAAATACTATCGATCAGCGGAGGAAAAGTCGAAATCGAGATTCGGCCGCAATGAAAGCGATCGACATCGTCGGTGGCGTGTACGGAGAGATATGCTCCTTCCCGATACGGAAGCAGATATTTGGCTCTGCGGGGCGTGCCGCGGTTGCACTGTCCTCCCCCCACTTTGAACGCGTTACACTACATACCGCCTTGTCCAGAGGCGCCGCGAGCCAGGCTTTGCCCAACTTTGACGTGTATGGCATTGACGTGGTTGTCCACGGAGGGGCGCAATTCATCAGCTTTGAGTATTTGCACTGCCTATCGATACCCCTAGTCCAGCCGGCCATTTCGAACATTGCAGAGCAACCTCCCTTTCATGTGCAGGGCGAATTAGTGGTTCAATTCGGCATGTTGGAGTGTCGCCCAACAATCGAAGCGGACGTATGTGTGTATGATCCGCAATCCGCGGTAAATCCTCGTCCGTTCTCGAATGGCGGCTCGAAAGCAAACCGCTTAGCTTTCATCGCGAACGCTCATGAAGTCCAATTGATAACCGGTCTCTCGATCGAAGCTGGGGCGGCCCGGATAATTCGTGACGAAAAGGCCGAAGTTGTTGTGGTGAAATGCGGCTTAGAAGGCGCTCGTATGTTCGATCAAAACGGTTTCGTAGGACATGTACCGGCGTACCTCACCAAAAGCGTATTTACGATTGGATCCGGCGACATTTTCGTCGCGGCGTTCGCTTTAGCTTGGGGAAAGGAAAAGTTAGACGTTATGCGGGCAGCCGATTATGCATCAAAAGCGGTGGCATCTTACGTAGAAACAGAGCTGTTACCGATTCCAACGGTTGCGGCTGCTGAACAAATTTCGCGAGATCCTATCAAACTAGCCCGCGGAAAAATCTATCTGGCCGGGCCATTTCGGGAGCTTGGTCAGCGTGTCATGATAAACGAAGCAAGAAAGGTCCTTCGCGATCTTGAGATGCAACCATTCAGCCCGGTTCACGACATAGGTCATGGTCCTGCTAGATCTGTTGTCCAGAGAGACCTAGCTGCGATCAAGGACTGCGACGCCGTTTTCGCCATTCTAAATGGCAGCAGCCCAGGCACGTTGTTTGAAGTCGGATATGCATCAGCCATGAACAAGCCGATTTATTGCGTGGCACAGAACATGAGATCGAGTGACATCAAGCTTCCGGAAGGAGCAGGCTGCGTCATACACGAGGACTTTATCAGCGCCCTTCATCTTCTTGCGTGGCGACAATGACGACTGCGCTTTTGTTGTCCGGCGGCATGGACTCCACATGCATAGCATATTGGAAGCGCCCGTCGTTAGCGATTACAATTAACTACGGTCAAAAAGCTGCGGCCGGTGAGATGCGTGCATCCACTGCGATTTGTGAGGCTCTTGATATCCAGCACGTGGTGGTCGAGGCCAACATTTCCGCCCTAGGAAGCGGCGACATGGTCGGGAGGGCTCCTTCCGTATCCGCTCCGGCAACGGAATGGTGGCCTTATCGAAATCAGTTCCTTATCACAACCGCAGCTATGAAATGTCACGCAGCAGGTGTAAGCGAACTCATGTTCGGCAGCCTTAAGTCAGACGGGTTTCACGCCGACGGTGCACCTCCGTTCTTCATGGCGATAAATCACTTGCTCGAACTTCAAGAAGGAACTGTGGCGGTGACCACTCCGGCGATCCATTTGGATGCTCATGAATTGGTCCAGGTATCACGGACGCCGATTGAAATTCTGGCGTGGTCTCATTCATGCCACGTAGACGATATCGCTTGCGGCTTTTGCCGAGGATGTCGAAAACATTTCGAGACCATGAGTATCGCTTTTGGGCATTCCTACTGAACCGAGGCCGAGACACGCGCAGCAGGCTCCGGAAAAGCGCCGCTGGGCCATGATGTCGATCTACGAGTCGCTGCCCTGTTCCCAATGGCCGGCGAAGAGTTTTCGCGATGTCGCGCTCAGTCGTCGGACCATGCGAGTAGCCGAGCCTATGGCGCTTTCGGATCTTATGATGCTGGTGCGCTTTGTAGTCGCGCGGAGAGAAATCGGAATCGCGGAAAATAGCGGTCGATCGCGGAAGATACCTGTATCGGCTGGCGCTTTGCATCCAATTGATGTCTTAATAGTTGCCGGTCCAGGGATATCCGGACCAATCGTCTACTCTGACGTCGACGATAGCTTCGGAAGTATTCCATTAATCAACGCTCATGACTTCTCTTTTGAAACTGAGAAGCTGGAAAGCATGTTACCCCATGCAAAGGGGCATCTTTTACTCTTTACTGGTGATCTCGATATGGTCGATCGGGCCTATGAAAATCCCGAGTCGTTACTTTGGCGCGACGCCGGCGCTATGCTTCAGTGCTTCGCTTTCGCTGCCACAGCCCTCGATCTCGCCTTCGTTCCGCTGGGATCGTTAGGGGCAAGCGTCCTAAGGAATCTGCGTTGTCCGAGTTCCACTTTTTCGGCCGTTGCGACGGCCTTTATCGGCGTAGCTAAGTCGGACTAAGCATCCTGGTCCGTGCCGACGCTTTGCCAATTCGCCTCATGTAGTCCCACATCAGGGCATCGACGAGGCTTGCCGGCTCGTCGAGGGCAGTACAAAACCGAAGAAAACGACCCTCTAGTCGGAAATATTCCTTTGATAGATTGACGTTGGGTGGGAATAGGCCGATGGCTCTCCCGGCACGCAGAACGTGCACATCAAGGACCGCGACTTCGTCCGATCGCAGATGATTTCTGACGACCCATGAAGCGGTTTTGGGTCCGATGCCTGGCAGACCTGTTAGAAAGTCCCGTAGAGGCCGAGAGGAACTCGGCAACACAGCGGACGACAGGATTTGCATTGTGCGCCAGAGATAGTTTGCTTTTTGGCGTGGAAATCGATAGCGCCGCTGACCTTGATCGAACGGGAATGGCTCATATAGCGCTTCCTGTAATATGTCGACCGTTGTCGCTTCGTTGAGAAGGCTGCGGTCACGAAGACGATAGAAGGCAGCGAGCCCCAACTCGGCGGGCATGCCGTATCCACCAAGCAGGCAGACTGCGACCTCCTCTATAATTGTTTTGCCAATGCTATGCGAAACGGTATTGTTTTGCGCTCTGAAGACTGCGGATTGGTATTTCCAGAACGCCGGAGTGAATACCTCAGTCGCGCAGCCCCATTGAACGCCGGGGATGACGTCCTCCAAGGGATCAGGAATCGAAATCGCAATGAGCCCTTGGTTGCCGTTGGCCCACGCCGTTTGATGGCCGCGATGGTGTCCCATGGAAGCTTGAATCAAGCCAATAAATTAGTATCAAGCACTCAGATTCTCCGTTCCGGTGTTGGTCCACTTTTGGACTCGTTTTGATTCACCATTGGCCTGCGGATTTGTGAATCTCTGTGACCAAGAAATCACATGAGGCGCGGGTAGCGTGATCGAGTTGAGCGCGCGATTCGTCGTGTAAGGATCGAGCCGAACACCCTCCGAGCCGTCTCAATGGCCGCGAGAGCGATGTCGCTAATCTCAGAATAAGCCACTTGACACCCATCCGACTGATTTGCCCGTCGTGTTGAAATGTCGCACCTCGCGGTATTGATCCCGAGGCCAAATCACCTGCGTATCTCGCGCTATCCCGCGCCCGCATGAGGGGCGTTGGCCATCGTCATTAACGTTGGGCGCGGGGAGCGATGGACGAGAGCGCGCGCCTGTTGACGAGCGGCGCGGCTTTCGGTCGGCGAAGTCGTGTGGTTCTGGCGCCCCGACGCTGGCGTCAAGTTCTTAAGAAGCTCACGCTTCTCAGGGATGATGGTGACAACAAAGCCCGGTCACCAAGGAGAGCTCGAAGGAAACCGCAAAACCATCGCGCAGGGAATGCCGGGATGATCCCGGTGAACCTGTGGCTTACTACCCGGTGCATTTTTTGCACCAACCACGGGTGCATCGGACACCCGGCATTCCCCGCGCCCTCTGTTTAGAGGGTCGCGCCGCGCCCTCATCTTTGAGGGTCGCGCTGCGCCCTCACTGTTTTGGGGCGAACGAAATTGCAAAGCTCGGGCGCATCGTGTCGCGAGAACGAGAACTCATATTTCGTCGTCCCGGCCTTGAGCCGGGACCCAGAACCTTTGACGTTGATTGCGATAGCGGTGATTAACATCACTGCTCAAGACGAAACGGTGTATGGGTCCCGGCTCAAGGCCGGGACGACGGGGCGGCTGTTTGAAAACTGAATCAGAAATGGATGTGGCGGCGCACCACGCCGCGTTACGCGATCGCGACGATCTCGAGGCTTTGGCCTGAGACGTCGACCTCGTCACCAACCGCCTTACCCATCAGCAACCGTGCCACGGGCGAGACAAACGAGATCGAGCCGGCCCTGGGGTCGGCTTCGTCCTCGCCGACGATGCGATATGTCTGCACGCGTCCGTCGTCGCGCTTGAGAGTGACCGTCGACCCAAAAGCAACGGTGTCGGTCGACGCCGGGTCGGCGATGACCTGCGCGGTGCGAACTCGCTCGGCAAGGTAGCGCGCATCGCGTAACGGAATCGCCGATTGCCGGCGCTTCTGGTTGACGTCCTCGATTGTCTGCGCGGCCTCATAGGCCTCGCGGGCCTGTTGCAGTTGAGCCTCCAGCGCCTTCAGGCCGGCTTCGGTCACGAGGTTCGGATGCGGCGAAATCGAGCAATCGGGAGCAGCGTCTCCGACGCGGTTAGCGCTCTTGCGTGGATGCGTCTCGCTTTATCCGCTATAGCGAAGCGGCCAGCAAATAGACGGCCCACAAAGGAAGCAAGCCCACAAGAAATGTCGAAGAGAATGCGATTGCATCCGGCGCCCTCGGGTCTTTCGCTTTACGGTATGAGTAAAGAGCGAGCTGTAAAGCAATCCAGCCATTTCCGATGGCCGCCAGACCCATCAAGCGCGTTGCAATGCCATAATAGGTCAGATAGGCAATCACGCCGTTGATCTGCGCCACGACGGCGACCGCCGCAAAGCGCGGCTTAAGGCAGGCCAACACGATCGCCATCACTTCAAAGGCGTAGAAATACCGGTCGTGCATCTTCGGCAGCAGAAATGGCATCAATATCAGAGACAGGGCTGCGACCGGGACCAAATGCTCGATCTTGCGCAAATTTTCGGTCCGCGCGGCAATGATTGAAACCGCGAGACCTGCCGCTGCTGAAATAATCATTCCTGCCGCCACGCCGGCTCCGTAGAACCGGTTTGGCACGAACAGCCACATGTTTGCTGCATTCATTGAAAGCCGGGCAAATGTTTCCGCCTGATTGAAATAGACCGTCAGAATGTCCGAAAGAGGTTGGCCAAGGAGCAATGCGGGGGTCGCGACGGCGAGATATACAATCGGAATCGTCACGAGCCACAGCCAATGGATCGCCCGCCGAAGCACCAAGGCGAAAATCAAGGGAGAAAGAAATATGGCCTGAGCCTTCACGGAAAAGGCGACAGAGAACGAAACGACGCCGGCCAGAGGCTTGTCGCGGGAAATGAAATATACCGATAGCAGAATGAAGAACGTCCAGATCGCGTCTGCCTGACCCCAGGCCGCTCCATTGAATAGAACCGTCGGTGCCAACCACACGGCCGCAAAGGCAACGGAGGGGCTGTAGATCCGCGGTTGATCCAACACGACCAAGCGCATTGCCATCAGCGCACAGCCGAATTCAAAGATGAAAGAAATTCCCTTGATCAAGTGCCATGGTTCGAACACGCCGTCCAACGCCGTCGCCGCAACCAAAAGGTAACTGTAAAATGGGGTATAGTTCGTGAAGGTAAATCCGAGACTGGCGATGCCGTGGCTTTGCACGAAATCATACCAGGGCAGCAGGAACTTTGTCGTATCATCCGTGACCTGGTCGAGTGCCGCGTATCGACAGGCAAGGCCGGCCAGAAAGCTTACTGTGACGATTATCCGGACCGTCGTAGATTGAGAAGGCATGCGGCGTTTCCGTCGGAGGCGGAATTGATCCGAGTGTCTAGTGGCGGGCTCTTGTCTGAAAGCCAATGCAGCGCCCGGCGAGTCCATCCCGGCTAACGAATATCCATCATCAAACAGTTACCGCCGTGTGATCGCCTTACTCTTCTCGGTCAACGTGGTCACCCGCTGGCTTCCTGCCCGAAAACATATCTTGACGACTACCGCATTCTTGATCGCCAGGTTGCCCTCACGGAAAGAGCATTTCCCTGCTCTCGGAGGTCGGAGCGTGCCTTGGGGCACTTGGGAGGCATACTCGATCAAACCGGAACGTGCCGAAAGAGTTGATTAACGTGTGTGGCTGCACACTGACCCGCCGGTCCTTGTTCGTCCGACTCAGGCCTTAGTGTCTTTTTTCCGTGGCGCGGCAGTTTGGGAAAGTCATGTCAGAGCTCGCCTCAGCTTCGTTTTCGGTTCGCGACAAGGCGCGAAGCGGGAATACGGCCGTCCTGTTGACGGCGCTCGGACTGGCTGCTGTTCTCGCCGTGCAAATGCTCTCCATCAAGACCGGCGTCCACGAGGCGATGTCCACCGATGATGCCATGCGGCTCGTCGAGGTTCGGGATCTGATCAACGGACAAGGCTGGTTCGACCTGCACCAATACCGGCTGAATCCACCCGGCCTGCTGATGCACTGGTCGCGCGTCATCGATTTTCCCTTGTCGATTTCGATCCTGGCGCTGAAACCGCTATTGGGAATGTATCGCGCCGAGTCGGTGACGCTGTTCGTCTGGCCATTATTGCTTTTTGGCGTCGCGCTTGCCTCGATCTGGGCCATCGCCCGCCAGATGAGCGATGGCGCTCTGACCTCACAGGTCGGAGCAGTGATATTGGCGATGCTGGCAAGACCCGCGCTGGTTCATTTTCGGCCTGGCGCGATCGACCACCACAATGCCCAGATCGATCTCTTGCTGCTTCTCATTCTGTTTACGCTGCAAATCGAACGAAGTGCGGTCAAGGCAGCGCTGGCCGGCGTAGCGGCATCACTTTCACTGGCTGTCGGCGTCGAAATACTGCCCCCGATTGCTGCGATCTGCGTCGCGGTGGCAGGTCTTTTTATTTGGCGTGGCCCGGCGGTCGCACGACAAGTGGCGGCATTCGCAATAGCACTGGCAGGATCATCGCTGGTGCTGGCATTGGCCCTGCTGCCGTTTCCGGCAATGGCGGCTCCCGTCTGTGACACCTTGGGCGGACCGGTGTTGCTCTTGACGATTGGCGGCGGCATCGGCCTGGCTTCGATGGCCGCGATTGATCGATATCGTTCCGCATTGTGGTTGCGTCTGGTCACGGGAACCGTCGCGGGGGGTGCGCTGGTCAGTGCGTTCATTGCGTTGTTCGGGGGCTGCCTTGAAGCACCTTATGCGCAACTGGATCCACTCGTCGCGTCGTTGTGGCTCGACACCGTGCAGGAGACGATCTCACTCGCTAAAATGCTGCGGCTTGGTCCAGAGGATGTTCTCGGCTTCTATGCGCTTCCACTCATCACATTAGGCTTGGCTGCAGGTGCGCTCTTTCGATCCAAGCCTCACGATCGGTTTCGGTGGATCGTTTGTATCGTAGCGCTGATTGCTCAATTCGGCATCAGTGTTTGGGAAATGCGCGGCGCGGGTGGCGCTGCCATGGTGGCTGCACCGATGTTTGCCGCGGCCGTCACGGCAATCTGGCCGTCGCTCGCGTTCGGATCCAGCCTGGCGTTGCTGGCACTTGCAGGTTCATCAACGGCGTTTGCCGCGTTCGGTGTTGCCGCAAAGCCCCTGACCGATTTGGCGTTCAAGGCAGACGCGAGCGCGGAGGAGACTCTCAAGCCAGGATGTTCGAGCGTTTCCGACGTTGCCTGGATGGCGCGGCTCCCAAAGGGACGCGTGATGGCGCCAATTGACCTTGGGCCGGCAATCCTGGGGACAACCAGTCACGATGTCTTTGCAGGCCCGTACCATCGTAACAATGATGGAAACTCGGCCATGCTCAAGCTGATGCTGGCACCGCCGCCGGTCGCGCATCAAATGCTATCTGCTCGCCAGGTCGATTACGTTGTCGTCTGTCGAGCTGCGCCAAACCAAAATATCATCAAACGCGCTCCGGACGGTTTGGAGGCATTGCTCGCCCGCGGCGATGTGCCGGAGTTTCTTGAGCCGATCGACGTCGGCTCCGCAACGAGAATCTCGGCATGGCGCGTGAGAAGGTGAAGCCGCATCATGAGCGCGTTGACCTGTCCCCATGCAAAGCCGGCGCATCCTGTCGGTGATGCCGGTGGCTCTGCCGTGATAGTCGCATCGCCGGGCGTGCCGAGAGTCGGGATAAGGGGCGGCGGCGGTCGCAACGCTCTTGATTGTTGCAGGTTGGCGCCACCGGAGCAGGATTGCTCCGACGGTACTTGGCGGACTTGCGGTACTACCGGGCGCGGGTGCGAAGCGGTAAGCGGTGAGGAGATCTGTACATTCGCGCGAGACGGCGGCTGCGATAACAAGGCCGCGCTATCGTTTGAGATCAACGACGTCCTGGCGCGCACCGGCTTTTGAAACGCGGGAAGCAAAATCGACGTCCTGCCGTTGCGGCGTTTGGCGGATCGGGTGAGAGGTCCGTAACCTCTCAATTGGCTCCGGTAAAGAAAAGTTAATATTGCCTCCCTAACCCTTGCTCTCCATGAGCGACATAATCATCGGCAGATCGGTCAAATCGTTCGCCGCACCCGCAGTGCTCCCCTGGCTGGTGGGCGCAGGTGTCTATGCCCTGCAGTTGACGCTCGGTCAGCGGCTGCTAAGCGATCCAGATAGCTATTCTCACATCGCGGTGGGTCGCTGGATCATGGCACACGGCGCCGTGCCGGCGAGCGACCCGTTTTCATTTTCCATGCACGGCGCGCCTTGGATCAGTTTCGAATGGCTGTCCGAACTCGTCTACGCGGCCGTTTATGCGCTTTTGGGCTGGGCTGGTGTGGTGGCGCTGGCCGCAGCGGCAATCGCGCTTGCCGTCGGTCTGTTGACACGCTTCTTGCTTCGCGAGCTTTCGCCATTACCGGCGCTGCTCATGGTCCTGGCGTCGGTGGTGCTGTTGGCGCCGCATATGCTGGCGCGGCCGCACGTCTTGATCCTGCCGATCCTGGTGACCTGGGCGGCGGCGCTGGTGCGCAGCATGGACCGGCGCACCCCACCGCCCTATTGGGCGCTGCCGCTGCTGACGCTGTGGGCAAACCTGCACGGCAGTGTTGTGTTGGCCCTCGGATTGATTGCGCCGGCCGTGCTCGAGGCTCTGCTGGACGCCAAGCGCAGCGAATGGCCGCAAGTGCTGCTGCGCTGGTTGCCGTTCTCGGCCCTGGCGGTCGCAGCATCCTGCCTGACCCCATACGGACCGGAATCGCTGCTTATGCCGCTCAAGACGCTCGGCCTCGGCCCTGCGCTCGGTTGGATCACGGAATGGCGACCACAGGATTTCGGCCATGTAGGTCCCTTCGAACTGCTGTTGCTTGCGGGCCTGTTCGCGCTGTCGCGCGGGGTGACCATCCCGGTAGTCCGGATGCTGGTGGTGCTTGGCCTGTTACATTTTGCGCTGGCACAGGTGCGCAATGCTGACTTGCTGGCCATGCTGGCTCCCCTCTATCTGGCGACCCCGCTGGCACGGCAGTTCGGCGCGCAGGCCGAGGCCGGCGAAGGCGGCTCGATGCGCGGGGTGAACTTGACCGTCTCAACTGTGTTGATCGTGGTGACCGGGCTGGCGCTGGTGCGCGACGTACGTCCTCCCCGGATCAACACGCCGGAAGCGGCCGTGGTCAATGCCGATCTTGCCGACGCGGGGCCCGTGCTCAACGATTATTCGTTCGGCGGCTACCTGATCTTTGCCGGCATTCCCACCTTTATTGACGGGCGAGGCGAATTATACGGCGGTGAATTCATCGATCGCTACAATCGCGATCTATCGCTGGCCAACCTGCGTGATTTTCTCAAGCTGCTCGACCAGTACAAATTCGGCGCTACACTGCTCGCGCCGAATACGCCGGCGGTAGCGCTGCTCGATCGCCTGCCAAACTGGCAGCGCGTCTACAGCGATGACGTGGCGGTGGTGCACAAGCGACGGGACACGCCCGGCAAATAACTCAAACGGTGCCAAAAGCCGCGTATTGCGCGCCGAGCGGTACATTACCCAAAGCGTCTTCGACGCGCCGCACGAGTTTCGCCTCCGAAGGTAACAACAAGAAAAAGCGGGCGCCGATCTCGTGCAAGCCGCTGGCCGCCATCAGTTTCTGCACCTTGCCGGCGCCAAGCAAGATAGCATCACGGTCGAATTCGCAGCGTGCAACGGCAAGACGGGTCAGCGGATTGAGCGGATTGTGCTCGATGACGCAGACGAGCCCGCCGCGCCGCACGACGCGCCGCATTTCGTTCATGAAATGCACCCACTCCGCTGGCGGGACGTGATGCAGGACGCAGATTGCGGTCGCCAGATCGAAGCTGGCATCATCGAAGGGAAAGTTCCGGCCATCGAAGGCACGGTAGTCGACGCCGCAATTGTCGACCCGCGCCTGCGCGAGGCTGGCCGAAGAAACATCGAGGCCGCTCAGGCCGTCGACCATGCCCTTAAGAAATGGATGAAAGCTGCCGACACCGCAGCCGATATCGAGCATCGAGGGTTTGCGTGGCCCGAGCCGTCGTGTGATCAGTTCACGCAGCAGATCGGCCTTGGCACGCATGAAAAAGCTGTGCGGCAGGCCGGAGAAGTCGATCGAGGACTGGACCACTTCCCGGTAGTTGCTGCGGTAGCTGTCGAAGAGTTCGCTCATGCGGGCGGCCCTATTCGTGCACTGCACGGATCGCTGAATGTGCTGGTGTGGCCTGTTCTCGTTCGAAGCCAAGCCGCTTCTGCACCACATAGAGCGGGCGACGCTTCACTTCGGCATGGATGCGGCCGACATACAGTCCAACGATACCGGTCATCAGCATGTTCATGCCGCACAGCAGCGATACAACGACGATTGTCGAGGACCAACCGGCGACCAAATGGCGGTCTTTGCTGATCCACAGCACCAACACCCAACCGCCGTAGAGCAGTGCCAAACCGGACACCGTGACTCCACACCAGATTGCCAGCCGCAATGGCGCATCGGAAAAGCCCAGCGCTGCGTTCATGGCGAGTCGCGCCATTTTGAGCAGCGGATATTTGGTTTCGCCGGCGACGCGCTCAAGACGATGGAAAGGCACCTCTGTCTGCCGGAAGCCGAGCCAGGCGATCATGCCGCGCACGAAGCGATCCTGCTCCGACATCTGGCGTAGCGCTTCGAGCACCTTGCGGTCGATTAGCCGGAAGTCGCCGACATCGGCCGGGATGTGGACCGAGGACATGCTACCGAGCACCCGATAAAACAAATGGGCGGTGACGCGCTTGAAACGACTCTCACCGGCGCGCGATAGACGCCGTGCATACACGACGTCGTAACCTTCCCTCCATTTGGAAATCATCTGCTCGACGACTTCGGGCGGGTCCTGCAGGTCAGCGTCCATAACGACGATCGCTTGCCCTTGCGCCGCATCCATCCCGGCGGTGATGGCGATCTGATGGCCGAAATTGCGCGACAGGCCGATATAGCGGAAGCGCGGGTCGCGCTTTGCGAGTTCTTGCAGTACCAAGGGGCTGGAATCTCTGCTGCCGTCGTCGACGAAGATTGCCTCCGCAGGCTCGTGCAGCCTGTCGAGCAGCAAGTCGAGCCGACGCAGCAGAATCGGCAGCACAGCTTCCTCATTGAATACAGGGATGATGATGCTGTAGCTAATCGATTTAAGATCTGCCGCCATGGGAGAGGGTTCAACTCCGCTAAATAGCCGAAGTCTAGGGCACCGATAGTTAAGGCGGCGTTGCTGCAACCATTGGGAACGGCTCTGCGCAGGGCGGTTTTCGCCTGGTCGCTTCTCGTGATATTGCGCAGCGCAATTTTCCAAGGGCCGCGGACGATGATCTCGCAGATTTTATGCGCCCTTCGCCGAGCAGTATTTGGTCTCGTCGGCTTCAATATAGCGGTAAGCGCCGACCTCACGGCGCGCGGCAGCCTTTGGTGTCTGCAGCGAAGCAGCCTCGGGCTTCCGGCATATCGACGGGGGGTTCGGATGGCCGGTTTTTAGCTGATCCGGCGTCGGACACGCTGCGCTCGAACACCGAGCCGCTGACGCCCCGCCAAGCGACGGTGTGTGACGGATTTTATAGAGCACAAAGCGTTCAGACCCGTCCAATTCCTCCAGCAGGGCTGGCAACTGGTTCTCCACGCGTGGCCCGAGGACATAGAGATAGTCGTAATCCCGGTACCAACTGCGGACGAATGGCGGTATGTCGGTGAGCGTTCCGCCCGCCGCAATCGCGGCAAGCTCGCGTATCGGCATCGGCCCACCATAGGGGATAGCGAGACGGCGGACGGCGGCGCGCACCCTCACCGGTTGCTTGCCCTCCTCGGCGAATACGTTCGGAACAAAGGCAGCGGCATAATGCACCGCCAGCGTCGGAATATAGGCCATGGGATACTGTGTGAGATCGTTGAACGGTGGATCCTCGCCATCGCCGCTGCTCCCGATGAGCACCCGTGAACCGCAGTCGATCTTGTGGAACGACCCAATAATGGCCGCATAGTCCGCGCGGTAGGACAGCCAGACCACAAACACGGTGGCGAGATTGGCGAGCGTGATGCCGGAGGCGGCGACAAGCGCACCGACTGTCCATCGTCGGCTGGGCAATGACAGCGAGCAGAAGGCCGGAACGATCAAAGCCGCCGCAGGAATCACCCGGAGGTCGGCAAATGAGGTGCCAAACAGCTTCGACGGAATCGCAAGATATAGCAACGCAAAGCCGATCGAAATCCAGATCCCGGCCGGCGCCAGTTTTAGGACGCCACGCTTGGCCGCCAGGTAGAGAAGGGCGATCAGCGCCAGCGCGCTCGCCGCCGATACCGTCAAATTGTATCCGTTCATGATTCGAAATGGCCAGAGCGGCTTGAATTCCAGGAACCAGGCCGTGCCCTCGCTTCCGAGCGAGCCAGCGGTCAATCGCATGATCCCGAACAGCGCCACCACCGGTATCGCAAGCGCGACGAGCCGCAACGCCAAGTCGCGGTATGGCCACGTCTTGTCGTGGGCGCGCCATAGCTCATAGAACCCAAGCGTCGCGCCGTAGATGCCAAGCGAAAAGAAATGCGCCACAAATAGAACCGTGACGAAAATCGCGTTGACGGCAAAACGCCACCACCATCCGCGCTCCGCCACCATCAAATAAGCGCTGATACCCCACAGCGCGACGCCGAGACCAAATTCGAAATTCACGAATCCCCAGGCAAATGGCAGGCAATAGAGGAACATCAGAGCGGCAAAACCGGCAAACTGGAAACGTCCCTTCACCACACGTTCGAGCGCAACAGCGCCGCCGACGATCAACAATTGGCTCAAGAGCAAAAACAGCCGGGCCGCTTTCTCGACACCGATCAGCGATGCCATCTTGGGGACCAGCAGATCCATCGCCAGATTAGGATAGAGCGCCCAAACCACGTCGTAATAGGGGTTGGCATCAGGCGTACCGTTCTGCCTCAGTATATACATGCGGGCGAGGTGATTGGGATAATCAACCATCGCCGGAAAGGGCGTCAGCAGCATTGGAAGAAGCGAGACGGCGGCCAGCAGAAAAAAAACAAACAGTGCCACGGAGCGATCCGAGCCAGGTCCAGTACCCGCTGGCGCGATCTGCCAATCTGAGGAAATCATGTCGTCGGTCCGCTGGATCTGGGCTTGTGCCCTAATTGCACATCGGCTCGGGCGGCAACATGCCATCGTGTTGTCACTGGCAAAATCCGGCTCATTTATTGAAGCGTTCCCATCACTGAGTCGAGAAACTCCGAACAGGCTCAAAGCGATGCCTGCCTCCATGACCTTTGGGCAGCACTCCATCGCGGAACTGCAACACGGCTGGCGGCGCGAGGGTGCCGTTCGCCTGACTTCTGGATTTACCTCCAGAAATCCGAGCCATTCGAGCCTATCGGTATCGATCATATGCTTAAAAAGAACGGAGCCGGACAGTGTTTTTCATAATCGAATTAACGGAGCGATAATTCCACGCCATGGAAATAAAGGGCGTGTCAATACGCTGGAGGGCCCACATGCTTCCAAAGAAGTGAGTTTCGGGGCTTCCTCCTGTCTCCCTGGTGTGAGAAACTGACACGTGATGCGCAGCAAAAGACTACTGCAGATACTGTTCGCCTCGCTGATCACGCTGGGATTGGTGATCGCGCCTTTAGCCGTTCCCGTGGCAGCGGGCGGGTATGCCGCGTCCGATCAAGGCATGATGCAGATGTCAGATATGTCTGCAGATATGCCGTGCTGTCCGGGCGAGCAGAAGCAGAACAAGTGCCAGGATTGCCCGCTGCTTGCCATTTGTATGGCCAAAGTGCTGCAGAGTGCGCCCTCCGTGGCCGCACTTCCCGTCGATATGGTCCGCTCACGGACGCTGCGACCGCTAGATGAGCCGGCGATCGTCGGCTTGACGCGACCCCCTCCCGATCAACCGCCTCGAACCATCGTCTGACCGGCGCCGCCAGCGCCGGAACGTTGACGCGCGGCCGTCGAGGCTGGGCGCGTCGTCGCTGCCGCTTCGGCGGTCCATCAGACGTTTCGAGGAAAAGACATCATGAAGACTACCACTGCCGCGCGCGCGTTCGCCGCCACGCTGATCGGCCTTTCGGTCATGGGGGCGCCGAAGCTCGCGTTCGCCGACATCCAGGACTACGAATTTCAACTGGTCGAGCCGACCGTCCACGCCGGTGCCGACAGGATCGTCACGGTCAAGCTGATGAACAAGAAGACGGGCAAGCCGGTGCCTGATGCCGTCATCTTCGCGAGCCGCTTGGATATGGCGCCGGACGGCATGCAGGAGATGGTCACAAAGGTGACATCGATGCCCGGGACGGAGCCAGGCACCTACCGGTTCAAGGCCACCTTCAGCATGGCCGGTCGCTGGCAGTTGTCGCTGGGCGCCAAGGTGCAGGGCGAGACCGGAACGGTTGAAAACAAACTCGTCATTACGGCGCAGAAATGAACCGCGCCGTCGCCGTTGGCGCGGCCGCTGTGCTTTGCACAGCGGTCGGCGCCGCTTATTTCGCCGGCTCGATCCCGCGCGTCAATCCGCTCGCCCGAGCCGTTACGTCGTCTGCGGTGGCCGCGGAGGGCCGCGCCACGATTTACTATCAGGATCCGGACGGGCAGCCGTTCTACTCGCTCACGCCGAGAAAGACGTCGGATGGTCGCGCCTGGCGCGCCGTGCCGGCGAGCGCGGATGTCGGTTTCGACGAGCCAGAGGACCCCCCGGCCCCGGCTGCTGAGGCGAAGACCGAGCGCAAGATCACATACTACCGCAATCCGATGGGCCTGCCGGACACCTCGCCGGAGCCGAAGAAGGACTCGATGGGGATGGACTACATCCCCGTCTACGAAGGCGAGGATACCGACGACGGCTCCGTCAAGCTCTCACCGGGCAGGATCCAGCGCACCGGAGCGAAATCCGAGCCGGTTGTGCGACGGCCGGTGAGGTCGGTGATCCGCGCTCCGGGCACCGTCCAGGAGGACGAGCGGCGCGTCTCCGTCGTCGCGCTGCGCTTCGAGGGATTCATCGACAGTGTCACCAATGTCACGACTGGCGATCACGTCCACAAAGGCGAACCCCTCATGAACGTGTACAGCCCGGCGCTGTCCAGTGCCGCGGCAGAATATCTTTCCGCGATCAACGCAGGCACGACCGGAAAGGAGTTGAAGGGCGCAAGACGTAGGCTGGAGAACCTCGCAATGCCGGAGCCG
Organism: Pseudomonadota bacterium; assembly: GCA_018971625.1. Taxonomy (GTDB): domain Bacteria; phylum Pseudomonadota; class Alphaproteobacteria; order Rhizobiales; family Xanthobacteraceae; genus Bradyrhizobium. Next base: position 16,406 of record JAGXAJ010000064.1, read on the forward strand.
GCGATCAGGGAGCTCGAACGCACCCGCGAGATTTCGCTCTCCGTTCCCTGGCTTGCGCCGCAGGATGGCAACATCGTTGAGCGCAACGCTGTGAACGGCATGCGCGCAGGTCCCGGCGACGTACTGTTCCGGATAGCCGACCACCGACTGGTCTGGGTGATCATCGACATCGCCGAGCGCGATCTCAATCAGGTTTCGGTCGGAGCGAGGGTGACGATCAGACCGCGCGGCGCTAGTGGCCAGACCTTCGTCGGAACGGTGGCGCTGATCTATCCGCACCTGAACGCGCAGACGCGCACGGCGCGCCTTCGTGTCGAACTTCCTAATCCGGACGAAGTGCTGCGGCCCGAGATGTACGTCGATGCGGAGATCGAGACCGGCACGCCGGACCCGGTGCTCGCGGTGCCGGAAAGCGCGGTCCTTCACGACGGCATGCGTCAGGTGGTCCTGATCGACAAGAAAGAGGGTCGCTTCGAGCCGCGCGAAGTCAAGCTCGGCCGTTGTGGCGATGGCTACATCGAGGTCACCGAAGGCGTCAAAGAAGGAGAGGCGGTCGTCACCTCGGCCAACTTCCTGATCGATGCCGAGAGCAATCTGAAGGCGGCGTTGAAGGGCTTTGCGGAGGCGGCCGCGCCGCAGCCGCCAGCGACATCGGACGATGCGAACAACGTGGGGGAACCCTGATGATTTCCCGTGTCATCGCCTGGTCCGCGCGCAACCTGCTGCTGGTGTTGTTCGGCACCGGCTTTGCGGCTGCCGCCGGAATCTATGCTCTGGTCCACCTGCCGCTTGACGCCATCCCCGATCTCTCCGACACGCAGGTGATCATCTACACGGAGGACCCGGGGCAGGCGCCGCAGGTGATCGAGGATCAGGTCACCTATCCGCTCGCCACCGCGATGCTGACGGTGCCGAGATCCAAGGTGGTGCGCGGCTTCTCCTTCTTTGGCGTGTCGTTCGTCTACGTGATCTTCGAGGACGGCACCGATATCTATTGGGCGCGCTCGCGAGTGCTCGAATTCCTGAACAGCGCGTCGTCGCGGCTGCCCGCCGGCGTGACGCCGACCATCGGTCCGGACGCCACCGGCGTCGGCTGGGTGTACCAATACGCGGTGGTCTCCAAGGAGCTGAACCTCGCCGACACGCGGACAATCCAGGACTGGAATCTCAAATTCGCGCTGGCAAAGGCCGAAGGGGTCGCGGAGGTCGCCAGCGTCGGCGGCTTTGTGAAGCAATACAACGTAATCCTCGACCCGCAGCGGATGCGCGATCTCGGCATCACCATGGCGAAGATCCGGGACGCTATCCGCGCCAGCAATGCCGACGTCGGCGGGCGCACTGTCGAACTGTCCGAGTTCGAATACGTGATCCGCGGCAAGGGCTATCTGAAGAGCATCAACGACCTCGGCAACATCGTACTCAAGAACGACGGCGGCACGCCGGTCCTGCTGCGGGACGTCGCCAGGGTCCAATTGGGTCCGGACGAGCGCCGAGGGATCGCTGAACTGAATGGCGAAGGCGAGGTCGCAAGCGGTATCGTGCTGCAGCGCTTCGGCATGAATGCGCTCGACGTGATCGAGAACGTCAAGAAGCGATTCAAGGAGATCGCGACCAGCCTGCCAAAATCGGTCGAGATCGTGCCGGTCTACGACCGGTCGAACCTGATTTACGCCGCCATCGATACCCTGAGACATACGTTGGTCGAGGAAAGCCTCGTCGTCGCACTTGTCTGCGTCGTCTTCCTTTTGCACGTCCGAAGCGCGCTCGTCGCCATCCTGATGCTGCCGGTCGGCGTCCTGATGGCGTTCGGGGCGATGAAACTGCTCGGCATAGGCTCCAACATCATGAGCCTGGGCGGTATCGCGATCGCCATCGGCGCCATGGTGGATGCCGCCATCGTCATGATCGAGAACGCGCATAAGCATCTCGAACGAGCCGGGCCCGGCAAGTCGCGGGTGGCAATCCTGATCGCCGCCGCTTCCGAGGTCGGACCGGCGCTGTTCTTCAGCCTGTTGATCATCACAGTATCCTTCATGCCGATCTTCACGCTGGAATCGCAGGAAGGACGGCTCTTCAGCCCGCTCGCCTTCACCAAGACCTTCTCCATGGCGGCCGCGGCCCTGTTATCGGTGACTCTGGTGCCGGCGCTGATGGTGATCTTCGTCCGCGGGCGCATCATTCCGGAGCACCGGAATCCGATCAGCCGGTTCCTGATCTGGATCTACCGTCCGATCATCAAGGGCGTTCTGCGGGCGAAGATCCTCGTCGTTCTGCTCGCGATCGCTGCGCTCGCGGTCACCATCTGGCCCGCCAGGCAGCTCGGCACCGAATTCATGCCGAACCTGAATGAAGGCACGCTGCTCTACATGCCGACGACACTGCCCGGCATTTCCGTGACCAAGGCCGCCGAACTGATGCAGATGCAGGACAGGATCATCAAGTCGTTTCCAGAGGTAGCGTCCGTCTACGGCAAGGCCGGACGAGCCGCGACGGCAACCGATCCGGCGCCGATGGAGATGTTCGAGACCATCATCAACCTCAAGCCGAAGGAGCAGTGGCGACCTGGTCTCACCATCGACGGTCTGATTGCCGGGATGGACAAAGCGCTGCAATTTCCGGGCGTCTCCAATGCGTGGACCATGCCGATCAAGGCGCGCATCGACATGCTCTCGACCGGGATCCGGACGCCTGTCGGCGTCAAGGTGATCGGGACCGATCTCGTCGAGATCGATCGGCTGGCCAGGCAGATCGAGCAGGTGCTGAAAGCCGTCCCAGGCACATCTTCGGCCTACGCCGAGCGCGGCCTCGGCGGATATTACCTCGAAATCACGCCCGATCGGGCGGCGCTCGCCCGATACGGCATCATGGTCCAGGACGTCCAGGACACGATCGCGACGGCGCTCGGCGGACAAACGGTCACGACCACGGTCGAGGGCCGCCAGCGCTTCACCGTGAACATGCGCTACCCACGCGATCTCAGGGACAATCCGGAGAAGATCGCGAGTGATACACTGGTCCCCATGCCGGCGGGTGGGACCGTGCCGCTCAGCGAAGTCGCGACGATCAAGCTGACGCGCGGACCGAACACGATCCGGACCGAAAACGGGCAGCTTGCGAGCTATGTCTATGTCGATATCCGCGACCGCGATCTCGGCGGCTACGTCGCAGACGCGCAGCGGGCGGTGCAGGCCAGCATTCAGTTTCCACCCGGCTACTACGTGCTTTGGAGCGGCCAGTACGAATATCTGCAACGGGCCGAGGCCCGGCTGAAGATCGTCGTGCCGACGACGCTGCTGATCATCTTCCTCTTGCTGTACCTCAATTTCAGGTCCGTTACGGAGACGATGATCGTCATGCTGTCCCTGCCGTTCGCGCTGGTCGGCGGGCTCTGGCTGATGTGGTGTCTTGGCTTCAATCTGTCCGTCGCTGTCGCCGTCGGCTTCATCGCACTCGCCGGCGTCGCCGCCGAGACCGGCGTGGTGATGCTGATCTATCTCAACCAGGCGCTTGCCGAGATCAGGGAGCGCCTTGCTGCTGAAGGACGGACGCTGACCCGAGCCGATCTCCGCGAGGCGATCATGGAGGGCGCGGTCCAGCGCGTTCGACCGAAGATGATGACGGTAGTTGCCATCATGGCGGGACTGCTGCCGATCATGTGGAGTACCGGCACCGGCTCCGAAATCATGCAGCGCATCGCAGTTCCAATGATCGGTGGGATGGTGTCCTCGACGCTGCTCACCTTGATCGTGATCCCTGCGATTTTCGGTCTGGTCAAAGGTTTCCGACTGCCGTCCGATGACCACGGCGAGCCCCGTCCTTCCAAGACGAAAGTGAGCGTGTCGGACTTGCGAGTGCGTGAGCCTGCCGAGTGAGGTGAGCCATGATGTACGACATATGTCAGGGATGATGGGCTATGGGACTGATCGCGGTTCTGGTCGTCGTCGTGCTCGTTCCGGGACGGCGGCTCCGATCAAATACCTGTTCTTCTCTACCCCGAGACGATTGAGCCATTGCTGTTCGGTTTTCCCGGGCTCGCTGCAGAATCGAACGTCTGACGCGTCCCCTGGCTGAACGTCCTGCTCTTGGTCTTAGCCGGCGTGTTGGTTTTGCGATTCCTCAGGACGGGCGGTCCAGCTATGTTGAGCATGATGAACAGGCCAGCGGCGCCGGTAGTTACTCGATCCTCGTCCGATTGATCGCTCCGGCCAAGACTACCGACAACCGGCGCGGACGAGCGTCCGCTGCACACAGTCGGGCTAGGAACAGTATGAACCAGCTTCCAGGCTCGGAAAAGCGATCAATGGGCTATTTGCTGCCGTTATCCGGCAGCGTAAACCAGTCTGCCGCCAATTGGACCTGTTGATCGACATCGGACGCTGCCTTGTTCGCTCTTCTCTTCGGCATCATCTCTCTGCTCTATGCGACCGTGGGCCAGGCCGGCGGGACCGCATTCCTGGCCTTGATGACGTTCGCCTCCTTTGCGCCATCCGAGATGCGCCCGACCGCGTTGGCGCTCAACATCGTCGCTGCAACTTATTCGACCTGGGCCTTCAATCGCAACAAGGCCATCGATTGGAGGAAGCTGTGGATCCTGCTTGCGTCGTCGATGCCCACCGCGCTGCTCGGTGGGTTGATCGTGCTCGACGAACGCATCTACAAGACCACCACGGGAGTGGTGCTGCTGATCGCTGGCGCGGTGACGATCTTGGGCCGGGATGAAGCAGCTTCACCGGATCGCAACGCCCCGCTCTGGGGCGCGGCGAGCGTGGGAGGCGGCGTCGGACTGATCTCCGGCTTGACCGGCGTGGGCGGCGGTGTCTTCCTGGCACCGACGATGATCGCTTTGCACTGGGCATCACCGAAGCAAACAGCCGCATTATCGGCCCCTTTCATCCTGGCGAATTCGTCCGTCGGCCTGATCGGAACACTTTTTGCCGGACAGTTGCCGTCGTCTCATCTCATTCAGTACGCCGTGGCAGCACTGGCAGGTGCGATTGTTGGAACCGCGATCGGCTTGAGATGGCTGGGGCAGGCGCCGACCAGGTTCATCCTCGCGGGCATCCTTCTCGCCGCCGGGATGCAATCGATATTCTGGCGGTAATGGCACTGGCAATGGCACAACGAACGAGTCCATGCCCGGCACTGCCGGCGTGCCGAGCTCAGGTGCCACGGGTACTAACGAGAATTAAAGCAACAATCATTGATCAATGAAGTCCCGTTGACCTCGAGGACTTCATTGCCGAGCGCCAACCGCCTGTGGAACGAAAACTGAGGCCGTCGCTTGGGTATACGACTGCCCTCGAGTTCGGGTCACAAAATAGATGAGAGGCACATGAGCACCAAGAGAAAGGCTGGCGCGGAATATAGAGATGATCGAAGCGGGACATATGATCCCGTAAGCAAAGACGGATTGCCGCAATCCGCCCAGGTCAAGGACAAGACAACGCCACATCAGAGCGAGCAGTGGGGAGCAGATGTTCGCGCCGATGCCCTCCCGGGTTCCGAACCTGTGCTACCTGAGGGTCTGGTAAGAAAACCCCAAGGACCTCTAAATCCCCGCAGCGGTCGCCACGAGACCGAGTAGTCAGGAAACAGGCGGGTCGACACTTGCCAGGTCAGGCCCGGTATACGCCCGCTCGAGCTGTAATTGATCATGCATCAATGAAAAAGTGAGCGTGGTTGTCGCCGTCGCAGCCATGACGCTCAATACTGGAACATAGGCCGACCGGCTGTCTTTTACATCGGATCGGCATCTGGACGGGAACACGCGATGAAAACGATCGTACAAGCCGCTGTTGTCACGCTCGCCAGTTCGACGCAGCTTGCTTCCGCGCAACCCGCGAGATGGGAAACCTACAGCATCCCGGAGACGGGCACCTCCGTTGATTTCCCTTCTTCAATTTTCACCGAGCAAGCGGGGCGTCCACCCGATGGCTATGGAATGCGCTTTCAAACGGTGGATGGCCGAGCCAATCTCACGATACAGGCCACGCCTGTCGGAGCCAGCGTTTCACCTGCCGCCTTCCTTGCGAAGATGCATCCGCCGCCGCGAATTCGATATAAGCGGATAACCTCGCGCTTTTTCGTCGTATCCAGTTTTAAGGGCGACAAGGTGTGGTACGACCGGTGCAACTTCTCGAATGGATTTGTTCACTGCGTGCTAATCAACTATCCCGTGCGGGAGAAGCGCGCGTGGGATGACATTGTTACGCGGATCAGTCTGTCGCTGAATGGCAGATGAGCTTTGCAGCTTTGCACTGAATTCCTGAAGCCGTTCAAGCTGATTTGCCCTGTCCAGAGATCGCGGCAAAAATATTTCCCTTTTCCGCGGAAGCAAATCAGTCACATCTGCGAAACCGTCTCACCCACAGAGGGGCGGGTCGCGATCGTCACGAACGCGGGATGAGATGCGGTGGACGTGGCAGCGTCGGGCGCGCTTGTCGTCGCAGGGCGGATCGGACAGATCCGTGAGCGGGCGAATCGGGCGCGCGGGACGAACGGCGCTTCAACGCCTTCTTCAAAACTTCGGATGGCAGCACATGGCCGGCCGAAGCGATGACGAAGGTCGCCACGTACGGCGAAGTCGTGTGGTTCTGGCGTCCCGACGCTGGCGTCAAGTTCTTAAGAAGCTAACGCTTCTCAGGGATGATGGTGACAACAAAGCCCGGTCACCAAGGAGAGCACGAAGGAAACCGTAAAACCATCGCGCAGGGAATGCCGGTTGATCCCGGTGAACCTGTGGCGACTACCCCGTGCATTTTTGCACGAACCACGGGTGCCATCGGACGCCCGGCATTCCCCGCGCCCTCTTCTTGGAGGGGCGCCACGCCCTCTAGAGGGTCGCGAGCGCCCTTCCTTTTAAGGCGCGAAGCTCTCTGCATCGTTCGGACGCACCGCGTCGCGAAATCGCGGAGTTATGCCTCGTTTTGCCTGTCAAAGTTTCCGTCGCAACAGACGCCCCCCGAGCCGGTGTGGCAAGGCGCGTTCGCGCGCGCCAGTCAAGCGTCGAACGCGGCGAGAGCCTTTTCGTCAAAGTAACATCCAGCATTTGCAGCAACGACGTCATGACCAGCGTGAAACGCCTGCTAAATGCGGCACGGAAAGAAATTGGCCCAGAGCAGCCCTTTTTCTCTCCACTAGCTTGCCTCATATACGGCGGGATATATCGGCAACATTGCGTGCCTGTGACATAGCTGAAAACCTCGGTATAGTGCTCCATCTGGGAGGCCCTCGTTTCACGACTTTGTCCGGAGCTTCGGTTTTCGGGGGATTTCGCGAGCCGGCCGAAAATCCCTACACGCATCGGTAAAACGAAAGGTATCGCCACCATGGCAACAACGACCGCGGAACTCGAGGCGCTCCTCACCCAGCGTTCGCTGACCGACGCGCAGCTTCTGGCTGCGACGGAGGCTTCGGCGGACTTTCGAATCCTGCCTGACGCGACGGTTCTCAAGATCGGCGGACAGAGCGTCATCGATCGCGGCCGCTCGGCGGTCTATCCGCTAATCGACGAGATCGTCGCCGCGCGCAAGTCCCACAAGCTGCTGATCGGGACCGGCGCAGGAACCCGCGCCCGGCATCTTTACTCGATCGCGGCCGGGCTCGGCTTGCCGGCGGGCGTGCTCTCGCAGCTCGGGGCCTCGGTTTCTGGTCAAAATGCTGTAATGCTGGGGCAGCTGCTCGCGAAGCACGGCATATCCGCGGTTGATGGCGCCGGGCTCTCGGCGGTGCCGCTCTACCTCGCCGAGGTGAATGGTGTCGTTTTCAGCGGCATGCCACCTTACGGCCTCTGGACGCGTCCCGCCGCCGAGGGCGTCATCCCTCCCTACCGGACCGACGCCGGATGCTTCCTCGTTGCCGAACAGTTCGGCTGCAAGGCGATGATCTTCGTGAAGGATGAAGACGGTCTCTACACCGCGAACCCGAAGACCTCGAAGGGCGCCGCCTTGATCCCCAAGATCTCGGTGGCCGAAACGAAGGCGAGGGGTCTGCAGGATTCGATCCTCGAATTCCGCATGCTCGACCTGCTGGAGTCGGCACGTCACGTCCGCCAGGTGCAGGTCGTGAATGGCCTGGTCGCCGGCAATCTGACCCGCGCGCTCGCCGGCGAGCACGTCGGCACCATCATCACCGCGAGCTGAGGGAACATCGTCATGGCCAACACCACCAACATCAAACACGTCACCTCGCCGCTCGCGCGCCAGACCCTGCTCGACGACGGACTCACTGCCCCTGTCGCCGGCAAGCGACCGATCCGGCTCCTGCCTTGGCTGCAAGTGGTGAAGATCGGCGGCCGCTCCATCATGGATCGCGGCCGCGACGCGATCCTCCCGATCGTGGACGAACTTCGAAAGCTTCTGCCCGAGCATCGTCTGCTCATATTGACCGGCGCCGGTGTCCGTGCCCGCCACGTCTACGGCGTCGGCCTCGATCTCGGCTTGCCGGTCGGGTCGCTCGCCCCGCTTGGCGCCAGCGAAGCCGGCCAGAATGGCCACATTCTCGCGGCGCTGCTCGCTCCGGAAGGCATCTCCTACATCGAGCATCCGACCATCGCCAGCCAGCTGGCGATTCACCTCTCTGCGGCCCGCGCGGTCGTAGGAAGCGCCTTTCCTCCATATCACCACCACGAGTTTACCGGCCCTCGTATCCCTATTCACCGGGCTGACACGGGCGCGTTTCTGCTCGCTGACGCGCTCGGAGCGGCTGGCCTCACGATCGTGGAGGACGTGGATGGGGTCTATACCGCTGACCCCAATGGCTCCGACGGAAAACAGGCGCAGTTGCTTCGCGAAACCAGCGCCGCCGACCTTGCAAAGTTCAAGACCACGCTGCCGGTCGACACGGCGTTGGTCGAGGTCATGGCAAACGCGCGCCACATCGAACGGGTGCAGGTCGTCAATGGGCTGGTGCCGGGACGGCTCACCGCCGCGCTGCGGGGCGAGCACGTCGGAACGATCATTCACACCGGCGCGCGCGGCCTGAACACATAAATTCCTTGCCCGCGACCGGGCGTCGAACAATGTTCGACGCCCGGCGTTGGGAAGGATAAAGGCCATTTCGGCACTTCCGCAGCGAATTGCTTCAGCATCCCGTCGCGGCGGCTTTGCCGTGCGATTCGGCCGACATCCCCGGAGGCGGCTGCATTCGTCTGTTCGGCAGACGATCGGAATCCCGCGGAAGGTCAACGCGGTGGGTTTGAATTTGCGCGTCAATTCCATATTTAAAGTCTGGCTCGTGAGTCGCTATGGCTACGTGCGCCAGAGATTGCCGGAAAGCCAGATTTCGCCGGTGACAGAATCCGTTTCGACCCAGGAGCTAGCATGCGCGTCGGAGTCCCCAAGGAAATCAAGGCGCATGAGTATCGTATTGGCCTGACGCCGGGCGCGGTTCGGGAATATGTCGCCTCGGGACATCCCGTGGCGGTGGAGACAGGCGCGGGCGAGGGGATCGGCGCTTCCGACGATAGCTACCGTAAGGCTGGCGCCACCATCGTCGGCAGCGCGCGCGAGGTATTTTCGTCGAGCGAGATGATCGTCAAGGTCAAGGAGCCTCAGCCGATCGAATGGGTTCAATTGCGCGAAGACCAAATTCTTTTCACCTATTTGCATCTGGCGGCGGATCCGGAACAGACCAAAGGACTGATCAAGTCCGGCTGTGCCGCGATCGCTTATGAAACGGTGACCGACGAACATGGCGGCCTGCCTTTGCTGGCGCCGATGAGCGAGGTCGCGGGCCGACTGTCGATCGAGGCGGCGGGCGCCGCGCTGCAACGGCATAATGGCGGCCGAGGCCTGCTGATCGGCGGCGTTCCCGGAGTTCAGCCGGCACGCATCGTGGTGATCGGCGGAGGCGTGGTTGGCACACAGGCCGCGCGGATGGCGGTTGGTCTTGGCGCGGAGGTCACGATCCTCGACCGCTCATTGCCGCGGCTCGGGCAATTGGATGAATTGTTCGAAGGCCGCGTTCGTACCCGGTTCTCGACCATCGAGGCCGTCGAGGAGGAAGTGTTCGCCGCCGACGTCGTGATCGGAGCCGTGCTGGTTCCGGGCGCGAGCACGCCGAAGCTGGTCAAGCGCGACATGCTCCGCTCGATGCGCAAGCGTTCGGTCATCGTCGACGTTGCGATCGATCAGGGCGGCTGCTTTGAGACCTCGCACCCGACCACCCACGCCGACCCGACTTACGTCGTGGACGATGTCATTCATTATTGCGTGGCGAACATGCCCGGCGCCGTGCCGCTGACGTCAAGCCAGGCGCTGAACCATGCGACGCTGCCGTTCGGATTGGCTCTGGCGAACAAGGGCGTGGCGGCCGTGATGGATAGTCCGCATTTGCGGGCTGGCTTGAATGTCTTTCGCGGGCGGTTGACCAACAAAGCCGTCGCGGAGAGTCTCGGTCTGGCGTTCTCGCCGGTCGGTAATATTGCTGCCTGAGTTTTGGGCTTCGTATTGGTGAGCTGGCAGCCGGTTGCGACGAACATGGAACCGCTTGAGCGTCAGGTTTGCAACATCACGTGTGGGCGTTTTGCCCGCATTAACCAGCAAGATTCGTTGCTTTTGTGCGTTATTCTGCCTAAAAGCCGCCTGCAACGGAAAGGCAGACGATGGCCCATAGTTTCGCGATCAATGACGACGTTCACCACCAACAACAGGGTCCGCAGGGCCGCACCGTTGCCAAGGAGCGAAGCGTTTATACCATCGTCAGCTGTCTGCCGATCGAGGCCGATGGTCGTCCACGCTACCGTATCAAGAGCAAGAGCGAGAATGTCGAACGCGTGGTGACCGAGGAACAGATCCGCCGGCTGGATTGACCGGCCCGTTGCTCTCTTCCGGCCTGCTAGCCATCTTTGTCGACGCGGTTGCGATCGCTCTGCTGCGGCTTGATATCACCGCGCCTGGTATTCGCCCGAAATATCCCTGCCGGTGTAGTCGGTCATCATCGCGGTTGCGATCAGCGTGATCACGCTGCAAATCGCGATATAGATGGCGATCGCACTAGACGAATGGGTGGTGCCGAACAGCCAGGTTGCGATCAGCGGCGCCGGACCGCCGGCAATGATCGACGCGAGCTGATAGCCGAGCGAGGAGCCGCTGTAGCGAAGCCGGCCGGTGAAGCTCTCGGCGATCAGCGCGGCCTGTGGGCCATACATCATGTCGTGCGGGACAAGCGAGAGAAATACCGCGACAAAGATCACCGCTTCCGAGCCGGTGTTCAGCATCGCAAAATAGATGAAGCCGAATACGCCGGTTGCCACCGCGCCGATCATGTACATGTTTTTGCGCCCGATCTGGTCGGACAGGTGGCCGAATACGGGAATGGAGATAAATGACAATACCGAGGCCGCGAGGACCGAGGTGAGCAGAAAGTTCCGGGAGACGTGCAGCGTACCAATGCCATAGGAGAACACGAAGGCGGTAAAGATGTAGAATGGCGCCTGCTCGGCCATGCGTGCGAATGCCGAGAGCAGAATTTCCTTCGGATGTTGCCGGATCACGGTCAGCATCGGGGTGCGCTCAACCTTGCGCTCGGCGAGCAGTTTGGTAAATACCGGCGTCTCCATGATGCCGAGCCGGATGTAGAGACCGATCGCGACCAGCACCAGGCTCAGTGCGAACGGGATGCGCCAGCCCCAGGCCAGAAACTGTTGGCCGGACATCTGGCTGAAGGAAAGCACCACGAGGTTGGCCAGGAACAGCCCGCAAGGCACACCGAACTGGGGCCAGGAGGCGACAAGTCCGCGCGAGCGATCGCTGCGCGCCCACTCCATCGACATCAGGACCGAACCGCCCCATTCGCCGCCGACGCCGACGCCCTGAATGAAGCGCAGCACTGTCAGAATAACCGCGCCCCAGATGCCGATATGTTCGTAGGTTGGCACCAGCGCCACCGCCGCGGTGGCCAGTCCCATCAATAACAGCGTTGCGATCAGCGTCGATTTGCGGCCGATGCGGTCGCCATAGTGCCCGAAAATCGCGGCTCCCACCGGACGGGCGATGAAACCAACGGCATAGATGGCGAAAGCCTCAAGCGTTCCGACCCACGGGTCGGAATGCGGGAAGAACAGCTTTGCGAAAACGAGGCCGGTGACGGTGCTATAGAGGAAAAAGTCGTACCACTCGATCGCGGTCCCGATCGTGGAGGCGACGACGGCTCGCTGGAGCTGAAGCTGATGCTCTTGCGCGCCTAGCAGGCTGTTGAAGAACTCAGCCGCGTTCGCAAACGAAGCCTGACTCTTCGCCATTGTGGATGTAGAAGTGGCCGACGAGCCTGCCCGCAATGCCGATCATGACCCATCCGCGACCGCAGACGGGATCATTCTCGTCGTGCC
>JAGXAJ010000127.1 GCA_018971625.1 Pseudomonadota bacterium
GGTCATGCCCTTGCTGTCCAGCAGCTTCAGCAGCTTGGCGCCGAGCGGACCGTCGGTGACTTTGCGCAGCGCCTTGCGGTCCGGCAGGATGTAGGGCAAATCGAACACCTCGAATTCCCTGATGCCGATCGGCCCGAATTTGGAAATCGACGGCGCCAGCATCTGGACCGCGCCAAGTTGCAGCGCCTCAAGTTCTTCCTTGTCCTTGTAAAGCGTCGAATTCGGATAGACCTCGACCTTGACCTTGCCGTTGGTATACTTCTCCGCGAGTTCCCTGAACTTGTCCGCGGCCTTGCCCTTTGGCGTATCCGACACGACCACGTGACTGAACTTGATGATGATCGGTGAATCCGCCGCCGACACCGGTCCGGCCAGGGCCATGGCTGCCACGGACGCGACAGCCAGAATCAGTTTACGCATGTTCCCTTCATGTTATTGCCGGTGCCCTTTAGTGGCCCCAAACCTTGCAAGCCGGCACCAATACAGACATGCCGCTGGAAATGCCATTGTCCCTTTAACAGGAAACTACCTAGCTCATTGCTGCAATGCAAAAAAGAGGATGTTCCCTCCGATTGCACCCGGTGCGATTACCGTGTTCTCGCGGCTGCCAAGGCATTCGAAGTTTTGCAAAGACATTTCCCCGTTAAAAGAACGGACGCAGAAAGCGCTGCGGGCGCGATGCGCGCGCAGCAGCAAAAAAGCGCAGTAGCCGCCGTTCATCCGCGCAGGATATCTGCGCTTTCATCACTTGCGCGTGAGTTCGCTCTGCAACTTCAGGGCGAGGCCGGGTGGCAACTGATCTGCCTCGTCGGGCATGTCATCGATCAGCTACCGCACATGAGGCCGCGCGTGATTGACTTCCTTCTGGTTAACGTCATAAACGCCCCTGCTCCTCAATGCGACCGCGCCAGATCCCGGACTTTCACAGGAATTTTCGTACATCCATGGGAGATAGTTCGCGAAGCAGAGTGGCCGACACCGATATTGTCGCAGATGCCGTTTCCCTCAGTACGGCGCAGGTCTCATTATGGGATCGGTTACGGCGACTGGCCGCCCGCTTCGATCCTTTTGACGTCGCTGCCATCACCCTCCTCGTCGCTATCGCCGCCGTCGCGCTATGGACCTTCCGGGACTACGCCATCTCCAACGACGAAGGGGTGCAGCATCACTACGGCGAATTGATCCTCAACTACTATGCCAGCGGCTTGAAGGACCGCGGCGTCTTCCATTTCGAGAACCTTTATCTGTACGGCGGGTTGTTCGACATCATCGCGGTGTCGTTGTCACACCTGATCCCCATCGATCCCTACGATCTGCGCCATATCCTGTGCGCGCTGATCGGCGTTGCCGGGATCGGCGCGACAGCCGTGACAGCACGATCGGTGGCAGGTCCGCGCGCCGGACTGATCGCCACGATCGCGCTCGGCGTCTGCGGCGCCTGGTACGGCGCGATGTTCAACCACACCAAGGATATCCCATTTGCCGCCGCGATGATGGGAGCAACGCTGTTCCTGATCCGCATTGCGCGATATCTCCCCTCGCCTCGGCTTCGCGATATCGCGGCTTTCGGTGTGCTGGCGGGCGCTGCGCTCGGCATGCGCGTACTCGGCCTGACGCTGGTCGCCTATACCGTCTTCGCCATCGCCATTTACCTGCCAGCGTCAGACGACGGCTGCGGGCAAAACCGGACGCGCTGGCGCCTTGCGGCCGAGTCGCTGCTACGCGTGCTGCCCGCCTTCGTGCTCGCCTATCTCATCATGATCTTCGCCTGGCCGTGGGCGGCGCTGGCGCCGCTCAACCCGATCCGCGGCCTCGTCGCCTTCTCCGAGTTTCATTACGACATCCGCACCTTCTTCGCCGGCCAGACCTATCACATGGCGGATGTGCCGCGGCTGTATATCCCAGTCTACTTGCTGATCCGGCTGCCGCTACTGACGCTGGCCGGCGCCGCGATCGCGATGCTGCTCGCGCTCTTGCCGTTCCGTAGTGGTTCCGCACAGCCGATTCGTCGTGATATCACACTTCTCTCGTTCACGATAATCTTTCCGCTCGCCTGCCAGGTGATCGATCATGGCCCGGCCTATACCGGACTACGCCTTTTCCTGTTCGTGATCCCGCCACTGGCGGCGCTGGCTGGCATCGGTCTTGACAGGATATTGACGATGCTCGCGGCACGCGGCCGCCTCGTGGCTGCGTGCGGCCTTGCTTTCGGCTCGGCGTGCTTCCTGTGGAACGCCGCAACCCTGGTCAGGCTGCATCCCGACGAGTATCTGTTTTACAATGCGGCGATCGGAGGCCTCAAGGGCGCATCGCGGCGCTACGATCTCGACTACTGGTTCAACAGCATGCCGGAAGCGATCGACAAGTTAGAGACCTATCTGCGCCATAGCCCGCCGGCTGAATCGAATTGGCAGAACCAGGTCTATTCCGTCGCGGTATGCGGCGAGCGGCTTTCGTTCGAGAAGACCGTCAAGCTCCCGCAGTTGCGCTACGACTTCATGCCGACCTGGGAGCAGTCGGACTTCTTCATCGCGCCCACCCAGATGAATTGCGATAATGACCTCGACGGCAAGGTAGTCGCCACGGTCGAACGGCTTGGTGTCGTGATCGCCACCATCAAGGACCGCCGCGCACAGACCCGGCCGCTGTCGGCTGCGCGGTAGATAAATGAGACAGGGGGCGCCGAAACTGAAGCGCGCTCCCTCTCCGGTTGGGAGAGGGGTGGGGTAAGGGCTTACGCCCGAAAAATTAAAAGTCGCTCACCCGGATCACTTCACGATCCGATCTCTCCCTATGGGAGAGGTAAGCTAAAACGCGCCTTCTTCGATCTATCCGTCGGCGTATCCGGCACGCCTTCACCCCGCTCAGAGCTTGTGACCCTTTGCAGCGCTTCAGTCAGTCGCACGCGCAGATCGTCTGCCGCCTTGGGTCCGCCATCGCGACCTACTTGCGCGACCTGCTCGGTGAGGGCGTGCGAATTCTGCAGCAGCTTCTGTCCTGCCGGTCCGCGACAGAACGCCTCGGTCTCGCGAAGCTCGTCTGACATGAAAGCGCCGGCATAGACCGTCGCGGCAGCATCGGGCATCGAAGTGTAACAGGGCGTGTAGGCATCCGTGATCGCCAGCATCAGCAGTCCTGCTCGATCTCTGGCCTGTCAGAATTCGGCGGCATCGCTGAAGCCGTAGTTTCGCATCGTCAGCCAGGACACGACGTCATCGGGGATGTGATCGAGGAAGATCATCCAGAGGCCGAGGCCGCGGAAGAAATCGAGCCGGAGGTCGCGTTCGAACGCTTCCGAGAGTGATGCTTTGCTTTTCGCCATATTACCTGCCCATTCGATTCGGAGGGCCGCGACGTCTAAACATTGATGACGCTACCTGGCCAAACCGGCGACACGGTCCGACGTTATGAAAAAGGATCAAAAAATTTCCCCGCTTGCCGTTTCGCATCATAGCGAACAACTCGAGCCAAACCGTCGGGTTGCGCAGGCTTTCATCGTCGACAGATCGAGCGCGACCGTTCGCGGCGCAACTCCCGATCGAGGTTGCCAGAATCCGGTCTTAAATTACATCTAACGCAGCCGCTTGTACCAGGATAACAGCCATGCCACCGCCGACATGATCGCGATCCCGAGCAGGCCGATCAGAATATGCAGGCCGAGGCCGGCGGAAGTCTCCATCAACACAAAATAGCCGGTGAACGCCAGGAACACGCCGAGCGCGAAAATCTCCAGGGAATGCTGCCCGCACAAGACCATCGGCCGCAGCCAAAGCGAGTTCAGGCCGGGCCATCCCGCCGGCACGAAGTGCACGGTGATGGCGGCCAACGCCAGGAAATGGGCAAACCGCAGCACGTCCAGATCGGTCTTGTCGATCGGGTACATCCATTGCTCAAGCCAATGCGGGATCGCCGCGGCGAGCGGCGGGAAATACCAGCTCAGCGTCACGTAGAATGCCGCAAGCAGATAGGCGAGTGCGATCCACATGGTGACCGGCGAGGACATTAGCCGAGACATCTGCGTCGTCCTGCCGAGCGCACACCAGGCGCCGAACACGAACAGCATCTGCCACGCGAAGGGATTGAACGACCAAAAGCCATCGGGATAGGCGCTCAGATGCAGATCGTAATGCCAGCACAGTGCGTAAAGTCCGATCGACAGCGCCAGCGTGAGATTGGGCCGCCATTTCATCAGGAGCAGAATCAGCGGCAGGAAGGCCATCAGCACGATGTAGAGCGGCAGCACATCCATGTTGAGCGGGCGATAGCGCAACAGCAGCGCCTGTGCCATGGCGTGGCCGGGTTGATCAAGAAAAGCGATGATTTCCATTTCCTTGGCGTAAAACGGCTTGTCGAGGACGACAGCGATGTACGAGACTTCCGCGACCAGCAACATGAATAGCAGGATGTGCATGGCATAGATCTGCCAGGCGCGGCGCAGCACCCTCGCAGCCGCGACGACGAAACCGGATTGCAACATCGAGCGCCCGTAGACAAAGGCAGCCGTATAGCCGGAGATGAAAATGAAGATTTCGGCGGCGTCGCTAAAGCCATAGCTGCGGATGGTGAACCATGATAGCAAATCGGGCGAGACGTGATCGATATAGATCAGCCACAGCGCCAGCCCGCGAAACAAATCGAGCCGCAATTCGCGCTGCCCGACCGCCGGCAGCGAAGCCGCCATCGTAAAGCCGACCGGACGCGGCGGCGCGACCGCAGTCGCGACGGTAGCGCCCGCCTGCGGTGATCCGGCAATTTGGTCCGCAATCGACATTGATCGAGCCCGCGGGCAGGCTCAATCCTCCTGCCCGCGAAGATCATATCGGCCTGCGCCATGCAGGCAAGCCCGTGTGATCCTGATCTGCCGCGGCAGCCCGGCGCAAAAATGCGGCGCCATGCCCCCCGCGTTTGGATGTCTGGACGTCAAGCATCAGGAGCGTGCGCCGCCCCGAATGACGACGCCGCGCGGGTCAGCCCGCAGCTTGCGCCGGGGTGTCGCGCTCGTGCTTCATCACGATCTTGTTAAGCGCGCCGAGATAGGCTTTTGCCGAGGCTACCAGCGTGTCCGGATCGGAGGCCTTCGAGGTCATCGAGCGGCCTTTATGGGCGAGCCGGACCGAGACCTCGGCCTGGGCGTCGGTGCCCTCGGTGACGGCATGGACCTGGTAGAGCTCGAGCTTCGCCTCGTGGGGCACCAGCGCCTTGATGCAATTGAAGACCGCATCGACCGGGCCGTTGCCTTCGGCTTCCTCGATTTTGGTCTGTCCGCCGACGTCGAGCTTCATGGTGGCGCGCTGCGGCCCGTGGGTGCCGGCGATCACGGTCAGCGAGGTCAGCTTGATGCGGTCGTGGGAGGCCGCGATCTCCTGATCAACCAGCGCCTCGATGTCCTCGTCATAGATGTCCTTCTTGCGGTCGGCCAGCGCCTTCATCCGGACGAAAGCGTCTTCCAGTTGGTTGGCGCCGAGCTTGTAGCCCATCTCCTCCAGCTTGTGCACAAAGGCATGCCGCCCGGAATGCTTGCCGAGCACTAAAGAGGATTTTTTCAAGCCAACCATTTCGGGGCGCATGATCTCGTAAGTCGAGGCGTCCTTCAGCACGCCGTCCTGGTGGATGCCGCTTTCATGCGCGAACGCATTGCGGCCGACGATCGCCTTGTTGTACTGCACCGGGAACGAGGTCGCGGCGGATACCAGCTTGGAGGCGCGCGTCAGCTGCGTGGTGTCGACCTTGTGCCACCACGGAAACTTGTCGTTGCGAATATTGATCGCCATCACGACTTCCTCGAGCGCGGCATTGCCGGCGCGCTCGCCGATGCCGTTGACGGTGCATTCGATCTGCCGTGCGCCGCCGGCGATGCCGGCCAGCGAATTCGCCACCGCCATGCCGAGATCGTTGTGGCAATGGACCGAGAACACCGCCTTGTCGGAGTTCGGCACCCGCTCGATCAGCGTGCGCATGAAGCGGGTGTATTCCTCGGGCACCGTATAGCC
>JAGXAJ010000128.1 GCA_018971625.1 Pseudomonadota bacterium
CTCACAGTCGACCGAGATAACGACAAAAACCCGGTTGTGTCGCTGCGCGAAATCGCGGATTCGACGATTTCCCCCGAGGATTTGCGCGAGGAGCTGGTTCATTCGCTGCAGAAATTCGTCGAGGTTGACGAGCCGGAGCCCGATACGGTGCCTCTGATCGGTTCGGCGGGCGCGAGCGTCGATGCCGATGACACCGAGGTCGCGGTCGAACGCATGACTGAAGAGGAACTGCTGAAGGGCCTTGAGGGCCTGGCGCCTCCGGAAGAGCAGCCCGAAGAGGACGAATAGTCGCTCGTATTCCTCGCCGCCGACAGATAACCGAGGCATACCGGGCGATTTACCTTAAGCAAAGGCCCGGATTACTGTCCGGGCCTTTGCTTTTATTGTTGTTTTTTTGGTTACCGTGGCGCCCGCACGGGGTGCAGGCCATTTTGCAAAGACTGTCTCCGAATTAATCGGCGGGCCGCCGATTTCGCGTTACACTGCGTCTTCAGAAGATTGCGCTTTTCGGCTGCAACGCCTGGCTGCATCGGCCGATTATGCAAGGAATGACAAGGTGAGGCGGGTCGCGCTCGGCGACGCCGCGCGGAGACTGTGATTCGATGGTGAATTGGCGGCGCAGTTCCCGGCAGATGCAGGCCGCGACCGAGTCGGTCGCGGTGGCGCCATCGACTGCGGCGGAGAAGGCAACCAAGGCACCGCGCGCGCGCATGATGCGGCAATACGATTTGGTCGAACGGGTACGCTGCTACAATCCGGACACCAACGAAGACCTGCTGAACCGCGCTTATGTCTACGCCATGAAGGCGCACGGCGCCCAGACCCGCGCTTCTGGCGATCCTTATTTCTCGCATCCGCTCGAGGTCGCGGCGATCCTCACCGACCTCAAGCTGGACGATGCCACCATTGTCGCGGCATTGCTGCACGACACCATCGAGGATACGGAAGCGACCCGCGCCGAGATCGACCAGGTGTTCGGCCATGAAATCGGCGCGCTGGTCGAAGGCCTCACCAAGCTGAAACGCCTGGAGCTCGTCTCGCGCGAGGCCAAGCAGGCTGAAAACCTGCGCAAACTTTTGCTCGCGATCGCTGACGACGTCCGGGTTCTTCTGATTAAACTCGCCGACCGCCTGCACAACATGCGCACGCTGGAGTTCGTGGCACCGGCGGCACGTCGCCGCATCGCCGACGAAACGCTCGACATCTATGCGCCACTTGCCGGCCGCATGGGCATGCAGGAAATGCGCGAAGAGCTCGAGGATTTGTCGTTTCGCATGCTCGATCCGGAAGCCCATACGGTCGTGATGCAGCGGCTGGATTCGCTGGCCGAACGCAACCGCAACCTGATCGGCGAAATCGAAAACCAGCTTTCGAGGAACCTGCAAAAGAACGGCATGGCCGCGCATGTCTATGGCCGGCGCAAGCAGCCGTTTTCGATCTGGACCAAGATGGAGCGCAAGTCGGTCGGCTTCGAGCAACTGTCCGATATCTTCGGCTTCCGCGTCGTGCTGGACAGCGTCGAGGCCTGCTATCGCGCGCTTGGCGTGGTGCATACCACCTGGCCCGTGGTGCCCGGCCGGTTCAAGGATTACATCTCGACGCCCAAGCAAAACGATTACCGCTCGCTCCACACCACCGTGATCGGCCCCGGCAACCAGCGCGTCGAGCTGCAGATCCGCACCGAGGAGATGGACCAGATCGCCGAACTCGGCATTGCCGCGCACGCCTTCTACAAGGACGGCATCGGCTCGCCGACCGAGCTACTCAAGCGTGAATCCAACGCCTTCGCCTGGCTGCGCCACACCATCGGCATCCTGTCGGAAAGCGCCAATCCGGAAGAGTTTCTTGAGCATACCAAGCTCGAACTGTTCCATGACCAGGTGTTCTGCTTCACGCCAAAGGGCAAGCTGATTGCGCTGCCGCGCCAGGCCAATGTGATCGACTTCGCCTATGCTGTGCATACTGATGTCGGCAACAGCGCGGTCGGTTGCAAGATCAACGGCAAGTTCGCGCCGCTGTCGTCCGAATTGCAGAACGGCGACGAAGTGGAGGTCCTGACCTCGAAAGCGCAGGCCGCGCCGCCATCGGTCTGGGAATCGCTCGCCATCACCGGGAAGGCAAGGGCCGCGATCCGGCGCGCGACCCGTACCGCAGTGCGCGACCAGTATGCCGGCCTCGGCCGTCGCATCGTGGAGCGGTTGTTCGTGCGCGCCAAGATCCAATATGCCGACGACAAGCTGAAGGGCGCGCTGCCTCGGCTGGCGCGTGCCTCGATCGACGATGTGATGGCAGCCGTCGGGCGTGGCGAGATAAAGGCTTCCGACGTCGCACGCGCGATGTATCCCGATTACAAGGAAGAGCGTGCCGGGCGGTTCGGCGTCAAGAAGAGCCTTGCGGTCAAGCTGAAGCTGAAATCGCCGCCCGATCCGGCGCGCAACCCTTCCGCGATTCCGATCCGGGGCATCAATTCGGGTTTGCCGGTCAAGTTCGCGCCAAATGGCGGCGCCGTGCCGGGCGACCGCATCGTCGGCATCGTTTCGCCGGGGCAGGGCATCACGATCTATCCGATCCAGTCGCCGGCGCTGAAGGATTTCGAGGAGGAGCCGGAACGCTGGCTCGACGTGCGTTGGGACGTCGACGATACGACGCCGCAGCGCTTTCCGGCCCGGATCATGGTTGACAACGTCAACGAGCCCGGCAGCCTAGCGCAGGTCGCCACCGTCATTGCCGAGCATGACGGCAATATCGACAATATCAGCATGTTCAGGCGTTCGCCTGATTTCACCGAACTCACGATCGATCTCGAGGTCTATGATCTTAAGCATCTCAGCGCTATTATCGCCCAGCTGCGCGCCAAGGCCGTCGTCGCACGGGTCGAACGCGTCAATGGCTGATCCGTCATTGCCGGGCTTGACCGGCAAGCCGTCCTTTTCGAGAAGATGGATGCGCGCGCCGAGGTCGGCGCGCTGACGCCTTAATTCGTTTTTGATCGCTCCTGCTTTCCGCGAGTCCTACATGTCCGTTCTTCCGCTGCGCCTTGGTGTCAATGTCGATCAGGTCGCCACCTTGCGCAATGCGCGGGGCGGCCGAAATCCCGATCCAGTACGTGCGGCGCTGACGGCGATCGAGGCCGGTGCCGACGGTATTACCGCGCACCTGCGCGAAGACCGCCGCCATATCCGCGAGGAAGATATGGCGCGGCTCAAGGCCACGATATCGAAGCCGCTGAATTTCGAGATGGCGGCAACTGCCGAGATGCTGGGGTTGGCGCTGGCGACCGAGCCGCACGCGGTCTGCCTGGTGCCGGAGCGGCGGGAAGAACTGACCACCGAGGGCGGCCTTGACGTGGTCGGCCAGCACAACGCGCTTAAGCCGTTCATCGCGCAATTGAACGACGCCGGCATTCGAGTGTCGCTGTTCATCGCGGCCGAGCCGGCGCAGATCGAGATGGCCGCACAATTGCACGCCCCGGTGATCGAAATTCACACCGGCGCCTGGTGTGATGCGGTGACGGACGGCCATGCCGCGAAAGCGGAGGCGGAATGGCAGCGCATCGTCGCGGGCAGCCGGTTGGCCCGCGCCGCAGGCCTCGAAGTCCATGCCGGACATGGCCTTGATTACGTCACCGCGGAGAAGATCTCGGGCCTCGGCGAGATCGTCGAGCTCAACATCGGCTACTACATGATGGGCGAAGCGCTGTTTGTGGGCCTCGGCGAGTCGGTTCGCACCATGCGGGCAGCGATGGATCGCGGGCGCCAGCGGGTCGCGGCCACGGCATGATTATCGGCATCGGCTCCGACCTGATCGATATCACCCGGATCGCTGCGGCGATCGAGCGTCATGGCGATCGTTTTCTCGATCGCATTTTTACCGAGGCCGAGCGTGCCAGGGCCGCGCGCCGCGCCAAGAACCACAAGATGGTGATGGCGACCTATGCCAAGCGGTTTGCCGCCAAGGAAGCCTGCTCCAAGGCGCTGGGGACGGGAATCAGAGGCGGGGTGTGGTGGCGGGACATGGGGGTGGTGAACCTGCCGGGTGGCCGCCCGACCATGCAACTCACCGGCGCGGCGTTGGCCCGGCTCGAGGCCTTGACGCCGCCGGGCTATGAGGCGCGGATTGACCTTTCCATTACGGATGACTGGCCGTTGGCGCAGGCTTTCGTCATAATTTCGGCGGTCCAGCGGGGCAAACCCTAAGGCAGCCAAGGGGGCTCGCGTATTTCCGCCAAGCCGGGAATCACCGACTATTCAATGGATTAGCAAGTTTTCTAACGGCCGTTGATTGCGCGGTTGCGAACAACCGTCTAAAACGCCGCAGGGAAATCAGGGCGGATTCAGGCGCACGCCGGGATTCGCGCTCACATCAATATCGATCATTTGCCCTGACGCGAATCAACGGGCACTCGCGTAAGGAAGATGTTCTGTCACCGCGCGGCAGTCGCGACGGAAATTGGGAAAGCGATGAGCGCGAGATCAGGGGCAAAATCCGAAGGCGGTATTGGTGAAACCATCCGCGTCGTCGTTCATGCACTTCTGATCGCCCTCGTCATCCGCACCTTCCTGTTTCAGCCCTTCAACATTCCCTCCGGGTCGATGAAAGGGACGCTTCTGGTCGGCGACTATCTCTTCGTCTCGAAATATTCCTACGGATATAGCCACTATTCGATACCGTTCTCGCCTCCATTGTTCAAGGGACGGATCTTCGGCTCCGAGCCCGCGCGCGGCGATGTCGTGGTGTTCCGGCCGCCGAGGGAGGACAACACTGATTATATCAAGCGCGTCATCGGGCTGCCCGGCGACCACATCCAGATGAAGGAAGGCCTGCTGTACATTAACGACAAGCCGGTTCAGCGCGAGCGCATGAGCGATTTCGTCGGTGAAGACCCTTGTGGCTCGTCGGGAGCAACCGCCCGGGTGAAGCGCTGGAAGGAAACGTTGCCGAATGGCGTCAGCTATGAAACGCTGGATTGTGTCGACAACGGCTTCTACGACAACACCATCGTCTACGACGTGCCGCCCGGCCATTTCTTCATGATGGGCGACAACAGGGACAACTCAAGCGATAGCCGGGTGCTCTCGGGGGTGGGCTATGTGCCGTTCGAGAACCTGATCGGTCGCGCCCAGATGATCTTCTTTTCCATTGCCGAGGGCGAACATGCCTGGATGTTCTGGCGCTGGCCGACCGCGGTGCGCTGGAATC
Source organism: Pseudomonadota bacterium (assembly GCA_018971625.1). GTDB lineage: Bacteria > Pseudomonadota > Alphaproteobacteria > Rhizobiales > Xanthobacteraceae > Bradyrhizobium. Next base: position 5,200 of record JAGXAJ010000128.1, read on the forward strand.
GGATATTCTCATTTGTGCGATGAACGACGAAGCACAGGACATCCAGCGCCCATCGTCACCCGGCGAAGCAAGCTCTCGGCCTGAGCCGGTGAACGAGCCTGCTGCGGCAAAGAGGAAGCGCGGCACGGTCAGCGCCAAGGCAGCGGCTGCCGCGATCGAGGCGCGCATCGGGTACAAATTCGGCGATTCCGGGCTGCTTGCTACCGCGTTTACCCATGTGTCGGCGCTGAAACCCGCGACCCGGCACCGCGCCGACAGCTACCAACGTCTGGAGTTTCTCGGAGACCACGTGCTCGGACTTGTCGTTTCCGACATGCTGTATCGCGCCTATCCGAGGGCCGACGAAGGTGAATTGTCAAAGCGCCTCGCGGATCTCGTGCGCAAGGAAAGCTGCTCCGATGTCGCGAAATCGTTGGGGCTGCTCGACGATATCAAGCTCGGCGCGGTCGGCGCGGGAGCAAGCGCGCGTCTTCGCAAGGCCGTGCTCGGCGACATCTGCGAGGCGGTAATCGGGGCGATCTATCTCGACGGTGGTTATGCCGCTGCGGTGCAATTCGTCGAGCGCAACTGGACCGAGCGGATGCGAAAACCGCGGCGGCCGCTGCGCGATCCCAAGACGGTGTTGCAGGAATGGGCGCAGGGCAAGGGCCTGCCGACACCGGTTTATCGCGAGGTCGAGCGTACCGGGCCGCATCACGATCCGCAGTTCCGCGTCGCCGTGGATCTGCCGGGGCTGGCGCCCGCCGAAGGCGTCGGCGGCAGCAAGCGCGCGGCCGAG
>JAGXAJ010000006.1 GCA_018971625.1 Pseudomonadota bacterium
GCAAGGCTGTCGCGTTCAGGCCAACAATCAAGGATGGCGTCTTCGACGTCGTCTTCAGAGCCCAGATGATTGCAACCATCGACATCCGGCCAGAAAGTGTCCACGATGTCTCCGAACACCCGTCCACCATCTCCCCGGTCTGAACACCCATCGGGAGAGGGTTAGGGTGGGGTTACGGCCTCTCGTCTTTAGAACAGCGCCCCCTCGCCCGATTTGCATCGCGAATGCAAATCGACCTCTGGAGAGGTAAGCAAGAAGCAGCTAGCGCTACATTGCTGATCTGGTCCATCGGCATCCCATTGTGATAGAGGTTCGCCATGATCGACAGCGAGCCGCCGATCACCAGCACCACGATCAATATGCCGAACGTGAGCGCCGTCACATTGTTGGTGTTATCGGGCCCGGTGGTGATGTGCAGGAAGAACACCAGATGCACGCCGCATCTGCGCAATCGCGAGCGCCACAAGGGCCACGGGAATGCTGGGCTGCCAGACCAGATCGGTGGCGGCGACAAGGAACGACGTTGCCTAGCAGGATCGCAAGCCCAATCCCGTGACATAGCCGAGCAGCCGAGGACCAAAAATCCCTTCGGAAACGGCGGCCGCAGCATGCGATCATCACGGCAAACATTGCGGCACCACGCGGATCAACGTTCTCTGCGGGGACCTTGGCCCGCCTACGCCTTGTCGGGGCCGACCCGCACCAGTTGCTTGCCGAAATTGGCGCCCTTCAACAATCCCATGAAGGCGCCGGGCGCACTGTCGAGCCCTTCGGTGATGCACTCCTTGTATTTGACCTTGCCCTCGCGGACCCATTGCGACATGTCCCGCAGGAAGTCGCCGTGACGCGCGGCAAAATCGAAAACGATGAAGCCACGGATGGTCAGACGCTTGGTGAGCACGTTGCGCATCATCACGCCCGCCCATTTCGGCGCCTGGGCTTCGGTGTCATTGTATTGTGCGATCAGGCCGCACACCGGCATGCGGGCAAAGGTGTTGAGCAGCGGAAACACCGCCTCGAACACCGCGCCGCCGACATTCTCGAAGTAAACATCGATGCCCTTCGGGCAGGCGTCTTTTAACTTCGCGGCCAGATCCGGATCGCGGTGATCGAGGCAATCGTCAAAACCGAGCTCCTTCCTGACGTAATCGCATTTGTCCTTGCCGCCCGCGATGCCCACGGCGCGCGCGCCCTTGATCTTCGCGATCTGCCCCACGGCCGAACCGACCGCGCCGGAAGCCGCCGCCACGACCACGGTCTCGCCGGGTTGCGGCTTGCCGATGTCGAGCAGGCCCGTGTACGCCGTCATGCCGGGCATGCCGAGCACGCCGACCGCAGTCGACACCGGCCCGAGCTTGGGATCGATCTTGGCCAGTCCCTTGCCGTCCGAGATCGCATGGGTCTGCCAGCCGGCGCGCGACAGCACGATGTCACCCCTGGCAAAACCCGGATTGTTCGAAGCGATCACCTCGGAAACCGTGCCGCCTTCCATCACGCCGCCGACCGGCACCGGCGCGGCATAGGACGGCGCGTCGCTCATGCGGCCGCGCATATAGGGGTCGAGCGACAGCCAGATGGTACGCAGCAGCACCTCGCCCGCCCCGGGCGACGGCGGTGCAAATTCCTCGATGCGAAAGTCCGACGCCTTGGGTTCACCGACTGGACGAGACACAAGAACGACGCGCTTGGCCTGGGACATGGCTTCCTCCTTTTTTTGATTTCATTGAGGATAGCACGACGCGCGAACCCCGCGCAGTTATTACGCGGTGATTTTCGCCAATGCCGCGTCGAACGCCGCTTCCGCGCTTGGCAAATCCTTGAAGTTGCGCATCAGGCGGGTTTCCTGCAGATCCTTTTCGGAAACGCCGGGCCGCACTTCAGAAAACGCCTTGCCGCCTTCGATCATCGTGGCCGGCGCGCTGACGTGGAATTCGTGGCTCTCGATCGGGCTGTCCTTGGGAAGCCAGACGCCGAGCGTCACAATGTCATTGCCGCGCCGATAGGAAATATAGCGGTCGACCGCCACCGTTCCGTCGCGCTGATGGCCGCCGAGCTTTGCATAACCTTGCGCGTCGAGCAGCTTGTGCGAACGGAAACCCTTGATGCCGGCCGATTTCGCCCTAGCGGTCTCCTCCGACAGATCGTACTTCGCGGCCATCCGCTTGCCGACCTCAGCGAGTTCACCCGAGATCGCATGCTCGAATTCCTTTAACTCGGTGCGGGGCTTTGCCGCCTTGCGCGGCTTGGCAGCGTTGCGCTTCTCAAGCTCGGCATCGCATTTGGCGAGCAGGTCGCCCGCCGATTTGCGCTCCGCATTGACCCGCAAATTCCTGAGATCCTGATCCGAGAGCGCGGCAATTCTTTCGTCCGACCAATCCACCATGATAACCAGCTTCTTTCGAATGAAGTTGCGATAATTCCTTTTGCGGCGAACGCCGAGCCGGCTCGCGCGCGAGGCGCAAACGCTAATCCGTTTTGTACGCGTTGCGGCGCCAATTCGGGCCGTCCGGCGCTAGCCGACGCCGGGATAATTCGGGCTTTCGCGCGTAATGGTGACGTCGTGGACGTGGCTTTCGCGCAGGCCGGCGCCGGTGATACGCACGAACTGCGCCTTTTCGTGGAACTCGGCGATATTGCGCGCGCCGACATAGCCCATCGCCGCGCGCAGGCCGCCGGCAAGCTGATGCATGACATTGCCGACCGGACCCTTGTAGGGTACCTGGCCCTCGATGCCCTCGGGCACCAGCTTGAGCGTATCCTTTATGTCCTGCTGGAAATAGCGATCGGCGGAGCCGCGCGCCATCGCGCCCACCGACCCCATGCCGCGATAGGCCTTATAGGAACGGCCTTGCCACAGGAACACTTCACCCGGGGTCTCGTCGGTGCCGGCGAGCAGCGAACCGACCATCGCGATGTCGGCGCCGGCGGCAAGCGCCTTGGCGAGGTCACCGGAATATTTGATGCCGCCATCGGCAATGACGGGCACGTTGGCTTTCTTCGCGGCCTCGACCGCATCCATGATCGCGGTCAGCTGCGGCACACCGACGCCGGCCACGATCCGCGTGGTGCAAATCGAGCCCGGACCGATGCCGACCTTGATGGCATCGGCGCCCGCATCGATCAGCGCCTGCGCGCCTTCCTCCGTGGCGATGTTGCCGGCGATCACCTGTACCGCATTGGAGAGCCGCTTGATGCGGTTGACCGCTTCCAGCACGCGCGAGGAATGCCCATGCGCCGTGTCGACGACAATCACATCGACGCTGGCGTCGATCAGCCGCTCGGTACGCTCATAACCGCCCTCGCCGACGGTGGTCGCAGCCGCAACCCGCAATCGGCCTTGCGCGTCCTTGCAGGCCAGCGGATGCGTAACCGCCTTTTCCATGTCTTTTACCGTGATCAATCCGACGCAGCGATATTGATCGTCGACGACCAGCAGCTTTTCGATGCGGTGCTGGTGCAGCATCCGCTTCGCCTCGTCCTGGCTGACGCCCTCGCGCACCGTCACGAGATTTTCATGCGTCATCAACTCGGAAATCTTTTGTCGCGGATCGGTCGCGAATCGAACGTCGCGGTTGGTGAGAATGCCGACCAGCCTTCCCGGCACGCCCTTGCTGGCGCCCGTGACCACGGGAATGCCGGAAAATCCGTGATCGCTCATCAGCGACAGCGCATCCGACAACATCGCGTCGGGTCCGATGGTCAAAGGATTGACCACCATTCCGGACTCGTACTTCTTGACCTGCCGCACCTGGGCAGCCTGACCATCGACGTCGAAATTGCGGTGAATGACGCCAATCCCGCCCGACTGTGCCATCGCGATCGCCATGCGCGCCTCGGTGACGGTATCCATCGCTGAGGCGACGATGGGAATGTTGAGCGGTATGACGCGTGTCACATAAGAACGGATGTCGACCTCAGAGGGCAGAACGTCCGAAAGGCCGGGTCTCAGAAGCACATCGTCGAACGTATAGGCTTCGCGAATCCCCTGAATTCCCTGCACCATTGCCATTTACCAACTCCATTCGGCGGCCGGTTCGCCGCATGTGCCTAAGGGATGAACAGTTACGCCGGTGACGCCATTGGCAGCACCGTCGAATCGAGCCCATCGGTAGGGTTGGCGCTGGTCGATAGCATGGCAGCGCGCCGAATCAAAGTGTTTGCCAGCCATGCGCAGGTTTTCGCAAGAGCCTACACGCCGAAGATTTCTGGCTCCCGCGCGAGCGATGCCCAATCGCGGACCTGACCTGCTTTTCCGCCGTAGCGCGTCACGCAGGATTTAGATGATTTTCGAGCATCTGCAATAGCTTGTCCGACTGCGGGATGGTACAGGCCGAGCACCCCGCCGCTTCCTCGCCTCCGCAAATCCAGATGAACAAACAACGCCTGATCCCGCTCATCGTGGCCACTGCCTTGTTCATGGAGAACATGGATTCCACCGTCATCTCGACCTCGCTGCCGGCGATCGCAGCCGACATCGGCACCAGCCCGCTGACCCTGAAACTTGCGATCACCTCCTATTTGCTGTCGCTTGCGGTCTTCATCCCGGCGAGTGGCTGGACCGCCGACCGGTTCGGCGCCCGGCTGGTGTTCAGCGCCGCCATCGGCGTCTTCATGGCGGGGTCGATCGGCTGCGCGATGTCGTCCTCCGTCACGCATTTCGTGATCGCACGCATCATGCAGGGTTTCGGCGGCGCGATGATGACGCCGGTCGGTCGCCTGGTGCTGCTGCGCTCGATCGACAAGAGCGCGCTGGTCAATGCGATGACGTGGGTCACGGTGCCGGCGCTGGTCGGGCCGGTGCTGGGACCGCCGCTCGGCGGCTTCATCACAACCTACCTGACCTGGCACTGGATTTTCCTGATCAACATTCCGATCGGCGTGGTCGGCATCGTCATGGCACTGCGCTTCATCGACCCGATCCGCAGCGAGCATACCGGGCGTTTCGACCTCTACGGGCTGGTGCTGGCCGGCATCGGCCTCGCCGGCATTGCCTTCGGGCTTTCGGTGGCGGGGCTCAATCTGCTGCCGTGGAGCGTCGTCGTCGCACTGATCGCCCTCGGCAGCGTTTCGATGATGCTCTACGTGATTCATGCAAGGCGGACCGCCTCGCCGGTGCTGGATTTCACGTTGCTGCGGTTGCCGACGATGCGCGCCAGCATCATCGGCGGATTCATATTTCGGCTCGGCATCGGCTCATTGCCTTTTTTGTTGCCGCTCTTGATGCAGATCGGCTTTGGCCTGACGCCGCTGCAGTCTGGTCTGGTGACGTTCGCCTCCGCCGTCGGCGCGATGGGCATGAAGACGCTGGCGGCGCGGATCATCCGCACCTTCGGCTTTCGCAGCATCATGATCATCAACGCCTTCGTCAGTTCGATCTTCCTCGCCGCCTGCGCGCTGTTCACGATCTCGACGCCATTGCTGCTGATCATGATCTTGCTGGTGGTCGGCGGCTTCTTCCGCTCGCTGCAGTTCACCGCGATCAACACGCTGGCCTATGCCGAAGTCGAGCCGGACCGGATGAGCCGCGCCACCACGCTGGTCAGCGTCAACCAGCAACTGGCGGTGTCGGCCGGTGTCGCGCTCGGTGCAGCCCTGGTGGAAACCACGATGTGGTTTCATCATGTGACGGAATTGAGCGCCGCTGAATTCGGGCCAGCCTTTATCGTGGTGGCGGTGATCTCGACGGGCTCAGCCTGTTTCTTTTTCGAGCTGCCCGCCGACGCCGGCCATCAGGTATCGGGCCGCGGCGTGATCGTCGTTCCTTCGCCGGAGCGGGACGCCGAGCCGGAAGAAACCGCCGCCACCGAGACCGCCAACGCGCGGGATCAGCGGCTGGGCTGATATCAGCGTGAGGCCACCCGCCGCCACTTGGCTTCGAGCTGCGCCGTAACAGCGCGAACATGGGCCTCGCGCGCGGCCCAGAACGCCCGGCTGCCCGCGGGCGTGCCCCGCTTGTATCGCGCGTAAACGCTGGTCGGCGAATCCGGCTCCGCTTTCACCTGCCGGGCAGGCTTGCTTTCAGGTTCCGCTGTCGAAACCGCAGCGATCAAAGGCGGCGTTGTCCCCTCGGTCGCGAACGGTGAGCCCAGTGCCGCGAGATGATTGCGCGCCCGCTGGCAATAAGTCACCGAGCGCGGCGTCATCACCTCCTCGCCGTGGCCTGCCCGATACTTCATTAGCGCACGGCAGAGATCGCCGTTGGTAAGCCGCCAAGCTTTGCTGAGATAAATGACGCCGTAGTGAATATTGACTTCGGGTTCGGCGAGTTCCTCGTCGCTTCCCTTGAACCCCAGCATCGCCGCCGTCTGCGGCCTGATCTGCATCAAGCCGATCTCGCCAACACGGCCGATGGTCGTGGGATCATAATTGCTTTCGACGTAAATCACGGCATCGGCGATATCCGCCGGCAGACCCGTTGTGCGGACCTCGCGTTCGACCATGGCGCGAACGGTTGCCCTGAATGAATCTGCCGGCACAGGCTTGAGTACCTGCGCGGTCGCGTCATCCGCCGGCTTCGGCTGGTCTGCCGGCTTCGCCGCCGGAGTCGCCGACGTGGTCGCAGGGTCCGGAGCAGACCGGCTCTCCGCCTGAACCGATGCGGGCATGACCGCGCCGGTTGCCGCAGCGAATAAAGCTCCGGCCCAAAAACAGCGCAGTCCTGACTCGCGCCGCGTGGGCCGCAGACCTGTTTCAAGATGGCAAAGACTTTTCACGTATCCCTTCCGCCGGGGCCGTATCCCTTGGTCCCACATTAACAAAGCCCTGATGTTGGGCCTGATGATGGCAAACGCGCTTCGATAAGGCAGGCCGGAAGGCTAAGGGCTGGTTCCGGGACGAGTTCCCGCCATTGCAATGCGCGACCCGGTGGCGCTTCGCAAATGACGATGTCTCGCGGCTATTTCTGTTGCTGTCCACGAAATCCGGTCGCCAATACATAGCGCTCGGAGGAATCCTGCCGGCTCGAGGCGGGCTTGACGTGACGCACACCGGCAAAATCGCGCTTGAGCTGCGCCAACAGCTCGGCGTCGGCGCCGCTTTGAAACACCTTTGCCACGAAAATGCCGCCGGGACTGAGCACGTCGGCCGCAAAAGCGGCCGCGCTCTCCACCAGGCCGATGATCCGAAGCTGATCGGTCTTGCGGTGGCCTGTGGTATTGGCGGCCATGTCGGACAGCACGACGTCAGCGCGTCCGCCGATCATCTCCCGTAACTTTGCCGGAGCGTCTTCGGCAAGGAAATCGAGCTGGGCAAAACAGACTCCGGGAATTTCTGGCATCTCCAGCAGATCGATCGCGATCACCTTGCCCTTGCCGCTCACCGCGCCGACGCGGCGCGCTGCGATCTGGCTCCAGCCACCGGGTGCAGCGCCGAGATCGACCACCGTGATGCCGGGCTTCAGGAAACGATGCTTATCGTCGATCTCGATCAGCTTGTAAGCCGCGCGCGAACGATAGCCGTCCCGCCTGGCCTGCGCCACATAGGGATCATTGAGCTGTCGCTCCAGCCATAATTTCGACGACAGCTTGCGTTTGCCCCCGGTCCTGACCGTGACGTGGAGCCGGCCAGTGGTGTCTTTTGCCATATCGGTGTTGCCAGCCTGATGTTCGTTCCCGGCGCTCTTAGAGCGTTTTCGAGCGAAGTGGATACCGGTTCGCGTGAAGAAAACGCGTCAAAACAAGGATCTAGAGCCCCGTTCCGATTCCATCGGAACGGAAACGGCTCTAGCATATCGCGGGCCGATGCGCCTATCGGCAACCGAGCAACGCCCCGTCCTCGCGCATCATCTCGACCAGCATGCCTTCGCGCAGGCCGCGGTCGGCGACGCGCAGCCGTTGCAACGGAAACACATCGCGGATCGCATCCAGAATAGCGCAGCCGGCCAGCACCAGATCGGCGCGCTCTGCGCTGATGCACTGATTGTCGGCGCGTTCCTTATAGGTCATGCCCGACAGCCGCGCGATGGTTGCCGATATCTCGGCATTGCTCATCCAGATGCCGTCGATCCGGCGCCGGTCGTAGCGCTTGAGATTGAGATGCACGCCAGCCAGCGTCGTTACCGTACCGGAGGTGCCGAGCAGGTGCATGTCGCTGAGGTCGCCGCCATGCTCGGCCGCGAACGGCGCGACATGGTTGGCGACTTCGTGCACCATCAGCGCATAGGATTGCGCGGTGACATCGCGGCCGCCGAAACGCTCGGCCAGGGTGACAACGCCGAGCGGGATCGACATCCACGCCTTGATCCGCGGCGCTTCGTTCGGCTCGGCCGGATTGCGCTCGATCCGCACCAGTTCGGTCGAACCACCGCCGATGTCGAACAGGATGGCGCCTCGACCGTTCGGATCGAGTAGCGGCGAACAACCGAGCACGGCGAGCGCCGCCTCGGTCTCGCGGTCGATCACCTCGAGCTGTATGCCGGTCTCGGTCGCGACGCGGTCGCGGAAGCAGCTGGCGTTGGTGGCCGCACGACAGGCTTCGGTTGCAATCAAGCGCAGCCGTTTGGCGTTGCGGGACTGAATCTTGTCGCGGCAGATACTGAGCGCTGCGATCGCGCGCTCGATGGCGGCCTCACTGATGCAGCCGGTCGCCGAGATACCCTCGCCTAGCCGAATGATCCGCGAAAAGGAATCGACCACACGGAACCCGTTGCCCGACAGACAAGCGATCAGCAACCGGCAATTATTGGTGCCGAGATCGAGCGCGGCATAGACGCCGTTCGCGTCCCCCGGTGAGGGTCTTGCTCCCGGTGCGCCTGCAGCCGCCGCCGCAGTTGACTCTTGCGGGAGCTCGCGCGGCCCGGGACCGTCGCAGAGCCGCGTGTCGTCATTCATCAAATTGTCTTTCCGCGGCCATCCAGGGCCTGCGAGGATTTCCGTTCAGCGAAAACTTTAGCAGCCGCCGTCCCGGGCGCAACCGTGGGCGAGCGCAGCGGCAGGAAGACCATACCCGATCAGGCGTTGTCGTTTGGAGACCCCGGGACTATCTGGGGCATAGTTCGCAAAACGCGCGAAAACCGGCATTTCAGGTCATTTTTAATGCAACATCATACGTCTCCGTCTTCCCTGGAAAACGCTATTGCACTGCAAAAACACGGTGTTGGGCAGCCGGTCCGGCGCAAGGAAGACGACATCCTGGTCCGGGGCAAGGGCAGGTACACCGACGATTTTAGTCTGCCCCGGCAGGTTTATGCCTGGATCGTACGTTCCAGCCACGCCCACGGCATCATTCGCGGCATCGCCACCTCGGCCGCCAAAGCGATGCCGGGCGTTCTCGGCGTCTGGACCGGAGCCGACCTCGCTTCCGCCAATTATGGCCCATTCGTCTGCGCGCTGCCGCTGAAGGGTCGCGACGGCTCGCCGCTGCTGCAGACCAACCGTTCGGCGCTGAGCAGCGACAAGGTGCGCTATGTCGGCGACCCCGTGGCCTTTGTGGTGGCCGAGACAACAGCACAAGCGCGCGACGCCGCTGAAGCAGTCGAGCTCGACATCGATGCATTGCCCGCGGTGACCAACGCCAGGGAAGCGGCGCAGCCGGGCGCGCCGCAGCTTTACGATCACATTCCGAACAACGTGGCGCTGGACTATCACTATGGCGACACCGCCAGGCTCGATGCGGCGTTTGCAAGCGCGGCCCACGTCACCCGGCTCGATATGGTCAACAACCGCATCGCCGTCGTGCCGATGGAGCCGCGCGTGGCGATCGGCGCCTACGACAAGGAGAGCGAGCGCTTCACCATCCAGGTTCCGACCCAGGGCGTTTCGGGAAACCGGACGACGCTGGCCAGGATCCTGAACACGCCCGCCGAAAAGGTCCGCATCCTGAGCGCCAATGTCGGCGGCTCGTTCGGCATGAAGAACATCAACTACCCTGAATACATCTGCATCCTGCACGCGGCGAAGGCACTCGGCCGTCCGGTCAAGTGGACCGACGAGCGCTCGACCAGCTTTCTGTCGGACAGCCACGGCCGCGGGCAGATCATCCACGGCGAACTCGCGCTCGACGCCGACGGCAAATTTCTCGCCGTCCGCCTCAACGGTTACGGCAATCTCGGCGCCTACATCACTACCGTGTCGCCGGGGCCGCTCTCGCTCAACACGGGAAAGAACCTCGCCAGCGTCTACCGTACGCCTCTGCTCGGCATCGACATCAAGACGGTACTGACCAACACGACGCTGATGGGCGCCTATCGCGGCGCCGGACGGCCCGAGGCCAACTATTTCATGGAGCGTCTGATCGACCGCGCCGCCGAGGAAATGGGCATCAACCGGCTAACGTTGCGCAGGCGCAACTTTATCAAGCCCGCGCAATTGCCGTTCGCCGCCGCCTCGGGCGTCACCTATGACAGCGGCGATTTCCACGGCGTATTCAACAAGGCGCTGGAGATTTCCGATCACGCCAATTTCGCCAAACGCAAGAAGGAAAGCCGCAAGAACGGCAAGCTCCGCGGCATCGCGGTCGGCTCCTATCTCGAAGTCACCGCGCCGCCGGGCGGCGAACTCGGCAAGATCACATTCGAGCCGGACGGTTCGGTGACGCTGACCACCGGGACACTCGATTACGGCCAGGGTCATGCGACGCCATTCGCGCAGATATTATCCGCGCAGCTCGGCGTGCCCTTTGAGAGGATCGCGCTGGAGCAGAACGACAGCGACCTCGTGCGTTTCGGCAATGGCACTGGTGGCTCGCGCTCGATCACCGCGACCGGAACGGCGATCGTGGAATCCTCGGCGCTGGTGATTGCCAAGGGCAAGCAGGCGGCCGCGCATCTGATGGAGGCATCCGAAGGCGACATCGAATTCGCCAATGGCCGCTTCACCATCGCCGGCACCGATCGCAGCATCGGTATCATGGAGCTGGCCCAACAAATGCGCGAAGGCAACATGCCGGAAGGTGTGCCCTCCTCGCTCGACGTCGATCACAACACCAAGGATACGCCGTCGACCTACCCCAATGGCTGCCACGCCGTGGAAGTCGAGATCGATCCCGAGACCGGCGTGGTCCGCATCGTGCGCTATTCCGCGGTCAATGATTTCGGCACCATCGTCAATCCGATGATCGTCGCGGGCCAGCTTCATGGTGGCGTTGCACAAGGTATCGGCCAGGCGCTGATGGAGGAGGTCAGCTATGATTCCAGCGGTCAGCCGATCACCGGATCGTTCGTGGACTATGCGATGCCGCGTGCGGGCGATGTTCCCGCGATGTCGATCGGCGATCATCCATCGCCGACAAAATCCAACCCGTTGGGCACCAAGGGCTGCGGCGAAGCCGGCTGCGCCGGCAGCCTTGTCTGCATCGTCAATGCGGTGATCGATGCGCTCGCCGAATACGGCGTCACCGAGATCGATATGCCGCTGACGCCCGAGCGCGTCTGGCACGCGATCCAGGATGGTAAGGCGAGGAAGGCGGCATAGCGGCGCGCCGGATCGAAAAGCCGCGCAATCTCTACACGTCTTGGCCGGGCATAGCCGTCTGAAAGACGGCGTCGCTTCCGCTCGCCTATGCCGGCCCCCCACGTCTTTGGCTCCGCAAAAAGACGTGGATGCCCGGCACAGGGGCCGGGCATGACGAGGTTGATACGCCTTTCGATGTCACGCCGCCGCGCGCTCGCGCGGCTGATAGATCGCGATATGATGACAATGCGCCAGCGCGATCTTGCCGTTGGCGATCACCAGCGCGTCGAGTTCGACGAAGCGGTGACCCTTCTTCTCATAGTGGCCAGTGACCTTCGCACGCGCGGTCAGTTCATCGCCAACCTTTCCGGCCGATAAAAGCTGCATCCGGCTGCCGACGTGAATCCAGGGGCCGAGAATGGCGTTGTCGACCAGCACCTTGTTCATGGTCCGCTGCAACAGGCCGGGATGACCGAGCCCTTCCCTCGCATAGATCGCGTCCGGCTCGCGAACATCCCTGAGATATTCCGTCGCGGCATCGCCGCTCCAGGAAAGCGGCACTGTCCCGAGCCACTGGTCAACTTGATAGGAGGCGGAATTGACCGGTCTGCGCTCCGCCATTGCGGCGGTTTCGCGATAATCCGCCATCGAAAATGGCGGCACGGAGTCCGGCAGCGACGCGGTGCCGGTCGCGCATTGCTCGCCGCGGCTTTCGAGCTCGATCGAGAGTACGTCGCCGCTCTCTTTGGCGGTAACATCGGCGAGTTCGCCATCATAGACGGGCTTGACGAAACGCGCCTCGATCAGGCCGCGTTCAAGAAAGGCGCGTCCCCATTTCCGGACGGGAATATGGACCATGTAGGCGAACACATCGACACCCGGCACCAGTCCGCCGCTGAACCCGAACTTTCGCGCAACCGCATCGTCGTGAATCTTGTTTTCGGAAAGTTTCGAGCTGTTGTAGGCCGAAACGCGGTAGGTCTCGATCGGACTTGTCATGCTGTCCCCGATTTCGGCTATTTTCCCTGTACAATCCTACGCCAGGGAGGTGCCGTGGCAAGCGGGTCTGGCCAGGTGTTTTCCTCGCATTTTCAGCTGCGATGGAGTACCACGCGGCGATCCCTGCAATAACGAGATATGGCACCGGACTTGAGCAGCACACGTATTTATGTCGATGCCGACGCCTGCCCGGTGAAGGACGAAGTCTACCGCGTGGCGGCCAGGCATGCGCTGCCGGTCAGCGTGGTCGCCGGCAATTTCATTAGGGTGCCGCAAGATCCGATGATCGAGCGTATCGCGGCGGGTTCCGGAATGGATGCCGCCGACGACTGGATTGCGGAACGTGCCGGCAAGAGCGACATCGTCATCACGTCGGATATTCCGCTGGCGAGCCGTTGCGTGAAGGCCGGCGCCGAGGTGATCGCGCCGAACGGCAAGCCGTTCACGGAAGCATCAATCGGCATGACGCTCGCGGTCCGCAATTTGATGACCGATCTGCGCTCGTCAGGGGAAATCACTGGCGGCCCCAAAGGGTTTTCGCCGCGCGACCGCTCGGCTTTCCTGTCGGCGCTCGATCAGACCATTCGCCGTATCCAGCGCCGGCGGACGGCCGAGCCCGCTGCGAAACAGGGTTGAACCGGGACATATGCCGCCGCTGATCCAGATGAAAGACATCGCGCTGACCTTCGGCGGCACACCGCTGTTGTCAGGCGTCGAGCTGTCAGTGTCGGCAACCGAGCGCGTCTGCCTGATCGGTCGCAACGGCTCGGGCAAGTCGACGCTATTGAAGATCGCTGCCGGTCTCGTCGAGCCCGACAGCGGCAGCCGCTTCGTGCAGCCGGGTGCGACCATCCGCTATCTGCCACAGGAGCCCGATTTTGCCGGCTTTGCCACGACGCTGGCCTATGTCGAAGCAGGCCTTGCGCCGGGCGATGACCACTACCAGGCCCGCTATGTGCTGGAACAGCTCGGGCTACGCGGCGACGAAGATCCGGCCCATGTCTCCGGCGGCGAGGCCCGTCGCGCGGCTCTAGCGCGTGTGCTGGCGCCCTCACCCGATATCCTGCTGCTGGACGAGCCGACCAACCATCTCGACCTCACCACGATCGAATGGCTGGAAGGTGAACTCGGCGGCCGCCGCAGCGCGTTGGTCCTCATCAGTCATGACCGCCGCTTCCTGTCCAACCTGTCCCGTTCCACCGCCTGGCTCGACCGTGGCCAGATCCGTCAGATCGATCGGGGTTTTGGCGCGTTCGAAGCCTGGCGCGACGACGTGCTGGCCGAGGAAGAGCGCGAGCAGCACAAGCTCGACCGCAAGATCGTCAACGAAGAACATTGGCTGCGCTACGGCGTTTCCGGGCGACGCAAGCGCAACGTCAAGCGGCTCGGCAACCTCCATGCGCTGCGCCAGCAGCGTCGCGACTATCGGGGAGCCACGGGTAACGCGAACCTCAGCGCCGCCGAAGCCGAGAAATCCGGCCGGCTGGTGATCGAGGCCAAGGGCATCACCAAATCCTATGGCGGACGCAAGATCGTCGACGGCTTCTCGATCCGGGTGCAGCGCGGCGACCGCATCGGCATCGTCGGGCCAAACGGCGCGGGCAAGACCACGCTGGTCAATCTGCTGACCGGCGCGGATGCGCCCGATAGCGGCACGCTGCGGCTCGGCGCCAACATCGAGATGGCGACGCTCGACCAGCATCGCGAAAGCCTCGATCCGAAATCGACGCTCACGGAGGCCTTGACCGGTGGACGCGGCGATCACGTCATGGTCGGCGGCAAGCCGAAGCACGTCGTCAGCTACATGAAGGATTTCCTGTTCGCGCATGAGCAGATGCGCACACCGCTCGAAGTGCTCTCAGGCGGCGAGCGCGGACGGCTGATGCTGGCGCGGGCGCTGGCAAAACCTTCCAACCTGCTGGTGCTGGACGAGCCGACCAACGACCTCGACCTGGAAACGCTCGACGTGCTGGAGGAAATGCTGGGCGATTACGAGGGCACCGTGATCCTGATCAGCCATGATCGCGACTTCCTTGATCGCGTCGTGACATCGGTGATCGTGCCGGAAGGCAACGGGCGCTGGATCGAATATGCCGGCGGTTATACCGACATGCTGGCGCAGCGCGGCGCCGACCTGAAGCGCGAACCGGGGAAGACTGCATCCGACGGCCGCAAGGAACCCAGGTTGGCCGCGCCCTCGACAACACCAAAGCGCCGGCTGAATTTTAATGAAAAGCACGCGCTGGAGACGCTGCCGAAGATGATCGAAAAGCTGCAGGCCGAGATCGCCAGGCAGCAGAACGTGCTCGACGATCCCGATCTCTATGCCAGGGATCGCAAGAAGTTCGACCGGGCATCCGCCACCATCGCCACCGCGCAGCAGGAACTCGCCGCCGCCGAAGACCGCTGGCTGGAACTCGAAGTATTGCGCGAAGAGATAGAACAGGCGTAGCACGCTTTCGGCAAACGTGGATGCGCGTTGCCAGACAAGGACCCGCCATGACCACACCGCTTGCGGCCAAAGTCGCCCACGAATATGGCACGCCCTGCGCCGTGATCGAACCATGTCTGCGTGGTCGCCAACATGATAGACGAAGTCGTGATGGTGCGCGGCGACGAGATCATCTGCACGCTGCCGGTCGCGGCGCAGGGGAAACTGAGATAGCGAATGGCGAATAGCGAATAGGGTAATGGCTTCCCCTTATTCTATTCGCTACTCGCCATTCGCCTCTCAAACCATTTCAACACGCCCCTCCCCGCCGCCGCGCCCGTAGCAAACGAAGCCTGCAACAAATAGCCGCCGGTCGGCGCTTCCCAGTCGAGCATTTCGCCGGCGGCAAAGATGCCGGGCAATCGGCGGATCATGAAATTGGCATCGAGTTCGTCGAACGCAATCCCACCGGCAGTCGAGATCGCGCGCGCGATCGGCGCGAGGCCGGTGAGTTCGACCGGCACGGCGTTGATCCGGTCGGCAAGACCTTCCGTCGATAGCGACGAAAGCGACAGCCCGGAAGCGACAGCGGCCTCCTGCAACAAGCCAATTCCGACCGGGGAGAGATGCACTGTCTTGCGCAGCCAGTTCGAGAACGATTGTTTTCCGCGTGGCGCCGATAGCCGCGTGACGAGATCGCTCCTGTCGAGATCCGGCCGCAAGCCGATCCGCAGAGTTGCGCGTCCCTCGCCGAGCATGGCATCGCGCAACGGCCCAGAGAGCGCGTAGACCGCGCCACCCTCGATGCCAGAGCGCGTGATCATAGCCTCGCCGCGCACATCGTGTGCACCAAACGACAGCATGATGCCTTTCAGGGGTTGACCTTCGTAGCGATCGCGGAAGACGTCGGACCACGCGACGGTAAAGCCGCAGTTGGCCGGAGCGAGCGGCGCAATCCGCACACCCTTTGCGACAAGCTTCTGCACCCATGCGGCGTCCGATCCGAGCCGCGGCCAACTAGCGCCGCCCAGCGCCAGTATCGTCGCCTGCGCCTCGATGACGCGCGGTCCGCCCGGCGTGTCGAACGCAAGGCGTCCGTCCGCCTCCCAGCCGGTCCAGCGGTGGCGCAGCGCAAATTTGACGCCCGATGCATCGAGCCGCCGCAACCAGGCCCGCAGCAAAGGCGATGCCTTGAAGGCTTGTGGAAACACCCTGCCGCTGGAGCCGACGAAGGTCGGTTGTCCCAGCGCGGCGCTCCAGTCGCGCAACGCGTCAGGGGAAAATACCTCGATCGCGGCTTTGAGATGCGGCGTCGCGTTTCCGTAGCGGCCGAAAAACCGTGGCAACGTCTCGCTGTGCGTGAGGTTAAGGCCGCCGCGCCCCGCCATCAGGAATTTGCGGCCCACTGACGGCATCGCGTCATAGACCATGACATCGGCGTCGCCGCCGACGAGCACCTCGGCCGCCATCAAGCCGGCCGGACCGGCGCCGATGACCGCGACATCCATTTGCGGTGGCTTGAGCAAGCAGCACTCCTTTGGCTTCAGCGAAACCTCATCCTGAGGAGCGCGCTCTTGCGCGCGTCTCGAAGAATGGGCCAAACCATCTCATGGTTCGAGACGCGCGAACACGCGCTCCTCACCATGAGGGCAACGCATGCGTCTTGCAGCTCTACAGCTTCACGCCGGCTCGCGCTGCCGCCTGTCCAACGTATTTCTGGGTCTGCTCGAACGCGCCTTGGAGCGCCCTGGCTTTCGACATGTCGCTGATCTCGGCGAAATGGGCTGCGATGGCGTCAGGCGTCCAATCGGATTCCGGCAGGTTGACGCCTTCGGTTTCGATGATCTTGATTACGGCGAAAGACCCCGCACCCGCGCCCATGATGGTGCGGGTCGGTGCGTTCTCGCTGAGCAGATATTCCACCGCCGGTGTGATGGACTCCGGCTTCATCAGCGCCAAGGCCTGCGGCGGCAATAATTCTTCCGTCATGCGGGTCGCCGCGGTCGGCGAGATGGCGTTGACGTGGATGTTATGCTTGCGGCCTTCCTCGGCCAGCACATTCATCAGGCCGAGCATGCCGGTCTTAGCTGCGCCGTAATTGGCCTGGCCGAAATTACCGAACAGGCCCGCCGACGAGGTGGTAATGACGATGCGGCCATATTGCCGCTCGCGCATGCCATCCCATACCGCCTTGCAGCAATAGAAAGTGCCGGTGAGATGCACATCGATGACCTTCGCGAAATCGGCAATCTCCATTTTCGCAAATGACTTGTCACGCAAGATGCCGGCATTGGCGCACAACAAATCGACGCTGCCCCATGCCTTGGTGGCGCACTCGACCATCGCCCAGACTTGGGCAAAGTTGGAAACGTCGGCGCCGTCCGCCATCGCCACGCCACCTGCCTTGCGGATTTGCTCGACGACAGCTTCCGCCGGTGTCAGCGATCCACCGCTGCCGTCGCGTGCGACGCCAAAGTCGTTGACCACGACCTTGGCGCCCCGGCCGGCCAGCCCGAGCGCATGCGCGCGCCCGAGCCCGTTGCCCGCGCCAGTGACGATAGCGACGCGTCCGTCAAATCTGATTGTCATGCGCGGATTCCCGAATCTTCAGTCAAAATAGATCCAGCCGATCCAGTCGGCCACCAAGGCAGGCTTCTCCCCGCCCCCTCGATCTCGATGGTGACATTGGTGCGCGACTGCAATTCCTTTGGCTTGCGCAATTTCGCGCCGGCGAGCGTAAACCGCCCGCGCACCCGCGAGCCCGAGCGCACCGGCGAAATGAAACGCAATTTGTCGAAGCCGTAGTTCACGCCTATGGTGGTGCCCGAGATCACCGGCGTGACCTCGTAGGACATGATGCTCATCAGCGACATCGTCAGAAAGCCGTACGCGATCGTGGTGCCGAACGAGGTTTCCGCTTTCGCCCGGCTGGGGTCGACATGGCTGAACTGATGGTCCTCAATTACGTCGGCAAGAACGTCGATCCGCTGCTGATCGACCAAATGCCATGACGATACCCCGACCTCGCGGCCGACCATGGCCTGATAGTCTGCGAGCGAAATCCGCGGCTTCTGCCAGACTTCATTCATTCGTCAGCTTCCGACCCCGCGGTGCGCACCTTCTGCAGTTCGGGGAACTCCTCTTCACGGAATTCGTCGCCGCGCAGCGGGTCGGTGCGATCGTTCTCGTGTTCCAGCCGGCGCAAGTGCACGCGGCGGATCTTGCCGGAAATCGTCTTCGGCAGTTCCGTCACCAGTTCGATCCTGCGGATCCGCTTGAACGGCGCGAGCCGCGTGTGCAGGTGCTGGAAGATCGACAGCGCCGTTGCCGGCGAACGCGCAACGCCGGATACCAGGAGCACATAGGCTTTCGGGATGGCGAGCCGGATCGCATCCGGAGAGGGCACCACGGCCGCTTCCGCCACCGCCTCATGCTCCAGCAGGATGCTTTCCAGCTC
Organism: Pseudomonadota bacterium; assembly: GCA_018971625.1. GTDB lineage: Bacteria > Pseudomonadota > Alphaproteobacteria > Rhizobiales > Xanthobacteraceae > Bradyrhizobium. Next base: position 18,275 of record JAGXAJ010000006.1, read on the forward strand.
GAACGGGCTGATGCGATAGTCTGACGATTTGAAGACGTCGTCGGAGCGGCCGACAAAGGTTAGATAGCCCTCGTCGTCCGCGAACACGACATCGCCGCTGCGATAGAGGTCGCCATCGGCACCGCTCAACTTGCCGTCTTCGCCTTGATAGCCCTGCATCAGGCCGGCCGGACGATCCGCGCCAAGCAGCAGGCTGACCTCGCCTTCCTTGGCGGCTCGTCCGTCGGCATCGACGATGCGCACCTTATAGCCAGGCATCGGCCGGCCCATCGATCCCACCTTCACCTTCTGACCCGGCGAATTGCCGGCCAACGCTGTGGTCTCGGTCTGGCCGTAGCCGTCGCGGATCGTCAGCCCCCACGCCGCCTGCACCTGCTCGATCACTTCGGGATTGAGCGGCTCGCCGGCGCCGCACACCTCGCGCAGGCTGACCTTGAAGCTCGATAGCGTCTCCTGGATGAACAACCGCCATACCGTCGGCGGCGCGCACAGCGTGGTGGCGCCACAGCACGCAATGGTCGCGAGCAATCCCTTGGCATCGAAACGCGGCTGGTTAACCACGAACACGGTAGCCCCGGCATTCCATGGCGCGAAGAAGCAGCTCCAGGCATGCTTGGCCCAACCCGGCGAAGAGATGTTCAGATGGATGTCGCCGGGCTGCAGGCCCAGCCAGTACATGGTCGACAATCCGCCGACGGAATAGCTGCGCTGGCTGTGCCGCACCAGCTTTGGTTTCGCCGTGGTGCCCGACGTGAAGTAAAGCAGCATTGGATCTTCGGCCTTGGTTGGGCCGTCCGGCGTAAAATTTTCTGGTGACGTCGCCGTTTGCTCGAACGGGAGCCAACCCTCATGGCTCGCCGACGCACCGACCACGATCCGCACGAAGTTGCCGGCGCGGACGCTCGAAAATTTCGCGACTTGGTCCTGCGACGCCACCACCACCTTGGCGCTGCCGCGATCGAGCCGGTCGTACAACTCGTCCGGCGTCAAAAGCGTGGTCGCGGGGATCACCACCACCCCGAGCTTGATTGCCGCCAGCATGGTCTCCCACAGCGGCACGACATTGCCGAGCAACAGCAGCAGATGGTCGCCGCGCTTGAGACCTTGCGCGCGCAGGAAATTCGCGACCTGGTTGGAACGTCGCGACAGCGTGCCGAACGATAATTTCGTCTCCTTGTCGCTGCCGGCATCGACGATCCACAGCGCCGCACGATCCTTGCTTGCGGGATCGCGCGCCAGATCCGCATCGAACCAGTCAAGCGCCCAGTTGAACGGCGCCGGATCGGGCCAGCGGAACTGCTTCACCGCCGTGTCGTAGTCGGCGCGATGTTTGAGCAAGAAAGCCCGTGCTTCCTGGAATGTGGTCATGGCCGGATCCCCACCATTTCATCCCCGTCATCTCGAGCAGCCGCGACCGGTGTGACGACTCGAACGACGGCCGCAACTACTTAACTCACTATCCCTCAAGGCTCGCAACGGTTCATATTTCAAGGTGACGCTGTTTGTTCGGGCGACCAGGTTATTTTCCCGCCAGCTTCCGCACGTGCTGCACGATACCCGAAAAATCGACGCCGCCATGGCCTGCGGCGTCGAACGCTTTGTAAATCTCCTGCGCGTGCCTGCCGAGCGGCGTCGCGGCGCCTGTGGCTTTAGCCGCGTCCTGCGCCAGCGTAAGGTCCTTCAGCATCAGGGCCGACGCAAAACCGGGCTTGTAGTCGTTATTCGCCGGCGACGTCGGCACCGGACCGGGCACCGGGCAATAGGTTGTCAGCGACCAGCATTGTCCCGACGAAGTGGAGGCGACGTCGAACAGCGCCTGATGCGACAAGCCCAATTTCTCCGCGAGCGCAAACGCCTCGCTGACCACGATCATGGACACGCCCAGGATCATGTTGTTGCAGATCTTGGCCGCCTGTCCCGCACCCGCACCGCCGCAATGGATGATTTTCTTGCCCATCTTTTCCAGCATGGGTTTCGCTGCCGCGAAGGCCTGGTCGGTGCCGCCGCACATGAACGTCAGCGTCGCGCCCCTGGCACCGCCGGTGCCACCGGATACCGGCGCGTCGACCGAGGCGACGCCCTGCCGGGCGGCCAGCGCATGCGCCTGCTTGGCGCTTTCGACGTCGATGGTCGAGCAATCGATGATCAGCGCCCCCTTGGCCATGGACGAGATGACGTCGCTCCACACCGACAGCACATGCTTGCCTGCCGGCAGCATGGTGATGACGACATCGGCGCCCTTGACCGAGCCGGCAGCGCTTTCTGCGATCGCCGCGCCGTCGCTTCTGGCCTGTTTGCGCGAGGCTTCCACCAGATCGAACGCGACCACGTGATGACCTGCCTTGACCAGATTGGCGGCCATCGGTCCGCCCATGTTACCGAGGCCGATGAATGCGATAATGGCCATCCCTGATTCCTCCGCTCGCAAGCGCGTTTTATTTTACTGGTCGAACACCAGTTCGTCGGCGCCGATGTTTGCAAAATACGGCGCCAGCATTGCCGGCGTCACGTCCTCGATGCGCGACGGCGACCACCGGGGATTGCGGTCCTTGTCGATCACAGCGGCGCGTACGCCCTCGCGAAAATCATCGCTGGCGAATACTTCGAGCGCCGCGCGATATTCCCTCGCCAGGCATTGCTCGAGCGAAGACGATGCCCGCGCCAGCCGCAGCAGTTTCAAGGTGACCACCATGCCGCGCGGCGACTTCTCGTTCAAGGTTTTCAGCGTTGACAGCGCCGGCTCGGAACCGTCGCGCTGCAAGGCCGCAATGATGTCCTCCATGCGGTCATGACCGAACCAGCGGTCGATCGTTGCCTGCATCGCCGCCACGGGACCCGCCGTCTCTCCGGTCGCAAAACCGTCGATCAGGCGCTTGATTTCGTCGGAGGGCGTGCCGGGTTGCACCTTGGTCAGTTCTTCGCGCAAGACCGCCAATTTTGCCGAGGGCACGACGGCATCGGCGAAGCGGGCATGGATCGCATCGGGACCGTTCATGGTCTGGCCGGTCAATCCGAAATAGCTGCCGATGTCGCCCGGAGCGTGTGACAACAGCCAGGTGCCGCCGACATCGGGAAAGAAGCCGAGGCCAACCTCGGGCATTGCGAGTTTTGTTTTTTCCGTTACGACGCGATGGCGACCATGGGCCGAAAGCCCGACGCCGCCACCCATCACGATGCCGTCCATGAAGGCAACATAGGGTTTCGGAAACCTGGCGATGCGAGCGTTGAGGATGTACTCCTCGCGCCACAGGATCTTGCCGAGGTCGCCTTGGACCTTCGAGCTGTCATACAGCGCGCGAATATCGCCGCCGGCGCACAAGCCGCGATCGCCCGCGCCTTCCATCACGATGACGGCGACCGCCGGATCGGCCTCGAAAGTGTCCAGCGCCTTGTCGATGTCGCGAAACATCTCCAGCGTCACCGCGTTGATCGCCTTCGGCCGGTTGAGCCGGATGATGCCGGCCGCACCTTCGCGGCGCGCGATCAAATCGGGTTCAGTCCCGGCAGCGGCGCTCGTAGACGCCATCATCGCGCACTCTCGATCAACTTGCGCGACACGATCAGCCGCATGATCTCGTTGGTGCCTTCCAGGATCTGGTGCACGCGCAGGTCGCGCACGATCTTCTCGATGCCGTATTCGCTGAGGTAGCCGTAGCCGCCATGCAGCTGCAACGCTCGATTGGCAACCTCAAATCCGACATCGGTGCCGAAGCGCTTGGCCATCGCGCACAACATGGTCGCATCCGCATCCCTGCGATCGAGCGCCGCCGCCGCGCGCCACACCAACGTGCGCGCCGCCTCCAATTCGGTCGCCATGTCGGCAAGCTGGAATTGCAGCGCCTGGAACTGATCGAGGCGCCTTCCGAATGCCCTGCGTTCCTTCATGTAGCGCAGCGACTTGTCGAGCGCCGACTGAGCGCCGCCGAGCGAACAGGCGGCAATATTGATGCGGCCGCCGTCGAGCCCCGCCATCGCGATCTTGAAGCCGATGCCTTCCTCGCCCAGCCGGTTGGCAACCGGCACGCGCGCATTCTCGAAAATCACGGCGCGGGTGGGCTGCGCGTTCCAACCCATCTTGCGCTCATTGGCGCCGACCGAAAGCCCCGGCGTGTCGCCCTCCACGACCAGCGTCGAGATGCCCCCCGGGCCGTCGCCACCGGTCCGCACCATCACCACGTAGAGGTCGCTCTCGCCCGCGCCGGAAATGAACTGTTTCTGGCCGTTGAGTACATAGTGGTCGCCGTCGCAGACCCCACGGGTACGCAGCGCCGCGGCGTCCGAGCCAGAGCCCGGTTCGGTCAGGCAATAGCTTGCCAGTAGCTCCATGCTGCACAGCCTCGGCAGCCATTGATGGCGCTGGGCATCGTTGCCATAGGCATCGATCATCCAGGATGCCATGTTGTGGATCGAGATGAAGGCCGACACCGTCGGACAGCCCTGCGCCAAGGCTTCGAAGATCAGCGCCGCATCGAACCGCGTCAGCGCCGAGCCGCCGACGTCGTCGCGGATGTAGATGCCGCCGATGCCCAGCCGGGCCGCCTCGCGCATCACCTCGACCGGAAAATGCTTCTCCTCGTCCCAGCGAACCGCGTGTGGCGCGATCTTCCTGGCCGCGAAATCCCGCGCCATGTCGCGAACCGCTAGCTGGTCCTCGCTGAGGGCGAATTGCATGGAGCGGCAGCCTTTACGATTCTCGCATCATCTTAGCGGAAAACCGGCGCCCACTTTTCCTGATCATGCGGTACGATTCTCGCATGATCTTAACGGAAAACCGGTGCCCACTTTTCCTGATCATGCGAGAATTAGTTCATGATCGGCATGGAGAACTCCGCGCTCTCCTTGACGCCAGACGGCCAGCGCGCCGTCACCGTCTTGGTCTTGGTATAGAAGCGGACCGAATCCGGCCCATACTGGTTGAGATCGCCGAACCCGGAACGCTTCCAGCCGCCAAAGGTGTAGTAGGCCACCGGCACCGGGATCGGCACGTTGATGCCGACCATGCCGACATTGACCCGCGCCGCAAAATCACGCGCCGCATCGCCGTCCCGGGTAAAGATTGCAACGCCGTTGCCATAGTCGTGATCGGACGGCAGCCGCAACGCCTCGTCGTAGTCCTTGGCGCGCACCACCGAAAGCACCGGACCGAAGATCTCTTCCTTGTAGATCCGCATGTCCTTCTTGACATGATCGAACAGGCAGCCGCCCATGTAGAAGCCGTTCTCATAGCCCTGCATCTTGAAGCCGCGGCCATCGACCGCGAGCGTCGCGCCTTCTTTGATGCCGACCTCGACGTAGTCCTTGACCCGCTCCAGCGCGGCGCGGGTCACCAGCGGACCGAAATCGGCGGTCGGATCGGTCGACGGGCCGATCTTCAGGCTCTCGATCCGCGGAACGAGCTTCTCCATCAACCGGTCGGCGGTGGTCTTGCCGACGGGAACAGCGACCGACACCGCCATGCAGCGCTCACCCGCCGCACCGTATCCGGCACCGACCAGCGCATCGACGGTCTGGTCCATATCGGCGTCCGGCATGATGATCGCGTGATTTTTTGCGCCGCCAAAGCACTGCGCCCGCTTGCCGGTGGCCGCCGCCCGCTCATAAATATACTGGGCGATCGAGGACGAGCCGACAAAGCCAACGGCCTTGATGTCGCGATCGTCGAGAATGGCGTCCACCGCTTCCTTGTCGCCGTTGACCACGTTGAGGATGCCGGGCGGCAGGCCTGCCTCCAGCATCAATTCCGCAAGTCTCAACGGCACCCCGGGGTCACGCTCCGACGGTTTGAGGATAAAGGCGTTGCCGCAGGTGATCGCGGGCGCGAATTTCCACATCGGAATCATCGCTGGAAAATTGAATGGCGTAATGCCGGCGACCACCCCGAGCGGTTGCCGCATCGAATAGACGTCGATGCCCGGGCCGGCGCCTTCGGTGTACTCGCCCTTCATCATCTGCGGAATGCCGAGCGCGAACTCCACGACCTCGACGCCGCGCAGGATGTCGCCGCGCGCGTCCGGAATGGTCTTGCCCTGCTCGCGCGCCAGCATTTCGGCAAGCGCCTGGTTGTCGCGGGCAACCAGTTCCAGAAACTTCATGAGGACGCGAACCAGGCGCTGCGGATTGGTCATGCCCCATTCCGGCTGCGCGGCCAGAGCGTTCTCGACGGCGGCCCGAACCTCGGCCCTGGACGCGAGCGCCACCTTGGCCTGGATCTCGCCGGTCATCGGTTCGAAAACATCAGCGGTCCGTCCCGAGGTGCCGGTGACGTGTTTTCCGCCGATAAAATGCCCGATTGAACGCATGTGTTCCTCCCAGGCTTGAAGAGCCGTATTTGGCAGCATCTTGCAGTCTTTATAGCGTTTGGAAAGGTGCCTCGCCGCGCACTGGTCTTGCGAAAATGGATGAATACCCGCATGTCCGGGCATTCGACCAATGGCGTAGATCAATAGCGCAGCGCCAATAGCCGTCGGCTCGTCAGCGCCGGACGGCGGCCTTTTTTGGACGCCGTATTCTTCGCCACTCGTTTCGAGGATGCCGCGCGACCCAGTGCGGCCTCACGCCCGGCATTGAGGATTTCCTCGGAAAATTCGCCATTGCCGGCGACGCGGGCCATCACCAGCGTTCCCATCATGGTTGCGATCACGGCCGCCGCCTGCTTGCGTGCCGCCTTGCGCGAAACATCCGGAATTTGGGCGGCGAGCATATCGATCATCTGGTCCAGCTTGGCGGCAAAGGCCTTGCGGGTTTTGGGACTCTCGCGGGCAATTTCCGCCCCCAGCGCCGGGATCGCACAGCCATGACCGGGGTCGTCGCGATGCGCAGGCGTGAGATAGGAATCGACGATCGCCGCCATGCGCTGGTCCGGCGGCGTCTGTTCGGCGAGCTTGCGCCAGCGCTCGGTGGAGCGGTCCATCGCATGCACAAACGCCTCGATCACGAGCGCTTCCCGGGAATCGAAATGGGCATAGAAGCCGCCATGGGTGAGACCGGCATCCTTCATCAGGTCGGCGACGCCGATACCATGGGCGCCCTTTTCACGCAGCCGCACCGAAGCCCGTTTCACGATCCGAGCGTGGGTTTCGAGCTTGTGTTCCCTGGAATAGCGCATGGCGATCTCATAGAATGTTTGTAGTCATATAATGGCATCCATCAATACCAGCTAGCGCGGCAAAAAGCTTGCTCTATTTCGCGCGCCGAAGCGTCGCGGCGCCACGGTTATCGCCACCACCACGACGCACAGATCGGGCGGTGCGGCGCGGATCTTGACAAGATCGCACCTTGCCCGGGAAGTTGCGGCAATGCACGCCGGCGTGCGCAGGAACCAAAACAACATGGATATGCTGAACCTCCGTTGTGGCGTCGACCGCGACTTCCCGCGGCGTCGTCCGCCAGACGATCAGCGACGCCGGATCGCTCAACATTCTGGGCACGCCCGTCATCAATGACGTTCGCGAAGCGCTACGGATGCTGGCCGCAGATCAGGGATTCGCGTGCTGGTGCTCGCGGGCCAGAGCGAGCATCTTCGATTTCTTCGGCACCATCGTCTCGGGCTGGCTGTCCGACCGCTACGACAATCGTTATCTGCTGTTCTGGTATTACGGCCTGCGCGGTCTGTCGCTTGTGTCGCTGCCCTTCACCAATTTCTCGTTCTACGGCCTGTCGCTGTTGCGATGTTCTACGGCCTCGACTGGATCGCGACCGTACCGCCGACCGTGCGGCTGGCCACGCAGCGGTTCGGATCGGAACGCGCCAATCTGGTGTTCGGATGGATCTTTGCCGGCCATCAATTGGGCGCTGCCACCGCGGCGTTCGGCGCCGGTCTGTCGCGCACCTTGCTCGCGACCTATCTGCCCGCGTTCTTTGCCGCCGGCGCGCTCTGCATCATCGCTTCGCTATTGGCGCTTGTGATTTCGCGGCAGCCGAGAGCGGCGGCGACGTAGAGAGCACGAGAGCGAATGGCGAATAGGAAGTAACGAATAAAATAAGGAGAGCTAAAAGCTTCTTTCTATTCGCTACTCGGCCTTACTATTCGCCTGGCCTGATCGCCGTTGGCGTGACGATGGGTCAGGGTGCTGCCATTTTCCCGACGGATAAGTGTCACACTATTGGGCTGCCGGCGTAACAACCGCTTGTCTCGCCTTGTAAATCAGCCTTGCGCAGATTTCGAAGGATAACTTTCCGCGCAATGCGTGACTCGCGAATTCGTCACGCGCGAGTCAAAATGCCGCCTCATTACTATTCGATCTTTGCAGCGTCGATATTCGCTGAGTGGGGACTCATCAAAAGCGAATACTCGTCGTGGGGTATTCCGAGTAAAGCAGAACAGAGTCGTCATGCCTTCGCAGGTAATGATGATTTATGCCCAATTCTGGGGGGATAAACATGAAGCAAGCCACCAAGAGGGCTGCCTCGGAAGCGCTTGCGCAAATGCTTGCGATGACAGCCATGCTCGTCATCGCCAGCGTAATCTTCTACTGGCGGTGATTACCGCGACCCGGACCGCCAATAGGAGATGCCAACGCGACGAAGCAATCCGGTGCCTGTTCAGCGTCTCCGGATTGCTTCGTTTCCATTTCCGACGACGAAGCAGCAATTCGCTGGCATAATTTGACGCTCTTTTCGATTTGACGAAATAAGGCGTCAGGCAGCCAGCGAAGCGCTTAAACCGCGCGGTGATCTCGTCGGTCGCGAGATGTTGTCGCCATGGCAAAAAGAGCGGCCCTCGAACACCCACCATCGCTAATATGATTTCGGCAGGCCCAGCACCTTCTCGGCGATGAAGCTGAGAATGAGCTGTGGGCTGATCGGTGCGATGCGCGGGATCAGGGACTCCCGCAGATAACGCTCGACGTGGAACTCCCTGGCATAGCCAAAACCGCGATGGGTCATCACCGCCTGCTCGCAGGCATGGAAGCCGGCTTCGGCAGCGAGATATTTCGCGGCATTGGCCGCCGGCCCGCACGGCAGGCCTTGATCGTATTGCCAGCCCGCGGACAGCACCGTCAACCAGGCGGCTTGCAGTTCCATCCAGTGGCCAGCGGACGTACTTGTCACCCTTTCAGGCCGCACGGATCTTGAGCTGCGTGGTGTTGAGGCCGGTGTTGGGTTCGGTCACCGCGAAGCAGGATTTGTCGCCGCCTGAAATGATCGGCGGCAGCATCCGCCGGCACTGCTCCGGCGTGCCGAACACCACTACCGGATTGAGCCCGAACACGTTCATATGCACCGCGGACGCGCCCGACATGCCCGCGCCGGATTCGGCGATAGTCCGCATCATGATCGCGGCATCGCTGATGCCGAGACCCGAGCCGCCATATTCCTCGGGGATGCAGATGCCGAGCCAGCCGGCATCGGCGAGCGCGCGGTGGAAGTCCGCCGGAAAACCACCCTCCTTGTCCTTTTTCAGCCAATAGGCATCATCGAACCGCGCGCAGATCTTGGCGACCGCATCGCGAATCGATTCCTGATTGGCCGACAGAGCAAAATCCATCGGTGCTAGTCCTGCCCGCCCGGCGCCGTCCTGGTGACGCCTTCCTTCACCAATGCTGCGATCTCGTCTGCCGAAAAGCCGGCCTCTCGCAAAATCTCATCGCTGTGCTCGCTGAGAAGTGGCGCAAGCCGCTCGGGTTTCGCCGGCGTGTCGGACCACGTCGCGGAAACGCGCATGCTTCGGATCTTGCCTTCGGTTGGATGATCAACCACGGAAAAGAAATTGGTCGCTGTCAAATGCGGGTCGGTCAGGATGCTCTCGAGATCGTGCATCGGCAGCGTCGGAATATCCGCCTCGTTGAGCAAGTCGGTCCATTCCGCCGTCGTGCGCTCCAGCATCATCCGCGCCAGCTCGGCGTAGACCACGTCGATGTTCCCAGCGCGTCCTGCGAAGGTTGCAAACTTCGGATCGGCGCGCATGTCGTCGCGCCCGGTCGCTTTGATGAAATTGTCCCACTGCTTGTCGTTATAGACGATCACGCAGATATAGCCATCGGCGGTCTTGTAGGGCCGGCGGTCCGGCGACAAATGCCGGGCGTAGCCACCCTTGTCGAGCGGCGGCTCATAGGTGAGACCACCCATGTGATCGCCCATGACAAAACTCGACATGGTCTCCAGCATTGGAATGTCGACACGCTGGCCGCTGCCGCTGCGCTCGCGATGCACGAGACTTGCGAGGATCGCGCCGACCGCATGCGTTCCGACGATGCGATCAACCAGCGCATTGGGGACATAGCGCGGCGTACCGTCACCGCCGATCGCCATCAGATGCGCGAGACCCGAGCCGCCCTGGATCAGGTCGTCGTAAGCGGGCTTCGCGGCATAGGGCCCATCCTGGCCGAAACCGAACACACCGGCATAGATCAGGCGCGGATTGAGTTTCGACACCACGTCATAGCCGAGCTGCAGCCGCACCATCGCCTGCGGCCGCACGTTATAGATCAGCACGTCGGCCGATCTGATCAGCCGTAGCACGGCGTCGCGGCCCGCCGACTTCTTCAGGTCAAGCGCGATACTGCGCTTGCTGCGATTGGTGTTGAGAAACAACGGGCCCATGCCGGGATGCCGGGTTGGCCCGATCTGCCGCGTGACGTCACCCTCAAGGGTCTCGACCTTGAGGACGTCGGCCCCGTAGTCGCCGAGCATCTGGGTGGCATAGGGCCCCATCAGCACGGTCGTCATATCGATGACCTTGATGCCCTCCAGCGGTCCCACGGTTCATTCGCTCCCGGATACGAGATGTGGCGTTTCACGCGCGCCATTCTCACGCCAAGTAACGTCAGGGCACAAACAAGATCAAGGGTTGCCGGCGTATGGCCGTATGCGGTGGCATGGCGCCGCTTCAACAAGCGTCATCGTCCGCGAATGCGGACGATCCAGTATTCCAGAGCGCTTCGATCCACACCGACGTCACGGAATACTGGATACCCCGCCTTCGCGGGGTATGACGTCGTAACAGATCGGCCACGCCGCCTGAAAAGAGCGCTACTTCATCGGCTCCAGCAGCGAGACATAATTGGCGACGGCCGCGCCGCCCATATTGAAGATGCCGCCGAGTTTGGCATTCTTGATCTGCATGCCCTCGGGCGCCTGACCGACAAGCTGCATCGCGCTCATCACGTGCATGGAGACGCCGGTGGCGCCGATCGGATGGCCCTTGGCCTTCAGGCCACCGGATGGATTGACCGGCAGCTTGCCGTCCTTCCGGGTCCAGCCTTCCTTGATGGCGCGAGCGCCCTGCCCGCGGGGCGTCAGACCCATCGCTTCGTATTCGATCAGTTCGGCCACCGTGAAGCAATCGTGGGTCTCGACAAAGGAAAGATCGGAAAGCTGCACGCCCGCCTTCTGCAGCGCCTGCTGCCATGCCACCGTGCAACCCTCGAACTGCAGGATGTCGCGCTTCGACATCGGCAGGAAATCCTGGGCGTGAGCGGTGGCAACGAAATTGACCGCCTTGCCCATGTTCTTCGCGGTTTGCGAATCCGTCAACACCAGCGCCGCGGCGCCATCGGACACCAGCGAGCAATCGGTACGTTTCAACGGCCCGGCGACGAACGGGTTCTTCTCGCTCTCGGCTCGGCAGAATTCGTAACCGAAATCCTTGCGCAGCTGCGCATAGGGATTGGCGACGCCGTTCTTGTGGTTCTTGGCGGCGATCATGGCAAGCGCATCGGACTGGTCGCCATATTTCTGGAAATAGGACTGCGCGATCTTGCCGAACACGCCGGCGAAACCGCCGGGGGTGTCGCCATCCTCCGGGAGATACGACGCCTTCAGCAGGTTCTTGCCGATTTCCGGTCCGGGCGTCCGGGTCATCTGCTCGACGCCGACCACCAGCACGATCTTTGCCGCCCCCGCCTCGATGGCGCGAATACCCTGATGCACCGCCGCCGATCCGGTCGCGCAGGCATTCTCCACGCGCGTCGCCGGCTTGAAGCGGAATTTCGGGTCGGCCTGCAACACCAGTGCAGCGGTAAAATCCTGGGCGGAGAAACCGCCGTTGAAATGGCCGAGCACGATTTCGTCGACATCGGCGGCGGAGATACCGGCGTCGGCCAGCACCTCATTGGCGACGCGGACCACGAGGCCCTCGACGGTCTCGGCGTCGAACTTGCCAAACGGCGTGTGCGCCCATCCAACGATGCTGACGGTCATGGTCATGCTCCCAATTGCGCAAACGGATCAGGCGACGAACTTACCACCCAATTCGTCCTCGATGTGGATCCGGATGATGTCGTCGAAGATCTTTTCTTCCGTGGTGAAGCCGAGCTTAACCGCCCGCCTGGCGTCGAAATTGCGCGGCCAGCCATCGACGATGCCCATGATGAACGCATCCGGCACGCGTTTGATCCGCCCGGCTACCCTGTCGCCCGCCACGCGCTTCAGCGCCGCAATTTGTTCGCCGACGGTCGCGGAAAGGCCGGGCATGGTGAGGTTGCGCCGCGCGCCAGCGATCGAGCTATCCATGGTCGCGGCACGCAGCAGGAAGCCAACCGCCGAGCGCGGAGTGGCATGCCAGTGACGGACTTCCTCCGATACCGGCAGGATCGCTTGCTTGCCCGCAAGCGGTTCACGCAGGATATTGGAGAAGAAGCCGGAGGCCGCCTTGTTCGGCGGGCCGGGCCGGATGCAGATGGTCGGCAGCCGGATGCCGATACCATCCATGAAGCCGCGGCGCGAATAATCGGCCGGCAGCAGCTCGCCGATCGCCTTCTGCGTTCCGTAGCTGAGAAGCGGGGTGTGAAAGAACTCATCGCCGATGGCTTCCGGAAACGGTGCGCCGAACACCGCGATCGACGAGGTGAACACCAGCCGCGGCTTATAGCCGTGGCCGACCAGCCGGATGGCGTCGAACAGCATCCGCGTGCCGTCGAGATTGATCCGATAGCCCTTGTCGAAATCGAGTTCCACTTCGCCGGAAACAATGGCGGCGAGATGAAAAATCACGTCGGGACGGCCGGCGACCAGTTTCTCGGCAAAGCCTGCCACCGCGAAATCGCCGGCAACAATATCGACCGGAAAACCCGGCTTGGCCGAAATTGCCGGCGCCGCCACATCCTGCAGGGTCATGCGCGTGATGTCGCGTGAGCCAAGCCGCCCGTCGCGCAGCAGCCGTTCGACCAGTTTGCGGCCGACCATGCCGGCCGCGCCCAGCACCAGGATGTGCAAGACCCAACTCCCTGTTCTTGTTTTTCTATAGCGTTTTCAAGCGAAGTGGGAACCGGTTCGCGTGAAGAAAACGCGTCAAAATAAGAGGCGCGGGCCTGGCGTCTACTCTTTCACGGCTCCGGTCATCGCAGATACGTAGTGCTCGACGAAGAAGGCGAAGGATCACCAACGGCAGCGAGCCGACAAGTGCGCCGGCCATCAACGAACCCCATTTATAGATATCGCCGTCGACGAACTCGTTGACGATCGCAACCGGCACGGTCTTGTTCGGCGTCGATTGCAGGAAGGTCAACGCATAGATGAACTCGTTCCAGCACAGCGTGAAGGAGAAGATGAAAGCCGAGATCAAGCCGGGAACCGCGAGCGGTAAGCAAAGAAGATCAGGACGCCGACGGCGTCCGCGCCCTTGAACCGCAAGCGCACGATCGCATAGGCCGCCAGCACGCTGGCGATGATCGACACGGTTTGCAGGCCGGCCAGCAAGGTAATCGCCGGCACGCCGCGCCAGATATTGGCGAAGATCACGCTGGCACGGGCCCAGTTGCTGTCACCGAGGAAATTGATGTTGTGGTCGATCAGACCGAGTTTGATCAGCGACCATGAAATGAAAATTGCGCGTCATAGATCCACCGGAACGCGATCGCCGAGAATACGGTCGGCACGATGAACGGGATCAGCATCCTCGATCGGAATCGAAACGCCGTGCAGGACCTCAAAGCCGCCAAAACGATTTCCGCACGTCGTGAATCTGCACCGACGACATATTTGGTCTTCCCGATATGGCTGGTACGGCGAACGCCGCAGCCGACCTTTTGTTTGACCGAAGATCATATCAGACTTTTCGACGATGTCCTCGGATCAAAGTCGTATTGAACTACCCCTCTCCTGCAACGTTGCGATCAGGGCGGGGGCATGCAAACATCCTCTGCCGATACGAACATTACGAACGAAAACAAGGCGTGTGCGTTGCGGGAGAAATCATGGACAAACCGCTCACCGGGATCCCCAGACGCAAACTCCGTTCCAGCGAGTGGTTCAACAATCCGCACAACCCCGGCATGACCGCGCTCTACCTCGAGCGTTACCTTAACTACGGCCTGACGCGGCATGAACTGCAGTCTGGCAAGCCGATTATCGGCATTGCCCAGACCGGCAGCGACCTTTCGCCATGCAACCGCCACCACATCGAACTGGCGCACCGTGTCAGGGAGGGAATTCGCGCCGCCGGCGGCATCGCCATGGAATTCCCGATGCATCCGATTCAGGAGACCGGCAAGCGCCCCACCGCCGCGCTGGACCGCAACCTCGCCTATCTCGGGCTGGTGGAAATATTGTTCGGTTACCCGCTGGACGGCGTCGTCCTGACCACCGGTTGCGACAAGACAACGCCCGCCTGCCTGATGGCGGCGGCGACGGTCAACCTGCCCGCGATCGTGCTATCGGGCGGACCGATGCTGAACGGTTGGCACGAGGGCCAGCGCACCGGCTCCGGAACCGTGGTCTGGAAATCCCGCGAGCGGCTGGTCGCCGGTGAGATCGACTATGAAGAGTTCATGAATATCGTGGCCTCCTCCGCGCCGTCGGTCGGCCATTGCAACACGATGGGCACGGCCTCCACCATGAATTCGCTGGCGGAAGCGCTCGGCATGTCGTTGCCCGGCTGTGCCGCGATCCCCGCGCCTTATCGCGAACGCGGCCAGATTGCCTACGAGACCGGCACCCGCATCGTGGATATGGTCTGGGAGGACCTGAAACCGTCAGACATCCTGACCCGCAAGGCATTCGAGAACTGCATCGTGGTCAATTCGGCGATCGGCGGCTCGACCAACGCGCCGATTCACATCAACGCGCTGGCCCGCCATATCGGCATCGAGCTTTCGATTGACGACTGGCAGAAGCACGGCCACGAAATTCCGCTGCTGGTGAACATGCAGCCTGCCGGCTTGTATCTCGGCGAGGAGTATCATCGCGCCGGCGGCGTGCCCGCGGTGGTGCGCGAACTGATGAAGCACAAGCGCATCCATGAGGACGCGCTCACCGTCAACGGCCGCAGCATGGGCGACAATTGCAAGGATGCGCCGAAGCCCGACAACGACGTGATCTGGAGCTACGACAAGCCGCTGCTCAAGGATGCCGGGTTCCTGGTGCTGCGCGGCAACCTGTTCGATTCCGCGATCATGAAGACCAGCGTGATCTCGAAGGAATTCCGCGACCGCTATCTGATCAACCCCAAGGACCCGAACGCATTCGAAGGCCGGGCCATCGTGTTCGAGGGCCCCGAGGATTATCATCAACGGATCGAGGATCCAGCGCTCGATATCGACGAGCACTGCATCCTGTTCATCCGCGGCAGCGGCCCGATCGGCTATCCCGGCGGCGCCGAGGTGGTCAACATGCAGCCGCCGGCCGCGCTGATCAAACGCGGTGTCCTGTCGCTGCCCTGCATTGGGGATGGCCGGCAGTCCGGCACGTCAGGCTCGCCCTCGATCCTTAATGCGACGCCAGAAGCCGCTGCCGATGGCGGACTTGCAATCCTCACGACCGGCGACAAGGTTCGGGTCGACCTCAACCAGGGAAGCGCCAACATCCTGATTTCCGACGAGGAGTTGAAACGGCGCCGCGCCGAGCTCAAGGCCAAGGGTGGCTTTCCCTATCCGGCGCACCAGACGCCATGGCAGGAACTCTATCGTTCGACGGTCGGACAGCACGCCACCGGTGGCTGCCTGGAATTTGCGACCCGCTACCGCGACATTGCCGGCAAGATCGGCGTCGCGCGTGACAATCACTGAACATGCACAACACATCTGGGTCAGCGAAAAGATGAACTGGGTGAAGATCGACGACGGGCTGCCGCAGTATTCGAAAGGCCTTCCTCCTGTTTGATACCGATATATGCTACCCTTGCGCTTTCAGCCGGCCGGACAGGATCAGCGATTGCCAGCCAATGATACGATCTACGCGATATCGGTCTGGGTATTGCCGCTGGTCATCGCCATCACCTTTCACGAGGCCGCCCACGGCTTTGTCGCGCATCATTTCGGCGACAACACCGCTTGGGAACGCGGCCGCGTCACCTTCAATCCGCTGAAGCATATCGACCCCTTCGGTACGGTGTTATTGCCCGCCATCCTGCTGCTATCCCACTCGCCATTCCTGTTCGGCTACGCCAAGCCGGTGCCGGTGAATTTTCGCGCGCTGCGCCATCCCCGGATCGACATGGTTTGGGTGGCGCTGGCCGGCCCGGCCACCAACATCGCGCTGGCCCTGATCACCGCAGCGGCATTTCACCTGCTGCCTTATGCTCCCGACAACTCGGCCCGCTGGGTCGCCGAAAATCTGAAAAATGCTCTTGTTATCAATGTTGTGCTTGCGGTTTTTAACATGCTGCCGATACCGCCTTTGGACGGCGGCCGGGTCGCCGTCGGACTGTTGCCAAACGTGCTGGCGGCACCATTGTCGCGACTGGAACCCTATGGCATGCTGATCCTGATCGGATTTCTGATCCTGCTTCCGATGGCCGGCGCCCAACTCGGTCTAAATCTTGATGTTATTTCGGCGATACTTCGGACGGTGACCGGCTATATCATCCGGTTGCTTCTCGTTGTAACCGGCAACGCGTAGTCAGTTTATCCCAGTCGAGAGTACCTTGAGGCTATTTTGATCAAAGCTGCCGACATGATGATTGCGCGACGCGCCGACACCAAGGCTCGCGCCGATTTCGCTACCTGGAAGATGATGGCGAAGCTGAACGGTGCTTCCGCTTTGCCGGCTGAAGCCCAGGCTTTCCTCGCAAGCTACCAGGCGTTGCTCAAGGAGATGCCGGAGGCTGACGCGACTGACGCCACCATCCAGCTCATGTACAAGGCCTACTTCGCCGAGATGGGTGGCAAAGGTACCGCCCCCGACGTTCGCGCCCAGATCAGCGAGCCAGTGACCGACAACGTCACCGCTTTCAGGCGCCCGGCACCGCAAAAGACGAAGCCCAAAACCGCGGCGGACACCAAGCCGAAGCTACCCGTCGCATTGATCTTCGCCTGTCTTGTCGTGATTTATGTCGGGTTTCATTATTACTGGCGTTGATCCATAGCGCTTCCGATCGAGGTGGAGCCTGGCGCGCCAACCGCAGGCGATGCACCGCTTGCCCACAAATTCCGAGGCGCGACCAATGCGCTCGGTGAATTATCTGCAAACTCGTGGCCACCATCCCTGCCGAGAAAACCTGGCTGCCGCTTGACAAGGGCGTTTGCCCGCTGGTGAAGAAAAGCCGAGCCGGACGTTCGCCCTCGCGCGGCGATGCCATGCTTTTCACGCCCAACGCCGGAGAACGGGAATCGCCGGCGCGGCATCAGTACCTGACTTTGGGCATCAGCCCTTGCCCCTGCCCTTCGGGAAGATCACATCCAGCGTGAAGTTCAAGCCATCGTCCGCCTCCACCGGCGGCGGTTTCGGCACCGGATCGGACCGGCGGATCATCTCCAGCGCTGCCTCGTCATAGGCGGAATCGCCCGAACCTTCGATTACCCGCATCGACACGACATGTCCCATACGGTCGAGCACGAAACCGACCCTGACTTTGGCCGCCCTGGTGGTTTTTACCTGGGGATAGCGCTTATGGAGGTTGAGATAGGCACTGAGCTGGCCGCGCCATTTCGCCAGCAGCCTTTGCGCGTCCTTGCCGATGCCCTGATTGACAACCGTCGGATGTTCATCCACCCGCGCGCCCTCGATTGCCTGCCGCGCAGTGGCTTCCTGCGCCACGGATTCCTCCGACGCCGAAGTCTGCACCGTGGCGACTTTCGGATCGTCTTCCTTGGGCTTCTTGGAATCGTTGGTCGTCACCACCCGATCGGGATCATCGGTTTCGGTCGGAGTATCCTTTGGCAGGTCGGTTGGCTTGACCTCGGTCTTCTGCTCGGCGATCGCCGGTGAGGCAACGGAGGCATCGGTATCCGGTCCGGCCGGCAGATCGGTATCTTCCTCGGATGCCGACGTCAGTTCGATGCCGATGTCTCCTTGCGCGCCAAGATAGTCGTCCGAATCATCGCCACGCAGATGTGCAAACGCCAGCGCACCGCAGCCCAGATGCAGTGCGAGCGCCGCTACCGCAGCCAGAATCCAGAGGCGGCGCGAAGGTTTTTGCTCGAGGTCGAGATCAGGCATTCTGGTCAACCGCGGCTCAAGGTTTTGCACTCGCAGGCGCTGCCGTTGCCGGCGTGTCCGCATTCGGAACACCCTCAAGCGCCACCAATTTGATTTTCGTATAGCCGCCGGCGCGCAGGATCTCGAGCACATCCATCAGATCGCCGTAAGGCACCGCGCGGTCGGCGCGCAGGAAGATAATGCGATCCTTGCTAGCGTCCGGCATCGCATCGAGCGAGCGCACCAGATCGACCCGCTTGACCGGGTTTTCACCGATCGCCACCGCGAGGTCCGGCTTGATGCTGACATAGGTCGGCTTGTCAGGCTTTTTCTGAGGTGTCGCAGTCGACGATGGCAAATTGATCGGAAGATCGACCGTCGAGAGCGGCGCCGCCACCATGAAGATAATCAGCAGAACCAGCATGACGTCGATGAACGGCGTGACGTTGATCTCGTGGGTTTCCGCGAAATCGTCGCCGTCATCGATGTCACTGCCAACCGAGATCGCCATCGCCTACTCCGCCGCGCGCGAATGCATGCTGCCGGAGGAACTGACATAGGTACGATCGAGGTCGCGCGACAACAGCCGCGCCGCCATCCCCGACGACCGGCTGACAAGTTCCAGATATCCTTTGGTTACCCGCGCGAAGTGATTGTAGATGATCACCGCCGGAATCGCCGCGACCAGACCGATCGCGGTCGCGAGCAGCGCCTCGGCAATGCCCGGGGCAACCACGGCCAGATTTGTCGTCTGCGATTTCGAAATGCCGATGAAGCTGTTCATGATGCCCCAGACGGTACCGAACAGTCCGACGAACGGTGATGTCGCGCCGATGGTCGCGAGCAACCCCATGCCGATCCGGATATGACGCCCCTCGGCGCGCACGATCTCGGCAAAGCTCAAGGCCGCGCGCTCCTTGATGCCGTCGTCGCTGGAAAGCCCGGCCGACAATCGCGCCTCGTTCATGGCGGCTGCCAGCAATGTCGACAGCACGCTATCCTTGGCGCCCAGCGCGACCTGCGCCTCCGCCAGCGATCTCGCATCGCCAACCTTGCCCAGAGCTGTGTGCAGGCTGCGCTGCACCCGCGATAGCTCGATCATCTTCGCGATGAAGACGGTCCAGGTCACCAGCGAGGCAAAGGCAAGGCCGATCATGACCGCCTTGACGATGATATCCGCCGACAGGAACATCGACCAGGGCGACAATTCATGCAGCGCCGCGACCGTCGACTTCAACGCCTTGGCATTGCTGCCTTCGGCCGGTTGCGCCGCCGCGTCCGGGACCGCTGGCGCCGCTGCGGGCTGAGTGGCAGCCGATGCGGGTTGAGTAGCAGCCGATGCCGGCTGAGCGGCCATGGAAGGCGCAGGCTGCGCGGGTGCGGCCGCCGGTGCAGTCACAACCGGCGGCGGTGAAGTTACCGTGGCCTGCGGCGCGGCAGGAACAGCCGCCGCAGGAACAGCCGCCGGAGGAACAGCCTTGGGCTGCTGCGCCAAGAGCGAGGGCGGCACGAGCAACGGCAACGCAAGGATTGCAGCACAGAACGATCGGAACAACGTCTTCATACTTCGGCCCAGTAGCGGATTAGGTTGTGATAGATGCCGGTTAATTTGACCGTTTCGGGGTCATCGCGCCCGAGGCGCTCCACCAGGGCCTGGATCGCCGTGTCGAGATCGAAAATCAGGCTGCGAGCGTGGGCGTCTCGTATCATGCTCTGCAGCCAGAAAAAAGATGCAACTCGGGTCCCTCGGGTGATCGGGGTAACCATATGCAAACTAGACGCAGGATAAACTACGAGATCACCGCTCGGCAGCTTGATTTCGTGGGATCCGTAGAGGTCCTCGACCACTAATTCGCCGCCGTCGTACTCCTCCGGCTCAGATAAAAATAACGTGACTGACAGGTCGGTCCGGATGCGGAGCCCAGTCAGATGATCGCCGCGCACGGCGTTATCGACGTGAATGCCGAAGCGGTGTCCGTCGGCCGCCACGTAGCGGTTGAACAGCGGCGGAAAGATCTGCAGCGGTATCGCCGCCGAGATGAAACGCGGATTGACGGTCAGCGCCGAAATCACGCGGTTACCAAGCTTGCGCGCAATCTCGCTGTCCGGCGGCAATTGCTCGTTGCGTTTGACCTGCGCCGATTGCGCCCCCGCCGTTGATCGACCGTCTTCCCAGTCGCAGCCGTCCATGATGCGGCGAAAATCCGCCACATCGCTTTTGCTCAGGATATTGGGAACGCATACCAGCATCACATCCCGATCAGAACCTCGCCGATATCTGCAACGCCGCCGTGCGGCCAGGCGCTTCCAGAACGAACGGCGCCGCACTCTGGTAAAACGCGGTGTAATAGAGCTTGTTGAAGATGTTGTTGACGAACACCTTCGCGGTCCAGTTCTTGTCGATCTTGGCTTCCGCGAACGTGTCGAAGCGCCAGAAGCTCGGCAGCTGCGTGCCTTGGTTCGCGGCCAGCAGAGTGCCGCCGTAGATCTTGGAACGATAGACCGCCTGTCCGCCAACCTCCCAGGTATCGTTGATCTGATATTTGCTGAGCAGGCTGAACGACTGATGCGCGATGTTGGCCAGCGGCAGGCCAACGTTGGTGGGATACAGCGCCGGGTCGGCTGAAGGAACCAGCGACTTCAACACTTCCGATTTCATCAGTACCAAACCGCCGAACACGCTCCACTTGTCGGTGATCTTGCCGCTGACTTCGAGGTCGACGCCGCGGATTTGATAGGCGGCGCCGGCGCTGATGCACGGCTGCGTGCCCCCTAATGTAGTATTGTACGGGCAAGCCGCCGTCTGGTTTGCGGGTGACAATATGTTGATCGACTCGCGCGCATTGGTGACGTCGGTCTGGAACCATGCGCCACTTACAAGCAAGTGGCGATCGAACAGCTCCCACTTGTTGCCGATTTCGATCGCCGAGTTCTTCATCGGTCCGAATATCTGGTTGTTGCCGCCATTCAGGTTGGGCGCAATTCCGCCGTAAGCTGCACTGGTGCCGTCAAACTCGGAGCCTACCGGATCCGACGAGGTCGCATAGGCAACATAGACGCTGGTGATCGGCAGCGGCTTCAGCGTGAGACCCAAGTTGAAGTTCGGCATTTCGAACTCTGCCGCTTGCGCCTTCCACTGACCCGCGGCCTGGCCAGAAGTACCGAAGCCGTTGATCCCGATCTTGTAGTCGTCGTAGCGGATGCCACCGTTAAGGATCAGGATATCGCGATAGTTCGCGCTATCCAGCAAATAGCCGCTCGTCGTGTCGATACCAATCTTCGTGGGCAACCCGGTGAGCGATGGAGCGCCGAACTGCTGAAACGTAAGCTGCGGATTGAGGATATTGACGTTGTTGAACGAGCCCGGTGAGGTGCTCGTGTTGCCAATGACTTCCGAGGTCAAGCCTGTATATGAATCAATGCTGGACAGCTCGCGGGATATTTCCAGACCCGCAAGCGCGGTGTGATGCCAGCCATCGGTGTCGAACTTGTAGGTCGCCTCGCTCTGGTTCGCGACGACCTGGGTCGGCTGATAACGGCTCTGCGGGTTGGCGGTCAGTGTCCCCTGCACGAGATTCGGAGACTCCGGAATCGTGCCGATGTAATTCAGCAACGACTGGGAAGCTCGAGTCTTGTTACTGAGCGTCAGGTCGGGGGTAACCTTGACTTCGGTGTTGATGGTCGCGAGATCCTGGTGAACCTCGAAAAAATCGCGATTGACGAAGCCATAGAAATTGTTGCGATTGACTCCGTAGTCGGGAAACGGTCCACCGGCAGTAGTGGTGTACTGACCGAGGGCGTTGGTGGGTCCCGGCCGGTAATACGGCACGCCGAAGTCCGGCAGGCCATGGATATCGGTGTGAACGTAGTCGGCGGTGACCTTGACGGCGTCGACCGGCTTCCAGGTGGCCGCAACGAAACCGCCGCCCCGATCGTCGGTCGTATAGTTTCTGCCTTCAACGTCCGCCTTCTGGAACACTCCGCCGGCGCGCACCGCAAAGGTCGGGCTGATCACCTGGTTGACGTCGAGGGTGACGCGCTCGCCTGGATTGGTGTCGATCGTCTCGTCCATGTTGTAGAAGCTTTTTTCGGTCGTCGCCTGCTTGGTGACGATGTTGATCGCACCGCCGGTGGTGCCGCGGCCGGCGAACGACGAGCCCGGTCCGCGCAGGATCTCGATCTGCTCGGTAAAGAAATTCTCGCGGACGCTGACGCCGGAGTCGCGAACGCCGTCGACGAAGATGTCGTTGCGGGTATCGAAGCCGCGAACGAAGAACCGATCGCCGAAGGCATTGCCGCCCTCGCCGGTGCCGAGCGTCACGCCCGCGGTGTTCAGCACCGCCTGCTTCAAGGACGTGGCGTTCTCGTCCGCCAGCACGTCCTTGCTGAGGACCGTGACGGTCTTTGGCGTATTCAAGAGCGGCTCGGGGAATTTGCCGGAGGCCTGCAGGTGATCGACCTTGTAGGGCGCGGCCGCGTCTGCATAGGGGTCGCGGTCCGCGCTCAGGCCTCCGGCGTTCGGAAACGGCACCGGCGCGGCAGCCGCCTGTTGCTGCTGCCGACGGGCCGCGCGCCGCAGGGCATTGCGGGCGCGGGTCTGGGCGGCGGTCGGCTTGGAAACGGCGGGACGCGGGCGAGCGACGGGGGCATCGACCGTCACCGGCGGCAGGTTCGATTGGGCTTCGGCGCCCGAAAACGACGCGACCGCCATCAGACCGGCGACCGCCGAAACCTTGTGGCCGGAATAGCCGCCAAACCTTTCGCTGACGGAGTTCAGCGCGTTCGCACGCAGTGACCTCGGCGCCTTCGCCCTGTTCATTCTCTCTTCCCCCTAACCCAAATTCAATCTGCTCACGCATGTCGTTTGCAATGAGCGCCCCGCATGTTGGTTATCGAGCGAAAAAAAATGCGTCAATGCGAAAACAGCTACGCAATATTTGAATTCATCCAGTTCAAAACGATTCTAAAGATAAGTTTGAAATCGTTCTAAATTCAAACTTGAAACGTTCTGAAACTGATGCAGGAAATGCCGATAAAACGGGTGTTTTTCGCATTTCGCGCATCGCCGTGCGTCAATCGACGCTCGGCGGCTTCATCAGCGAAAACAACTCGTCGATGCTCCGTTGCGCAACCTGCCGCACGCGATCGGTGTTTTCCATTCCGGCGATGTTGACGCCTTTCACCACCGCCCTGATCTCGTCGCGAAAATCGGTCAGGAAGCGCAGTGGATCGCGCTGATCGTTGGCAACGCGCGCGATCAGGCCGGTGATCAGGATCTGGCAAGCGATCATACGCCCATTCAATTCGTCCATTACATACTCCGATCGAGTGAGATTCGCGCCGTGATATGGACGAGGCCTGCCGCAGTGACAACCGACGGACGGCTGCGTGATTTGGAATCTAAATAAACGGATCGTTGCCGACCTGGCCGCCGCAAGACCGGTTACTTGGCAGCGATATGGCCGGGCTCGGCGAGGCTCTTGATCCGCTCCTTGATGTCGCGGAGCGTTTGTAGGCTGGTCTGGATCGATGCCACGGAAACGTCCCGCAGCACATTTTCGGCAATGGAATCGCGCAGGCTGTCGAGGTCGTCGACGAGCTGGCGACCGGCGGCAGTCAGAAACAAGCGGTTGGCGCGGCGGTCGCGTGGATCGTGCCGGCGCTCCAGGAGTCCGTGCTCGACCAGGCGATCGAGCAGCCGCACCAGCGAGATCGGCTGCAATTCGAGCACTTCCGCCAGATCGACCTGCGACAGGCCCTCCTGATCACGCAACCGGAACAGCACGATCCATTGCGCGCGGGTGGTGCCGCGGCCCTTGGCGCGATGGTCGATGTAGTTGCGCAACAGCCGAGAAGTCTCGACAAGTTGCGAAACGAATTGACGTTTCAGGTCCCGGCTCATGGGTTTTGGCGTTCCCAAACCTCTCCAAATGTTTAGGATTCTCAAAGGATAGTGTGTTTACACATTAAGTGCACGCATATTATTTATCGAGTGTGCCACGGACCATGAAACCATTTGCAGTTTCGTTGTTTTTTCAGCCGCCGAGGCTTCCCCGGACCTACGAGTTATCATGAACAAATGGCGCACCATTCGCTGGATTTTACTGATCGCGGGTGTCGCTGGCGGGGGCTATGTCGGCTGGCACCACTATCGTAGCGAGGAGCAGGCTGCAGCCACGGCCAACGCGCAGAAATCGGCGCGCAATGCCGTTCGCGTTACCATCGCGCCCGTCGAGAAAACGGACTTTCCGGTCTATCTGACCGGCCTTGGAACCGTCCAGGGCTTCAATACTGTCGTGGTGCGGACCCGCGTCGATGGCCAGATCGACAAGATCGCGTTCAAGGAAGGCCAACTTGTCAGCCAGGGCGACCTGCTGGTCGAGATCGATCCTCGGCCCTATCAGGCCACGCTTGACCAGGCCAAGGCGAAGAAAGCCCAGGACGAGGCCAATCTTGCCAATGCCAATCTGGACCTGCAACGCTACACCAAGCTCGGCGAGTTTGCGACCAAACAGCAGACCGACACCCAGCGCTCCACCGTTCAGCAGTTGACGGCGCAGATCGCGGCCGACGAGGCCGCCATCGCCAACGCGCAGATCCAGCTCGACTACACCCAGGTCAAAGCGCCGATTTCCGGCGTCGCCGGTCTGCGTCAGGTCGACATCGGCAACATTGTCAACGCCTCGACCCAGACCGGCATCGTGACCATCGCCCAGATCGAGCCGATCGCGGTGATCTTCACCGCGCCCGAAGAGCAACTGCCCTACATCAACGAGGCGCAGGCGGTGCAACCGCTGAAGGTTATCGCGATCACCACCGACGGCAAGAAGCCGCTCGCCGAAGGCTCGCTGGCGGTGATCAACAACCAGGTCGACACCACCAGCGGCACCATCCGCCTCAAGGCCGTGTTCGACAACAAGAACCATGCGCTGTGGCCGGGGCAGTCGGTATCGACACGGCTTCTGGTCAAGACGTTAAAGGACGCTACCGTCGTGCCCGACGATGCGATCCAGCACGGCACCAACGGCCTCTATGTCTATTCGGTCAATCAGGACAACAAGGCGGAGTTGCATCAGGTCAAGGTTAGCCAGTCGATCGACGGCCGCTCGGTGATCGATGCGGGCCTGTCGCCCGGACAGCAGGTGATCACGGCCGGCCAGTACAAGGTCTCGCCCGGCGCGCTGGTCAGCACCGCCGTGGCAAGCTCGGATGCGGCGCAATCCAAGGTCAGCCCGGAATGAACGGCGGCATTTCGGCGCCGTTTATTCGCTATCCGATCGGCACCTCGCTGCTGATGGCCGGCATCCTTTTTGTCGGCCTGGTGGCCTATCCGCTGCTTCCGGTCGCGCCGCTGCCCCAGGTCGACTTTCCGACCATCCAGATCACTGCGACCTTGCCGGGAGGCAGCCCGGAGACCATGGCGTCCTCGGTGGCGCAGCCGCTGGAGCGGCAATTCGCGCAAATTCCCGGCATCGCACAGATGACCTCGACCAGCTATCTGGGAACCGCCGCCATCACGATCCAGTTCGATCTCAACCGCAGCATCGACGGTGCCGCCAATGACGTGCAGGGCGCGATCAATGCCGCCAGCGGCCAGCTGCCGAAGAACCTGCCCTCGCCGCCGACCTACCGCAAGGTCAACCCGGCGGACTCGCCAATACTGCTGCTGTCGGCGACCTCGGATTCGCTGCCGCTGACCACGGTCAGCGATGCGGTCGACGCGCAGCTTGCCCAGCAGATCAGCCAGATTTCCGGCGTCGCCCAGGTCACGATCGGCGGCCAGCAAAAGCCGTCGATCCGGGTCCAGGTCGATCCGGCGAAACTGGTCGCCAAGGGCCTGTCGCTGGAAGATGTGCGCAGCCAGATTGCGATCACCACCGTCGACAGCCCGAAGGGCAATATCGACGGCGATACGCGCGCCTACACCATCTACGCCAACGACCAGCTATTGGATTCCAAGGACTGGAACGACGTTATCGTGGCCTATCGCAACGGCGGGCCGTTGCGAATCCGCGATATAGGCCGGGCCGTCACGGGACCGGAAGACGCCAAGCAGGCGGCATGGGCCAACGGCAAACGCGGCGTGTTTCTCATCATCTACAAACAGCCCGGCGCCAACGTCATCGACACCGTCGACAAGATCAAGTCGCTGCTGCCGCGGCTGGTCGCCGCGATCCCGCCGGCGATCAAGATCGACGTCATCAGCGATCGCACCCAGACCATCCGCGCCGCGGTCGAGGACGTCCAGTTCACGCTGCTCCTGACCATCGCGCTGGTCGTCATGGTCATCTTCATATTCCTGCGCAGTTTCTGGGCGACGGTGATCCCGGCCGTCACGGTGCCGTTGGCGCTGCTCGGCGCCTGCGCGCTGATGTGGATATTCGGCTATACGCTCGACAATCTGTCGCTGATGGCCTTGACCATCGCCGTCGGTTTCGTGGTCGACGATGCCATCGTGATGCTGGAAAACATCTCGCGCTACATCGAGGAAGGCGCCAAGCCGCTGGCCGCGGCGTTCAAGGGCGCCAGCGAAATCGGCTTTACCATCCTGTCGATCAGCGTTTCGCTGGTCGCGGTGCTGATTCCGTTGTTGCTGATGGGCGGCATCATCGGCCGGCTATTCCGTGAATTCGCCGTGACCCTGACCATGACGATTTTCGTCTCGATGGTGGTTTCGCTGACGCTGACGCCCATGATGGCGTCTCGCTTCCTGGGCGCGCATGGCGAGACCAGGCACGGCAAATTCTACCAATGGAGCGAGCGCGCTTTCGATGCGATGCTGCGCGGTTACGAAAAGGGGCTTGATCTCGCATTGCGCTGGCGGCTGACAACGCTGACGATTTTCTTCGCAACGCTGGCGCTGTCGGTTTACCTGTTCGTCGTGATTCCGAAGGGCTTCTTCCCGCAACAGGACGTCGGCCTGATCACCGCCACGTCGGAAGCCGCGCAGGACATTTCCTTTGCCGCGATGGAACAGCGGCAGCAGGCGCTGGGCGGGATCGTGCTGGCCGATCCCGACGTCGCCAGCGTGGCGATGGCGATCGGCGGCAACGGTAGGGCCGGTAACAACGGCAACCTGTACATTACGCTGAAACCGCGCAGTGAACGCGCGGCAAGCGCCCAGCAGATCATCGCCCGGCTACGCCCGAAGCTCGAAAAGGTCGAGGGTGCGCGGCTATACATGCAGGCCGCGCAGGATGTCCGGCTTGGCGGCCGTCCGACGCGAACGCAGTTCGAGTTCACGCTGCAGGACGCCAATCTGGACGAGCTGAACGAGTGGGCGCCGAAGATCCTGGCCAAGATGCAGACGCTGCCAGAACTGCGTGACGTCGCGACCGACCAGCAAAGCTCCGGCACCACGCTGCAGCTCAAGATCAACCGCGACACCGCCGCACGCTATGGCATCCAGCCGCAATTGATCGACGATACGCTGTATGACGCCTTCGGCCAGCGCCAGGTCACGCAATACTTCACCCAGCTCAACAGCTATCACGTGATTCTGGAAATCCTACCTGAACTGCAGGGCAGCCTCGATACCCTCAACAAGCTCTATATCAAGTCGCCGCTGACCGGTGAGCAGGTGCCATTGGCGACGTTCGCGACCTGGACCAGCGTGCCGGTGCGCTCGCTCTCGATCAGCCACCAGGGTCAGTTCCCGGCGATCACCATCAGCTTCAACCTCGGCCAGGGCGTGGCGCTGGGACAGGCGACGGCCGCGGTGCAAAAGGCCATGGTCGAACTCGGCGCGCCCGCCACGCTGAACTCGAGCTTCCAGGGCACCGCGCAAGCGTTTCAGCAATCGCTCGGCACCGTGCCGCTGTTGATCATGGCGGCGCTGGTGGTGGTCTACCTGATCCTCGGCATTCTCTACGAGAGCTATATCCATCCGCTGACGATCCTGTCGACGTTGCCCTCGGCCGGCGTCGGCGCGCTGGCGATCCTGATGGCGTTTGGCTACGACTTCAGCCTGATCGCGTTGATCGCCATCATCCTGCTGATCGGCATCGTCAAGAAGAACGGCATCATGATGGTCGACTTTGCGATCTCGGCGGAACGCGACGAGCATCTGTCGCCGGAGCAATCGATCCGCAAGGCGGCGCTGCTGCGCTTCCGGCCGATCATGATGACGACGATGGCGGCGATGCTGGGCGGCGTGCCGCTGATGCTCGGCACCGGCACCGGTTCGGAAATCCGCCAGCCGCTCGGCTATGCGATGGTCGGCGGCCTGCTTGTCAGCCAGGCGCTCACGTTGTTCACGACCCCGGTGGTCTATCTCTACCTCGATAAATTGTCGAACGCGTTCGCGGGCTGGGGACGCTCTCCTGGTTCCGATCGGGATCGGCAAGCCGACGGGCACGGCACGATCAAGCAAGCCGCCGAATAGATCGCTAATCCGCTCTATCAACCATCACCCCGTGCCGAGATAGACCCTCTGCACCTGCGGATCGTTGGCAAGCGCGGATGCAATGCCGGACAGGAGGCTCTTGCCGACCTGCAGCACCGTGGCGAAATCCGAGACTTCCAATGCCAGTTCGATCGACTGTTCCGCGAGCAAAATGGTCAGCCCTTCCCGGTGCAGGCGCCCGAATGTCTCGTACATCGACTCAACGACGGCCAGCGCCAGACCGCCGACGATGACCTGCACGAGAATCGAAGACATGAAGCCGCCGTCTTTTCTGCAGTTATTTTCGGCGGTCGACCGCCAACGTCATCTGATCTTCCGCGAACGACGGCGCTAGCAAGCTGAAAAACAGCGCGGACGCGATATTCCCCCGCCCCTCTTTCAGTTTCTCACCAGCCCTTGAAGGGCATGACCGGCGCCTTCTCGGCCGTAGCCTTCGGCCAGACGCTGACATAGTGCTCGCCGTCCTGTAGCTGGATCATGACGCCGGACGCCAGGATGTTCTGCCCCTTTTCGTCGAACTTGATGCCCTTGTAGCCCATCATGAGCTGATCGGGTTTCAGGTCGGTGGCCTTCAACGCCGCCTGAATCTTGGCGGGATCGGTCGAGCCGGCGCGGTCGATCGCATCGCAGAGCACGAAGAAGGCCTGCATCTGCCTTCCCGCGGTGTCGTCCATGTCGTCGCCGCTCTTCTTGTACATGTCGGCGATGATCGCGGTCGGCGAGCCCGGAGGGCCGACGTTCCATGACGAGCGGTTGAACACGCCCTGGGTGATCTTGCCAACCGACTTGATGAAGGACGGATCGGAGTAGCCGGAATCGTCGGCGATGATCATCGGCGGCTTGTAGTCCAGCGCCTGCATGGTCTTGGAATACAGGATCGCATCGGACGTGTAGGCGATCATGATCACGACATCAGGCTTTTTCTCCTTGAGCTGCAGCACCTGGCTCTGCACGTCGGTGGCATTGAAGGCGTAGGAGATGTCTTCCGCGATAGTCACCCCCTTTTCCTTGAAAGCGCTGGTGATCACGCTGGCGACCGAGGTGCCATACTCTGTGGTGTCGTGCACCAGCGCGATATTATCGGTCTTGGCGCCCGCCGTCTTCATGTCGGTGAGAAAGTCGAAATAGACCTTGGCGAAATCAGACGCGATCGGCGTGGTGCGAAAGAACCATTTGAAACCGCGTTCGGTAAGATTGGCGGCAACGGACTCGCCGTTGACAAAGGGAATGCCGTACTTCTCGGCGATTGCGCTTGCGGTCAGTGTGATGCCCGACTGATAGGCGCCGGTCAGCGCAACCACCTTTTCCTCGGTGATCAGGCGCAGCGTCTGGTTCTGCCCGATCGCGGGGCTGCCCTGGTTGTCGGCGAAAACCACCTCGACCTTGGCGCCCCCGAGACCGGCGAGCCCTGCGTTCTTTGCCAGCGGGAAATTGCCGAGTTCGGGATGGGCGTTGTTGATGATGTCCATCGCGGTCTCGATCGCCGCCTTGGCATGAACACCGGCGCTGGCGGCATTACCGCTCAGCGGAAACACCGCACCGATCTTGACGGTTTTATCCTGCGCGGACGCCGCGCTCGCCAGCACAAACGAAAGCGAGGCGGCACAAAGCAGCCCGACGACACGCTTGAAACCCATGTTGATTGTCTCAGAAAACATTCCACCCTGATGCCGGGCCTTGAACCGGGACGTTTGACGTCGTCGACCGATGCCCTTGTTATCAGCGCAACATCGCATGCCGCTTCCGGGTGGGCAAGTTGGGACCGTGGCCGCGGACAATGCGCGACGCCGCTCGCCTGCGCCGGATCGATTGATGCCGACATGGACGATGCTTCGCCATACCGAGTTGAGGAAAGTCAAACATGTCGGCTCGCCGAAGGAAGCTTCCGGGAATCGCAGAAACGCGTGGATCGGGATCGGTCGGAAATCCGGTTCCTCGGGCTCACGCTCATCGATCCCTGACGACCGCGCCCTCGGTCGCACCTTCCGAACGCGCGTGCACCAACCACGCCCGCGCGCTTGCCAAGGCCCGGACGGAACGAGTAGAACGGGCCAGCCTGGTGGAGATGTCGATCCTCTCTGGGCACTTTATGTGAACAATATAAGGTATTGATTTACATAAATAATTTTTGGGGAATGGTGTAACGGTAGCACAACAGACTCTGACTCTGTTTGTCTAGGTTCGAATCCTAGTTCCCCAGCCATTCGCGGAATTGGCAAAGCGCCCGGGTCATCCTTGAGACTTCGGTACTCCATCAAAACGCACGTGCCCGAACACAGCGTTGTCCCTTCTCTGAATTTCAAACAGGCAATCAAATGACCGCTAGGCGACGGTGCCTTCGCGTTCTCGCGGCCGTTCTGGTTGGAGAACATATGGCAACTGGCCGGTGACCACGCTGGCAGCTGTCCTTGGCACGGCCGCACTCTCACCCATAACTGGCGTCGGCCATAGCGCTTGGAAGCAGTCGTTACGGCAGGGTTCATCGTCATTGGCTTGGCAATAATAGCGGCGTCATGTCTGATGCTTTGGGGCTTGCGAAGCGGCGTGGCGCGAAATGACCGAGCGTAAAGGTCGTTATTGAGCCTCTTCGCTCAACCGTTTCAATTTAAGTCGAGTATCGAGCTTCTACCTATTGGAACAGCTTCATCGAATTGATGAGGGTCTGCACTACGCCGAATACGAGCGGGATGCCGACAAAGCCCCATGCAAGTACGAGGTGCAGTGCCGTGGTTTCCTGATGTTCTCCTTCCGAGGCGACTTTTCCTGCCGCGCGGAGAGTGCCGGGACTCGAATCCGTCGCTGAAATCAACTGCTCGACAGCAGGCGGTGGCGGGGTAAATGGATAAAGTTTTGATGCTTTCGTCCATTCACCTACATCAGAAGAAAACAAATCGTCATTTCGCTGAAGATTATCTGACTTGTAAAGTTGATCGAGTTGGCTGCGCGACATCGGGCCCATCTTTCGGCCCTTGCGCACGACATACCAATTGGTTTCTTCCATAATTAGCGTCCCCACGTCTGCATGAACTTAGTCGAGCGAGGTTCGTCGATTCGCGGTCGTATCAGACCTCATCTCTAAAGCCCGCCGGTTGCGGGCTGCTCGGGATTAATTCAAGAAATCCTTTGTGGCTAAATTAACGATGGCAACTTCCATTCGCAAAGCCAGTCGTATATTGCGAGTTAGCCGTGTACGCTTCGCCCATGATTGGTTTGGCTTTCTTGATCACGTTCGCAGCTATCGTCGCGTGGGGCGCAGCTCATTCGGCGCGACGCGTTCCGGCCTCCGTTTCATGTATAAAGTTCGTATCTTTGAGCGTCTTACTCTTCGCAACCCTGACCGCTCTGGTCGGCATGCATTGGTTAGCAGGAGCAGAAGATCCGTCTGGCCTCTCTTTAATTGTTTGGCCACTCGCTGGAATAGCAATGGTTTATTGCGTGTCTTCGACCATCGGAACCTTGATCGGGACTTATCGAGATCGGTCGTAGGTCACCGTCCTTGGCGCGCCTGAACTTGCAGTGCATCCGCTGAACAAGTTTCTGGGTCAGCCTATGGTAGGCCTTCACGGTCGAAACTCGCGTGAACTACACTCCGTCAATGCTGGGCGGATCAGAGTCAATGCTGGGAGGATCGGATGAAACTCAGCGACGGCGAGAAACTGATTATTTTGATGCTAGCCGACCTGCAAAAAGCCTTGAACGTCAATGGCGAAATTGATGGGGCTTTTGTCTCCGAGGCTATCAACAGGGACAAGCTGTGGGCCATCAATTGGCAGTATCAAAGCATTCCGTTTGAGCCGGAGGACGACCCGCCCGCTGTGAAGCAGACCGCAGATATTCTCGATATGTGGATGTCCATCGAGGAAGCCTACGCAGATCTCTCAGAGGCCGACAAGAAACGCGTTGCAATTGAAGCGGAACCCTTTGGAACGAATGTGCGCTTTGAAGGTTTCGATGCCAATCACGAGGATCACTACGGCATCGCTCGGTTCCTCGTGGAAGACATGCACCGCTATAAGTATTACGCCAAGCGCGAACTCAATTCCCATCATTCATCTGTGCCAGCCTATCTGCGCATGTATCGCATCTTCGAGCTTATGCACCGAGGTCTTGGCAACCGCCGCCGTTTGAACGCGAATGAAATCCGAAGCCTGTTGGCTGCGCGCATGGCCTTGTGCACGTTCTCGTCGCCTGACGCGCTGTCGCCTCATGCAACCGGGACACTGCTTCTGAAATCCGTCACGAAGGCGCGCCGCTCACTCGCCAAACGTTGCGCTTGGAACATCTAATCTTGGCCCTGCCAGCTATTGCCTACACCCACCAATTTCAGCACACGCCTCCACCACCGCGCTATGGTGCTGGAATCCAGTTCATCCACGGCCATCTCTCCCGCTTCGTAAAAGACGGCCATGGATTTTCCCCCGGCCCTGGCGCACGCGGTCAGCCTGTTGGCGATGAACTTCCTGGCTTCGGGACTGTCTTTCCGAAGCTTCTTGCTTGATTGCTCAAGCGCGGCGGTCATGAAAGCCAGCGTATTGGTGTCAAATTCGAGCATGCTGCAGATCTGGATGAGAGAAAGCGGCAGCGTGCACCCGCACAATTAAAAGCGGATTAAAAATTTCCGTATGTTCCGAGGCAAGCCGCAACAAACCATTGCGGCTTTGATCGATATGGGTTCAACGGCCAGCTTTTCGATTGTGACGCAGATCACTTCGTCAATGAACGCACCGCGGTCATCCTGCATCTCATCGTCATCGAGGGAATGGTCCCTCGGGCTCAGAGGATGAGGTCGTGTCAATCTATCGGATAGTGCTGCTTGTTGCCGCGGTCACCACCGCTTTCATCATCGGGATCTTCTCCGTCAGGTTCCTGGTCGGCAAATGGTGCGAATTCGACGTGGTCTGCCTTGTCGGATTCAACGCGATTCTTCTGACCTATATGGTCTTGCTGATCCGCGGCGTTGAAATGGATCTGGTGCACGAGCCGGCCATATAGAGCCTGTAGGCCATGCCGGTGATCATAGCCGCCTCGGGCGCCACTGTTTGAGCCATGGACCGGTACATAAAAGACAACCTGACCGCCTCGTCGCCTGCCGAACCCGCATCATGCAACGACACGCCAGGCCGGCCGTGCCGTTCGCCGGCGCAGCGTTACCGCGCCGGCCAGCGTCTCCAGCGCCTTCACGGTCGTCTCCCAGTTGATGCAGCCGTCGGTGATGCTCTGGCCGTAGCAAAGCGGCCGGCCCGGCACATGCGTCTGCCGGCCTCCGACCAGATTGCTTTCGATCATCATGCCGATGATACAGTGATTTCCAGCGGCGACCTGCTCGGTAACGGCGTCGACGACAATCGGCTGATTGGCAGGGTCATAACCGCTGTTGGCATGGCTTGCGTCGATCATGACGCAGCGCTCCAGCCCGGCGGCCTCCAGCGCGCGGCAGGCCGCTTCGACGTCCGCGGGCTGGTAATTCGGCGCGTATCCGCCGCGAAGGATGATGTGGCAATCGCCATTGCCCGATGTCGAGGCAATCGCGGATTGGCCGTCCTTGGTGACGGCCATGAAATGATGCGGTTGCGCTGCCGCCTTCACCGCATCGACGGCGATCCTGACCTTGCCGTCGGTGCCGTTCTTGAAGCCGACCGGACAGGACAATCCGGACGCCAGCTCGCGATGGACCTGGCTTTCGGTGGTGCGCGCGCCGATCGCGCCCCAGGCAACCAAGTCGGACAGATATTGCGGAGCCACGATATCCAGGAACTCGGAGCCGACGGGAACGCCAAGCTGATTGACATCCAATAACAGCTTCCTTGCGATCCGAAGACCGTCATCGATGTTGAAGCTGCCGTCGAGATCGGGATCGTTGATCAAGCCCTTCCACCCGATCGTGGTACGCGGCTTGGCAAAGTAGACCCGCATCACGATCTCGAGTTCGCCCGACAGACGGTCCCGCACGGCACGCAGGCGCTCGGCATAATCCATCGCGGCCAGCGGATCGAGCAAGGGCCGACGACGACAGCCAGGCGATCGTCGGCATGATGCAAGATGTCGCTTAACGCTGTACGGGAATTGGCGACTATTGCCGAGGATGCCTGTGTCTGCGGGAATTCGCTGATCACGCGCCTCGGCGTAATCAGCGCCTTGATCTCTCGGATACGGATGTCGTCGGTCGAAAGTGTCACGAGAAGTCTCCTTGGATGGCGGAGTCTGCTGGCGACAAAAAAAGCCGCCAGGAAACTGGCAGCTGGTTGAACACGATGGGCTTGAAATTCAGATCAAACGCGTTCCTTCCGCCGCCGGGGGCTTTGGAAATAGTAAAACCAGGAAAACAGGTTCGCGGCCTTGATCATGGCGCGCTACATATCGCAGGGCACGGCTGTTGTCACGGATTTTTTGCAACCATGATGAAAACGTCCGGGCGCAGCCGAATGATCGCGCGAATAAGCGAGCCGGAACTCTTGTTCGACGTCGAACAACGCTATCCGATCAGTTCGACCTTACCGTCGCCGAGGCGATAGATGCCGCCGACGATCTTCAGCTTGCCCTGCTCCACCGCGGCGCTGAGGATCGGTGTTGCCGATTTCAGTTTGGCGACATTGTCGATCACGTTTCGCCTGGTCGCATTCGCGAGCGGATCGCCGGGCTGATCCTTGGTGGCATTCACGGCCGGAGCCAGATTGCTGACCAGGGATGGCAGATGACCCGGCAAAGTGGTGTTGTCCTTGAGCGATTTGATCGTTGCGCTCACCGCGCCGCAGGCTTCGTGGCCGAGCACCAGAAACAGCGGCGTGTTGAGGATGGCCGAGGCATATTCCAGGCTTGCGATCGTGTCGTCATTGGCGAAATTGCCGGCGACCCGGCAAACGAACAGATCGCCCCTGCCGGTGTCGAACGCGTATTCGGGCGCGATGCGCGAGTCGGCGCAGCCCAGAATACCCGCATAAGGATTCTGCCCGCCGACCAGTGCCTCGCGTTCGGTCTTGAAATCATGCCGCCGCGTCACGCCCGCGACGTACCTGTCATTGCCTTTCATCAGCCGCTGCAGCGCAGCATCCGGAGGAACGTCGTTCTGCGGTTTGGGCGATGCCTTGTTGCCCTTGGCGAACACCGATGGCGTGAGCGCGAAACCGGCGGCGGCGCCGCCGACAGATCGAAGAAAATTGCGCCTGGAAGTTGCCTTGACCGCAAAGGCTTCACTGGCACGACATTTCAGGCACATGGTATTCCCCCAACGACCTCTCGGCCCACTCTGGGCGCGAACCCGATATCGGTCAATGTGCAATGTCGATATTCTGCCGGACTGAAGCGATTTTCGATCACCCTGAAGCGCGGTGACGCCGTGCTCAACGCGCCTCGCGGTTGCTCGCCGCAGAAACTGGTTAACCGGTGGTTAAGCCGAAACTGATGCGCCCGGGTCAAGCGCCCGCCGCAACGCATCGATTTTCCAACAATATTCCGCAACCAGGCTGCCGGGAGCGCGGGCGGCGATAATAGCCGGGCGAGATGTCGCAGATTTTAGCAGAACGAAACTTTGTCGGTTTAACCGTTTCTCCAGCCGAACCCCACATAGTTCGGGCCAAAGCAATTGCCGGCAAACGACAGGTTTTGTAGCAGTGACACCCTTTGGACGCGTGATTCTGGTGCGCGGATCCCTCGCCCGCATCGGACTTCTGGCGACGGGCGGGATGGCCGTCTCCGAGATCAGGGCCACGGTCGGCCGCTTTGTCAGCATCCGCTGCACGAATTCGACCATCGTCGCGATGATCACCGAAGTTTCGTGTGAAAACCCGCCGATCTCGGACGCCTACATCGCCAGCGCGTCCGTCGACCTGCTCGGCGAGATCCTGGGACCGTCGGACCGCCAGAAATTCCAGCGCGGCGTCACCAATTACCCGACCATCGGCGATGCCGTCGACCTCATCAACCATCAGGAACTGCGCACGGTCTATGCGCCAAGCGGATCGGACCAGATCAATATTGGCACCTTGCAGCAGGACCCGTCCGTCATCGCCTATGTCGATATCGAGGAGATGCTGTCCAAGCATTTCGCGGTACTCGGCTCAACCGGCGTCGGCAAATCGACCGGCGTGTCGCTGCTCGTGAACGAAATTCTCAAGGCGCGGCCGAACCTGCGCATCTTCCTGCTCGACGTCCACAACGAGTACGGCCGCTGCTTCGGCGACCGCGCGCTGGTCCTCAACCCGCGCAATCTGAAACTGCCGTTCTGGCTGTTCAATTTCGAGGAGATCGTCGACGTCCTGTTCGGCGGCCGGCCCGGCGTTCCCGAGGAACTCGACATCCTCACCGAAGTCATTCCGATGGCCAAGGGCATCTATACGCAATACCAAAACGCCGACCGCGTCGGGCTGAAGCGCATCGATACCAAGACGATCGGCTATACCGTCGATGCGCCGGTGCCCTACCGCCTGGTCGACCTGATCTCGCTGATCGACGACCGCATGGGCAAGCTCGAGAACCGCTCCTCGCGCATCATCTATCACAAGCTGATCTCTCGCATTGAAACCGTGCGCCACGATCCGCGCTACACCTTCATGTTCGATAACGCCAATGTCGGCGGCGACACCATGGCCGAAGTCATCAGCCATCTGTTCCGCCTGCCCGCCAACGGCAAGCCGATGACCGTCATGCAGCTTGCCGGCTTTCCCGCCGAGGTCGTCGACTCCGTGGTTTCGGTACTGTGTCGCATGGCGTTCGATTTCGGATTATGGAGCGACGGCGTGTCGCCGCTGTTGTTCGTCTGCGAGGAAGCGCATCGCTACGCCTCCGCCGACCGCACTATCGGTTTCGGGCCGACCCGCAAGGCGGTTTCCCGTATCGCCAAGGAAGGCCGCAAATACGGCGTCTATCTGGGCCTGGTCACCCAGCGCCCGGCCGAACTCGACGCGACCATCATCTCCCAGTGCAACACGCTATTCGCGATGCGGCTTGCCAACGAGCGCGACCAGGCGCTGATGCGCTCGGCAGTTTCGGACGCGGCCGCGAATCTGCTGTCGTTCGTGCCCTCGCTCGGCACCCGCGAGGTCCTGGCATTCGGCGAAGGCGTCGCATTGCCGACCCGGCTGCGCTTCAATGAGGTCCCGGCGCACCAGCTGCCGCGCAGTGAGGCCACCATCTCGACTGTGCCATCGGTCGCCGCCGGCCACGATATGCACTTCGTCGGCGCTGTACTCGAACGCTGGCGCGGCGTCACATCGCAACGCGATGTTCCCAACGATCCCGGCATCAATGAGCGGCCAGCGGCGCGCGTCGCGGAAGCGCCGATGCTGCAGCCATCGATGGGCCTCGACCACGACCGCTTCTCGCTGTTGAAAAAGCCGCTGCGCTGAGCCGCCGCTGCCATACCGGCCGCCGCACCCGGACATGCTTGGCGAGAGCTACCGCCATCGACTATGATTGCCGGCGTCCGTATCACGCGGTTACGAGCCGGAATTTTTACCATGACCCAGACCGCCCAGCGCTTTCCCACACCCGCGATCGATCAACTCCCCGAGGATATCCGCGGCCGGCTTTTGGCCGTGCAGGAGAAGTCCGGTTTCGTCCCCAATGTGTTCCTGACCCTGGCTTATCGGCCGGATGAATTTCGCGCATTCTTTGCCTATCACGACGCCCTGATGGATAAGAACGGCGGCCTGACCAAGGCCGAACGCGAAATGATCGTGGTGGCCACCTCCGGCGCCAATCAGTGTCAGTATTGCGTGATCGCGCACGGCGCGATCCTGCGGATACGGGCCAAGAACCCGTTGATCGCCGATCAGATCGCCGTCAACTATCGCAAGGCCGACATCACGCCGCGCCAGCGCGCGATGCTCGACTTCGCCATGAAGGTCAGCCTCGAGGCCGGCAGGATCTCCGAACAGGATTTTGTCGAACTCGCCGGTCACGGCTTCTCAAACGACGACATCTGGGACATCGCCGCGATCGCGGCGTTCTTTGCGCTATCGAACCGAATGGCGAACGTCACTGCCATGCGCCCCAACGACGAATTCTATATGCTGGGTCGGCTGCCGAAATAGACGACCCGGTGTTGCCCGCCGCTAATCGT
Source organism: Pseudomonadota bacterium (assembly GCA_018971625.1). Classification (GTDB taxonomy): domain Bacteria; phylum Pseudomonadota; class Alphaproteobacteria; order Rhizobiales; family Xanthobacteraceae; genus Bradyrhizobium. The sequence goes on from JAGXAJ010000006.1 coordinate 57,031, forward strand.
CTGATGCCGGTCCGCACCAGCCCGGCAGATAGACCGCGTCTTTGCTTTTACCCAAAGCGAGCGCCGTCTCGAGCGCCGTGTCGAAATTTTCATCGACGCCCTTGCGGGACATTCTCCGGCGCAGGAAATCCGCCCACAGGAATTCGCTGAACGGCGTGGTGTCCTTGGCGAAGCCGCCAATGCGACGCAGTTCGCCGGCAAGGCTGCGGAACGGATCGTCCTTGAGTTTGGTGACCGATTTCGGAAGTTCGTCGAAGTGCCGGCGTTGCCCCTTGGCATCATAGGGATAAACCCAGTGCTTGTTATCCATCACGCCCCAGAACGCATCGGGTTCGACCATCGTAAGATCGCCGATCACAGTGATCAGGACGTCCTCGACGCCCTCGTCGTGAAGCGCGCGCGCCAGATGGTGGTGATCGACCACATAATGGCTCTTGTCCGGGCCGAGCACCACCGGAATCATGTGCTTGCCGAGGAGCTCGCCTTGCTTCTTCGATTTCTGTTCACGCCACCGTTTGCGCTTTTCCTTGACCTCCCGCATGCCGACCGTCATCTGGGTTGGACGCAGCGAGAGAATGGCAACGGGCCGAAGGATCGGTTCGCGCGTGTTCGCCATGACTTGTGCCCCTTATTATGACAAAGCAAAAATCTCGCTAACAACCAGGCGATTATGTCATGATGGCGCAAGCGATCAAATGCCTTTCCGCCTGGGAGCGCCTCAAGATTCCTAAGATATTCAAAAACCAAAGCGAGCCGACATCAAAGCCGCGTGTGGTCCGATTGGCGGCCGTGAAATCATCACCGAGGGTCTGTACTTAAGCTTCTGGACCGACATCAGTCATCGCTGCATGACGGCGTCATGGCCTGCCTTTATCGGCGGCGCGGCCCTCGTGTTCATCGTCTTCAACGCGGTCTTTGCCGCGTTTTACTGGATCGGAAATCAGCCGATCTCCAGCGTGCCCGACGGCGCTTATATCGACTACCTCTATTTCAGCATCGAGACGCTTTCGACGGCCGGCTATGGCGACATGCATCCGCAGACCCACTACGGCCACTTCATCGCTGCAGTCGAGCTTTTCACAGGCATCTTCTCGATGTCATTGATGACGGGGCTGATCTTTGCCCGCTTCTCGCGGCCGAACGCGCGGCTATTGTTCGCCGACAACCCGGTCATTTCGGACCACGAGGGCAAGCCGACCCTGATGCTTCGTCTGGCCAATGAGCGGCACAACATCATCAGCAATGCCACCGCCAGGCTTTGGGTGTTCAAGGACAGGGTGAGCATGGAAGGCCGATCGTTCCGGCGCTTCCACGAGTTGGCGCTGTTACGGAACGAAAGTCCGGCGCTGGCGCTGAGCTGGACGCTGTTCCACATCCTCGATGATGAAAGCCCGCTTTACGGCCTTGACGCCGACGGACTGGCGGCGGCGAACGTTTCGCTCGTGGTGGTGGTGTCGGGCTATGACGTTGTTGCAGCGCAAACCGTCCATGCCCGAAAATCCTATGATCATCCGGAGATTCGCTTTGGCCATCGTTATGCCGAAATTCTCGGCACCACGGAGGACGGCCGGCTCAGGGTCGACTACGGCATGTTCCACCAAACCATTGCGGACTAAATCTCGCTTGCGCACACATCAACATTTTCTGGGCGACACCGCGCGACCGTGCTAACTTAACTAGGGTGTCACGGAATTGACGGCAGTGAAGATCCAGCGGCCCATTGCATCGGACGAGGAGCATCAGGTGCTCCAGTTTCGACCACGTAACCCGGAGCTCGCGCCGGGTCGGCGGTGGGACCTGAACGCACAGCCCCGCCAAGACAGTTCCTCGCGCGAGCCCAACGATCTGTCCCGCTATGAGCGGCCAAGAGATGAGCCGGACGATTTCCGCCATCGCATGCTGGCAAACATCGCGGCCTTTGCGTTTACCGTGGCGCTGACCGCGATCGGAATATGGCTTGCCATGAGCATCGCAGATCTGCGCCGGACTCAGGATTGCGTGCTGATGGGACGGCGCGACTGCGTTCATATCACAACCCCTGCCAGCTAGCCGTTTTCAGGCCAGACCCCGGGGTTTCTGTCCTCAGCCCAGACCACCGGGCCCGTGCAACCACCACAGTATGACCGCCTCCATTGAACTCGGGGCGGGCCTCCGATATACGGGCAGTCGATTCCCGCGGGAGGGATCGGGCAATACGGGGAGCAACGCCCGGCCGCTGCGCCATTGTAAAAATTACCATCAATTATCAAAGGCTTAGTAATGTCATCCACATTCGATCAGGTCGCCACGATTATCGCTGAAACTTGCGACATACCGCGCGACACGATCACGCCGGAGAGCCACGCTATCGATGATCTGGGCATCGACAGCCTGGATTTTCTCGACATTGCGTTTGCCATCGACAAGGCGTTCGGAATCAAGCTGCCGCTGGAAAAGTGGACGCAGGAAGTCAACGACGGCAAAGCCACCACCGAACAGTATTTCGTCCTGAAAAATCTCTGCGCGCGCATCGACGAACTGGTTGCCGCCAAAAGCGCGGGCGCTTAATCGCGCGTCATGCATCTTGAATATTTCCAGCTCGTTGACCGCATCGTCGACCTTGATCTCGGCGAACGCACGATCACGGTCGAAGCCCAGGTTCCCAAGCAGAACACCATTTTCGAGGGACATTTTCCCGGCTATCCGCTGATGCCCGGTGTGCTCCTGATCGAAGCGATGGCACAAAGCTCCGGCTGGTTGCTGATCGCGCTGACGAAATTCGAACGCATGCCGTTCCTGGCTTCGGTCAAGGAAGCCAAAATGCGCAGTTTCGTCACTCCCGGCGATTTGCTGACGATCAATGTTCGCGTCGTACACGAGGGCTCGGGCTATGCGGTCACCGAAGCCAAGATCCGGGTCAGCGGTGAATTGAGGAGCAACGCCACGATCACCTTCGGCGTCATACCGTTCCCAAATCCCGAGTTGCGAGGACACATGGAGGCGATGGCCACGCGTATCGGTTTTCCGCAGCAGGCCGTGAGCCATGACTGAGACGAAATCTTCCAAGCCGGGATCGACCGAAGTCTGGATCACGGGCATCGGCCTTGCGACCTCGCTCGGCGAGGGGCTGGACACGACCTGGGACGCGCTCAGCCAGCGGCGCATCAATGTCGACGAAAAGAATTTCGCACCTTATGTGGTGCATCCCTGGGCGCCGGTCAATTTCGATATCCAGATTCCAAAAAAGGGCGACCAGCGCCAGATGGAAGCCTGGCAGCGGATCGGTACGTATACCGCCGGGCTGGCGCTGGACTCGGCCGGGATCAAGGGCAACAACGAAATCCTGGCGCGAATGGACATGATCGTCGCCGCCGGCGGCGGCGAGCGCGATCTGGCGGTCGACACCGCCATCATGCAGGCCGCCGCCAAGAACAATTTCGCGCCCGGCTTCCTCAACGAACGTCTGATGAGCGATTTGCGGCCGACACTGTTTCTCGCCCAGCTCTCGAATCTGCTCGCCGGAAATATCGCCATCGTTCATGGGGTGACCGGCTCGTCCCGTACCTTCATGGGCGAGGAAGGCGCGGGCGTCGACGCGGCCCGGATCGCGCTTGCGCGTATCGCCGCCGGCCAGAGCGACATCGCGCTGATCGGCGGCTCGCATAACTCCGAGCGCAAAGAAATGCTGATGCTCTACCAGTTCGACGATTTCAACCTCAGGGACCACTTCGCGCCGGTCTGGGCGCGCAGCGGCAAGCCAGGTTTTGCGCTCGGCTCGGTCGGCGCCTTTCTGGTCATGGAATCCAGGGCGCATGCGCAGACCCGGGGTGCCAGGCCTTTTGCGCGGCTAACCAATGTGGTGGCCGATCAGGCACGCCGCAAAACGCCGGGCGAGGTTACGGCGTCATTGCAATCGCTGTGGTCGAAACTCGGCAAGCTCGACGATAACGGCGCCATCATCACCGGCGCGACCGGCGTGGAGCCCGTCACGTCGGAGGAACTGGCGTTTCTGCGACAGCATCCGGATTTCGCGATCAGGGCCAGCGGCACCGCGTTCGGCCACAACATGGAAGCGCAATTCATTCTGGGGCTGGCGCTTGCGGCACTTTCGATCTCGCGCGGAGCGTTGTTTCCCCCCAACGATCCGACCGCGCTGGAGGTTGAAATGTCGAAAGCGCCGAGCCAGATTGTGGTGGCCGGAGCCGGCCACTGGCGCAGCGAAGGCATGGCCTTGGTCGAGGCGGTCAAGTGAGCGCGGCACGAAACCGGCGGGGGACAGATGGCAGCAACCCACGATAAATTTGGCAGGCCGATCGTCGTCGTCACCGGCATGGGCGTAGTCACCTCGCTCGGCGCCGGAAAAGCCGACAATTGGGCGAAACTCACCGCCGGCGAATCCGGCATCCGGACAATTACGCGCTTTCCGACTAACGGACTGAAAACGTCGATTGCCGGAACGGTCGATTTTCTGAAGGTCGAGCCGTTTTCCTCTCCCGATCTATCGCAAAAGCTGGCCGAGACCGCCGCAGAGGAAGCCATAACGCAGGCCGCGATCGGCACCAAGGGTGATTTTCCGGGGCCGCTGTTCCTCGCGGTCGCCCCGGTCGAAATCGAATGGCCGAACAGGCTGGAGCTTGGCCGCGACACAGGCATCCTCGACTACACTTACGACGACCTTCTCAGAGTTAGCGGCGGTGGAAAATACCGTAGCTATCACCGGCGTTTTCTGTTCGGTTCAGTGTCGGACCATCTCGCCGAGAATTTCGGCACCAAGGGTTCGCCGATTTCGCTTTCGACGGCGTGCGCTTCCGGCGCCAGCGCGATCCAGCTCGGGGTCGAAGCCATTCGCCGCGGCGAATCCGACGCTGCGCTATGCGTAGCGACCGACGGGTCGGTCAATCTGGAAAATTTGATCCGCTTCTCGCTACTGTCGGCGCTGTCGATGCGGAACGATGCGCCGCAATCGGCGGCACGGCCATTTTCCAAGAACCGCGATGGTTTTGTCATGGCCGAAGGCGCGGGCGCGCTGGTACTCGAAAGCTATGCGGGCGCTAAAGCCCGCGGCGCTGCTATCCTCGGCGTGCTCGCCGGCTGCGGCGAACTCGCAGACTCCTTCCATCGCACACGCTCGAGCCCCGATGGCAAGCCCATCATCGGGTGCGTGCGCAACGCGCTGTCCGATGCCGGCATCGGCCCCGAGCGGATCGATTACATCAACGCGCACGGCACCGGCACACCGGAAAACGACAAGATGGAATATCTCGGCATCTCGTCGGTGTTCGGCGAACAAACCAGCCGCGTTCCAGTCTCCTCCAACAAGTCGATGGTCGGCCACACACTGTCGGCCGCGGGCGCGGTCGAGGCCGTGTTCTCGTTGCTGACGCTCGAGCACCAGCGGATTCCGCCGACCATCAATTACGACGTCCCCGACCCGGCGATTTCCTTCGACGTCGTGCCCAACAAGGCGCGCGACGCCCGTGTCACCGCGGTGATGTCGAATTCGTTCGGTTTCGGCGGCCAGAACGCCTCGCTGATCCTGACGCGCGAGCCGCTCTGACCGGCGGCAAGATCATTGTTGGCTGCTTCTGATGCATCCCCTGTTCCTACGCACCCGAGTGCATCTGCGCGACGCAGGCAAATGGCTTGGTGAGACCGCGGTCGGTGGCTTGACCATCGCGCTCTTGCGCACGACGCGTTATTTCGATCCCATCAAGACGGCAAACCTGTTCGGCCGCATCGCCCGCCTGATCGGCCCCCTTTTGCCTGAGCAGCGGATCGGCCGCGCCAATTTGACCGCCGCCTTCCCCGAAAAAACGCCGCAGGAGATCGAAACCATCCTTGCCGGTGTCTGGGACAATCTCGGCCGCGTCGGGGCCGAATTTGCTCACATCGATCACATTTGGGATTACGATCCGGCGCATCCCGAGAAGAGCCGCATCGAGATCGCGCCGCGCACGCACGAATTGTTCGCGCGGCTGAAAAACGACGGAAAGCCCGCGCTGGTCTTCGCCAGCCATCTCGGTAATTGGGAGTTTCCGGCGCTCGCCGGGCCCGCGCATGGCGTGGATTCTGCAGTGCTGTATCGCCGACCCAACAGCGCCGCCGCCGATCGCATCATCAACGAAATGCGCCGGGTCAACATGGGGGAGCTAATTCCGGCCGGCCGCGAGGCCCCATTCCGGCTTGCCGAGGCACTGGAACGGGGCAAGCATGTCGGCATGCTGGTCGACCAGTATTGGACTGGCGGCGTCGAGGTGACATTCTTCGGACGCAAGACCAGGGCCAATCCGACGCTGGCGCGGCTGCGGCGGCACGTCGAATGCCCGATCCATGGCGCGCGGATCATCCGCTTGCCAGGCAATCGTTTCCGCGCCGAGCTATCCGAAGAAGTGCAGCCGGTACGGGACGCAGCCGGAGAGATCGATATTCAGGGCACGATGCAGGCGATTACTTCGGTGGTCGAGGACTGGATCCGCGAATATCCGGATCAGTGGCTCTGGCTGCATCGCCGCTGGCGATAGCAACTCTCGCCCAAGAGGCATGTCGTCAAATCTGGACAATCGATGAAAAATCCCAGATGACGTTCGGCGGATTTTCGCCGATGCGGAGGGTCTTGTCGTTGACCAGGTGATGCGGCGGCACCGGCAGATTATATGGAGCCGGCACACCGCTATAGACCCGGCCGGCAAGATCGTACTTCGAGCCGTGACATGGGCAGAAATATCCGCCCGGCCAGTCTGCGGTAGGAACGCTAGCACTTGGGTCGGGGTAGAACAACGGAATGCATCCGAGATGCGTGCAGATCCCCACGAGCACCCCGTATTCCGGCTTTATCGAGCGATGCCAATTGTCGGCATAAGGTGGCTGCTGACGGGTGCTGGAGTCGGCGTCCGACAGCCGGCTCAGCAATTTTGGATCCTGAAGCGTTTTGACTGCGGCCGCCGTGCGATTGATGATGAATATGGGCCGGGAACGCCAACGCACGACCGCCTGCTGGCCCGGCTGAAGCTTGCCAAGATCAAAATCAACAGGACCACCGGCCGCCAGGGTCGACGCATCCGGTTCCATCTGATCGACCACCGGGATGGCAACCGCTATCGTACCGACAACGGCTGCAGCACCCGTTGCTGTAAAGAGAAAATCTCGCCTCGTGCCGGCAGCGGACGTTGTCGACATCACCAGACCCTTCATCACCCGCCCCGTCGAAGGTAATGAAGCTTCAAGCGGTTTGATCCGATTGTGGCTTACATACCTTCGTGAGCAGCAAGTTACCAGGCGCTGCCGTTAATCCGGTACTAAAGCCCGCTTCGAATGAATCTATCGTCCGGTCTTCACCCGGGTCCACAGCCGGTTGATGATGCGCTGGGTGGCTGGGTCACGGGCCGTGACCACGAACAGCTTCTTCATCGTCGTCTCGTCCGGATAGATGTTCTTGTCGTTGAGGATTTTCGGATCGATCAGTTTCTGGCTCGCCAGATTGCCGTTGGCGTAGGACAGGAAATCCGAATTCCTGGCCGCAACCTCGGGCCGATAAAGATAATTGATCAGCTCGTATGCCTCCGCGACATGGCCGGCGTCGGCCGGAATCGCCAGATTGTCGAAAAACATTTGTGCGCCCTCTTTCGGAATCGCGTAACCGATCTCGACGCCGGTCTTGGCTTCGGCGGCGCGGCTGCGCGCCTGCATGATGTCGCCCGACCAGCCCACCACAAGGCAAATCTCACCGGTGGCGAGGGCACTCAGATATTCCGACGAATGAAACTTGCGAACGTAGGGCCTGATCTTGACGACGAGATCGGCGGCCTTCTCCAGATCTGCGTGCGCGGTGGAATTGGGATCGAGCCCGAGATAGCTCAGCGCCGCCGGAAAGATATCGTCGGCGGAATCCAGCATGTGGACGCCGCAATCCTTGAACTTGGCGAGATTCTCCGGCTTGAAGATCATGTCCCAGCTATCAATCTTCGCGTCGGGCCCGAGGATTTTCTGCACCGCCTTGACGTTGTAGCCGATGCCCGTGGTGCCCCACATATAGTTCACGGCATAGGTATTGCCGGGATCGTAGGTCGCGAGATGCTCGGTCACCACGGGCCAGGCATTGGCCAGGTTCGGCAGTTTCGATTTGTCGAGTTTCTGGAATATATGCGCGGTGATCTGGCGCTGGAGGAAATAGGCGGTGGGGACCACGACGTCGTAGCCGGATTTGCCGGCCAATAACCGTGTCTCCAGCGTCTCGTTGGCGTCGAAAGTGTCGTAAACTACCTTGATGCCGGTTTCCTTGGTAAACTCTTCCAGCACCCCGGGCGCGATATAATTCGACCAGTTGTAGAAATTGACGGTGCGCTGCTGCGCGTTTGCGGAAAACGCTGCGGCTAGGAAAGTCCAGACGATTGCTGCAACAAATCCAAACTGCCTGCGGGCGCGGCGCATTGTCGTCACCCCCTCAACGACGATGCACCGCATCCGATAGCCGCTCCAGCGCGGTATCGAGCGTGGCGTCCCTTTTGGCAAAACAGAACCGCACTACCGAGGTTACGGCGTCCTGTTCGTAGAAAGCCGACACCGGAATCGCAGCCACCTTGTAGTCGGCCACGATCCGCTTGCAGAACGTCTCATCGGTTTCGTTCAGACCGAGCGGCGACAGATCGACGGTGAGGAAATAGGTGCCCTGCGAGCGCAGTACCGGGAAGCCGAGGCTCTCCAGCCCTGTGGTCAGGCGATCGCGGCTGCGCGCCAGTTGCTTGCGCATGTCGTGGAAATATTCCGCGGGCTTGCCGAGACCATAGGCCACCGCTGCCTGGAGATTGGGTGGGGTCGTGAATGTCAGGAACTGATGCACTTTGGCGGCGACCCGCAACAACGGCGGCGCGGTGCAGACAAAGCCGATCTTCCAACCCGTCAGCGCGAAAATTTTGCCGGCGGAGCCAACCTTGATGGTGCGGTCACGCATCCCGGGAATCGTGATCAGCGGAATGTGCTCGCGACCGTCGAAGATCACGTGCTCCCAGACCTCGTCGCAGATCGCGATCGTGTCGAACTGCTGGCAGAACCGCGCCAGCAATTCGAGATCCTCCCGCGGATACACCACCGCGGCCGGGTTCAGCGGATTGTTGAACAGCACTGCCCTCGTCTTGTTATTGAAGGCGCCTCGAAGCATCTCCTCGGATAGCCGCCAATGCGGTGGCTCGAGCCGCAACAGCCGCGGGATGCCGCCGGCCTGTCGGATGATCGGCAGATAGGAATCATAGACCGGCTGAAACACGATCACCTCGTCGCCGGGCTCGACCACCGCGAGGATCGCGCTGGTCAGGGCCTCGGTGCCGCCCGAGGTCACCATCACCTCGGTCATCGGATCGAGCGTCAGGCCGTGCCAACGTCCATAATGCGCGGCAATCGCCTGACGCAGCTCCGGAAGGCCCATCATCGAGGGGTACTGATTGTAGCCGTCAATCGTCGCATTCGCCGCCGCCCGGCGAATGTCCTCAGGGCCAGGATCGTCAGGAAAACCCTGGCCGAGATTGATGGCGTTGTTGTCGCGCGCGACTTGCGACATCGCCTCGAAAACAGTGACGGGAAGGTCGGCAAAGACCTTGTTCATCGAACGCATGGAACGATCAGGCACCGGCCTTGGTCGGCAATCCAGCTTCCTTCCAGCCGAGCATGCCCCCCGCAAGGTGCTTGTCGTAAGGCAAGCCCGCAGCCTGGGCGGCCAGCGACGCCGTTACCGAGCGCTTGCCGGAGCGACAGGCGAACACCACCTGTTGTCCCTTTGGATCCGGAATGTCGTTCGGATCGAAGCTCGAGAGTGGAACCACCACGCCGCCCGGATAGGCTTCTGCCGCTACTTCATTTGGCTCGCGCACGTCGACCAGGAGATAGCGCCCCTCCGCCATGCCCTTCGATACTTCCGCCGGCGTTAAATCGTGCACCCGATGGTTCGCCACGCTTGTCCTCCCAACGATTTCCGGTACCGCGGAACACCGGCACTGCCGACCATCCGCATTTCGGGGAGCAAAGTCGCCCCTCGCGGTACGAAAATCAAGCGCTAGAACACGTTGCGGAAACACTCTGCAAGGTCGCTAGACCGTGACCTGCGTTCCCACCTCGACCACCCGGCCGGTTGGAATCTGGAAATAATCGGTGGCATCGTTGGCGGTGCGGCTCAGTGCGATGAACAGATGGTCCTGCCAGCGCGGCATGCCCGAATGCGCGGCCGGTTTCAGCGCGCGCCGTGACAGGAAAAATGAGGTCGACATGATGTCGAACTGCCAGCCGAGCTTGCGGGCAATCGCCAGCGTTTTCGGGACATTGGGCGATTCCATGAAACCAAATCGCAATGTCACCCTGGAAAAGGTTGCGCTGATCTCCTCCATCCGCACACGCTCGGACGGATCGATCCGCGGCGTCGGCGCGGTCTGGATGGTGAGAATGACGTTCTTCTCATGCAGCACCTTGTAGTGCTTCAGACTGTGCATCAGGGCGGTTGGGGCGCTTGCGGGATCGCTGGTCAGGAACACAGCGGTGCCTGGTACCCGCTGCGGTGGCCGCTTCTCCAGCATCGACACCAGGTCGGCCAGCGGAAGCTCGAGCTTGCGTGATTTCTCGAACAACAGCCGGCTGCCGCGCCGCCAAGTGTACATCATAAGCATCACGACCGAACCGAGCGCCAGCGGCACCCAGCCACCCTCGACGACCTTCAGGAGGTTCGCCGACAGAAAGGTAAGATCGAGGAACAGGAAAGGCGCGATCAATGCCGCGGCCGCGACCGCCGACCATCTCCACACTTTCCAGATCACCACGAAACCCATCATCGCCGTCACCACCATGGTGCCGGTTACCGAGATGCCGTAGGCCGATGCCAGCGCGCTCGACGAACGGAACATCAGCACCAGCAGGGTCACCGCGACCAAAAGCAGCATGTTGATGCGCGGGATATAGATCTGGCCGGAATGTGATTCCGAGGTGTGACGGACTTCAAATCGCGGCAGAAGCCCGAGTTGAATAGCCTGGCGCGTCAGCGAATAGGCGCCGGTGATCACCGCCTGGCTTGCAATGACGGTAGCCACGGTGGCCAATGAGACCATCGGCAACAGCGCCCAATCCGGAAACATCAGGAAGAACGGGTTTTCGACGGCGCGCGGATTGCCAATCAACAAGGCGCCCTGCCCGAGATAATTCAACGCCAGCGAGGGCAATACGATGAACAGCCAGGCGGTCTGGATCGGGCGCTTTCCGAAATGGCCGAGATCGGCATAAAGCGCCTCGGCGCCGGTGACGGCAAGAAATACCGCACCCAGGGTCACGAAACCGATGATGCCGTGATGAAGCATGAAAGCGACGGCGTGAATCGGATTGAGCGCAAGAAGCACCTCGGGGTGCCGCATGATCGGGCCGATGGCTCCAATCGCAATGAGGGCAAACCATGCCGTCATGATCGGCCCGAAGAAGGCCGCGACGCGCGCAGTGCCGCGCGCCTGAACCGCAAACAATACGAACAGGATGACGACCGTCAGCGGCACGACATAGGGGTCGAAGGCAGCCGTGACGAGTTTGATGCCTTCGATCGCCGACAGCACCGACAGCGCGGGTGTGATCACCGCATCGCCATAGAACAGCGCACCGCCGATGATGCCGAGCAGCACGATCACGCCGGCCCTTCGGCTGGCGGCGCGTTGCGCCAGTGCCATAAGCGCCAGCGTTCCCCCCTCGCCGTGATTATCCGCCCGCAGCAGGATCAGGACGTATTTCAGCGTCACCACGACGATCAGCGCCCACAGGATCAGGCTGATAACGCCGAGCACAGCCTGCGGATTGATTACCGCTGAGGGGCCGCTGGCTGCGATCACGGCCTCGCGCAGCGCGTAAAGCGGGCTGGTGCCGATATCGCCATAGACAACGCCGATGCTGCCCAGCATCAGCGCTGTGAAACCAGCAGTGGAGTGGGCGCTGCCATGGCCATTGTCCGCCGTCGTTTCCGCGGCGCGGCCTGCAACATCGGTGGTCATGGGAGTGGACGCCTCAATGCTTCACTGCACAATGGCAGAGCGAGCCGGCTTATAGCCCTGCGCTTGGAGCATAGCCTACGCTGATTCTGGACGCATGTCATGCAAAAATGCATAGCTATACGCCTCCACTCGGAGCGTCCCCTAGATCGTCACCTGGGTCCCAACCTCGACAACGCGGCCGGTCGGAATTTGAAAATAATCGGTCGCATCATTTGCCGAGCGGCTCAACGCGATGAAAAGGTGATCCTGCCAGCGCGGCATGCCTGACTGCGCCGACGGCTTCAGCGAGCGCCGCGACACGAAAAACGAAGTCGCCATGATGTCGAACTGCCAGCCGAGCTTGCGTGCGATTACCAACGCTTTCGGCACGTTCGGCGATTCCATGAAGCCGAACCGCAGACGCACAAGAGCGAACTTGTCGCTGATGGTTTCCATGCGGACGCGACCGGCCACGTCGACCCGCGGGGTCTGCGCGGTCTCGATGGTCAGGATCACGTTGTGTTCATGCAGCACCTTGTTGTGCTTGAGATTATGCAACAGCGCGGTGGGAACGGAATCGGGATCGCTGGTCAGGAAAACCGCCGTGCCCTTGACAATGTGGGGCGGACGTTTTTCGAGGCTCTTGATCAGATCCCTGAGCGGCATCTCGGTGCGACGGGTCTTGGCGATCAGAATTGCGGCACCCCTGCGCCAGGTCCAGATCGTGGTCGCCATCGCAATGCCAAACAACAACGGCACCCATGCACCCTCGAGCAGCTTCAGCAAATTGGCGCTAAAGAAGGTGGTGTCGACCACGACGAATGGGACGATCAGAGCCGCCGCCGTCGCCGCGCGCCAATTCCACAGCTTCCAGATCACGACGAAACCCATGATTCCGTCGGCTACCATGGTCGTGGAGACCGCGATGCCGTAGGCCGAGGCAAGGCCGCTCGAGGTACGGAACAGCATCACCAGCAGCAATACGGCGGTCAGCAGCAGCGTGTTGACGCGAGGCAGATAAATCTGCCCGGCATGCGCCTCGGACGTGTAGCGAACCTCGTAGCGCGGCAACAGGCCGAGCTGCACGGCTTGCCGCGTCAGCGAATAGGCGCCGGTGATCACGGCCTGGCTCGCGATTACGGTCGCAGCGGTCGCGAGCGCTACCAGCGGCAGCAGCAATATTTCCGGAACCATCCGGTAGAACGAATTTTCGATCGCGGCCGGATTGGACAACACCAGCGCGCCCTGGCCAAAATAATTGATCAACAGCGAAGGCAGCACGAAATAGAGCCATCCGGCCTGAATCGGCTTGCGCCCGAAATGACCCAAATCCGCATAGAGCGCCTCACCGCCGGTGACCGCGAGGAAGACCGCGCCCAGCGTCACCATTCCGATCGTCCCGTGCGATAGCAGGAACTGGATTCCGTACCAGGGATTGATCGCGGCGAGCACGGACGGATCGTCGCTGATGTTGACGAGGCCCATCATCGCGAGACTGGAGAACCAGACCACCATCACCGGCCCGAATGCGGAAGCCACCCGCGCCGTGCCGCTGCTTTGCACCGAAAACAACACGACCAGGATAAAGACCGTCAGCGGCACCACGTAATGTTCCAGCGCCGGCGTCTCCAGCTTGAGGCCTTCGACCGCGGAGAGCACCGAGATCGCCGGCGTGATCATGGAATCGCCGATAAACATCGATGCGCCGATCACGCCCAATGCCAGCAGCAGCCAACTGTGCCGACCTAACGCGCGTTGGCCTAATGCCATCAGCGACAGCGTGCCACCCTCGCCGTTATTGTCGGCGCGCAGCAACAGCAGCACGTATTTCGCGGTGACGACGACAAAAAGTGCCCACAAGATCAATGACAGGACGCCAAGCACCAGGCCACGGCTGACCGGTTGGTCCTGTGCAGCCGCGGCCACCGCCTCGCGAAACGCATAAAGCGGCGATGTACCAATGTCGCCGAAAACCACGCCGATGCTCCCGAGCGTCAATGCCCAAAAGCCAGTCGTGACCAATCCCTCGGGGGTTTCGGCTGATGGGACGCTGAGAGCCATTTCGCTTGAAAACGCTCTATCGGTTGATTTGATCCGGAACGGCTATCGATGCTTCTGCCGAGCCTGTCAATCGATTGACATGGCATAACAGGTGTCTGCGCCACGGCGGGCCGCTTCATCATACACGGTAATATGGTAACTTGATGAACTACGGTTTCAGGTCGGGAGGCAGCGGGGGGTCTTCTCGCATCAGCGTAATGGTCACGCGACGGTTCGCCGACAGCGAGGGATCGTCGGGAAACAGCGGCTGGGTATCGGCCTTGCCCGAGACCGCGAAGATATGGGACGGCGGGAGCCCTTGCCGCTCCAGGATCTGGCGGACCGCGTTGGCGCGATCGGCGGAAAGATCGAATGCGCCGTAGTCGCTTTGCGCCGGCACGAAGCCCGCCGCAGTATGACCGACGATCGCGATGCGCAGCGGCGTCGCCTTGAGCGGACCGGCGAGTTTCTCGATCAGCCGGCGGGTGCGCTCATACGGCACTTTCGATCCGTCGGCGAACATCGAGCGGCCGTCCTGGTCGACGATCTCGAGGTTGAGACCCTCCTTGGTTTCCTCGAACATGATGTGCTTCGAAATCTCGGTCAGCTCCGGCATGTCCTGCAGCGCCTGGCGCAGTGACGCCGAAGCCAGCGCGAATTCGCGGTCCATCTTGAGCTTGGCGCCTGAGCTTGATTGCTTGGCATCCGCGTGCTGATCCGGGGTCGGCGTATTGGAAGCGTCTTCCGGCGAGATATGGGCCGCGTTCTTCAACTTCGGCCGGGTCGGCAGACCGTCGGATTCGATGATGCCGGAATAGCGCTTGTCGGTCTGCACGCCGAAGGCATCGCGCATCGAGCCCGCAACGATCTTCAGCTTGTTGTTGTCCATGGTGGAAAACGCGACGAGCATCACGAAGAAGCTCATCATCAGGCCCATCAGGTCGGCGAAGGTCACGAACCAGCCGTGTCCCCCCCCGTGCGCGTCGCCACGTTTCTTCTTGGCCATGGTGGTTGTTCCGGACCGGGATCAGCCGCCTTACGCCGGGACCGGCTCGGCTTCTTCCTGACGGTGCTTTTCCGGCAAGTAGGCCAGCAGCATTTCCCTGACCAGCGCCGGACTCTTGGAATCGCGGATCATCAGGATGCCGTCGATGATCAGCGTGCGGTTGGTTTCCTCGTCGAGCAGCTTGCCGTGCAACTTGTCGGCGATTGGCAGACAGAACATGTTGGCGACCAGCGCGCCGTACAGCGTCGCCAGCAACGCGGTCGCCATGAACGGACCGAGCTTCGAAGGGTCGGTCATGTTGGCGAACATCTGCACCATGCCGATCAGGGTTCCGATCATGCCGAACGCCGGGGCGCAGTCGCCGACCGCGCGATAGATCTTGCTGCCCTCGTCGAGATGCAGCAGGAAGTTGTCCCGGTCGCGCTCCAGATTGTCGCGGATAAATTCGAGATCGTAACCGTCGGCGACGTAGCGGATTCCCTTGGCCAGGAATGGCTCATCGGTCTCGACCTTTTCAAGGCCGACCGGTCCCTGCTTGCGCGCGATCTCGGCGATGCGGGCCAGTTCGTCGACCAGATCGTGCGCGGCCAGCCGGCTCATGGTGAAGGCGAATTTGGCGCCAAGCGGCAAACCATGCATCAGCGCGCTGAGTGGAAAACGGATCATGGTAGCGGCGATCGATCCGCCGAAAATGATGATGACCGCATGTTCGCTGACGAACAGGTGCAGATCGCCGCCCAGCAGCATCATTGTCGCGACGACGATGATGCCGGACACGAGCCCGACGCCCGTCATGATATCCATGGGAGACTCCAACGCATTCGCAGACTTCCGGCCATCCTGGACGGAGGCGGTTCATCCTGAGCCGCGTGGGAATAACCCTACGGTCCCGCAATTAAAGACGCGTTACCGAATTTGGTAGGCATAACAATTCGTTAAAAATGCCAGAAGCCGGGCGGCCGCTCCCTATCCGCGACCGCGCAGGCATTTGCCGCAGGCAATGCCTGATCCAGGTGCGTCGAGGCCCCGCCCCGCGAAATTACAAGCCGAGGCTGCCACAGGTCCGGCAGGCTTGATCGTGACGTTGGGCTGGGCCGTGGCACTTGCCTATTCAGGCTGGCACAATCTTTCAGGCCGGGCCGGGCCCGACAGGGCCGCCTGACCCGGATTGCACAGTTACCGGCGGCCAGGGACGATCCGGCCGATAGAACAATGCGAGCTTCAGACTTTCGGCAATCCGTTCCGCCCGCGCCTGGAACTCGGCGCTGATCGCATCGTCGAACAATTCGTCTGCGGTTTCCTTGAACAGGGCGAGCCAGCGCTCGAATAACGCCGGCTGGATGCCTGGAACCGCAAAATGCTTGACGACCGGATTACCCTTGTAGCGGCCGGTTCGGAGCATCACTGACGACCAGAACGCATACATCTTGTTCAGATGCGGGCCCCAGTCGCCGGGAATGGCGCGCAAGAAGATGGGCGCAAGTTCCGGATCGCGGCGCACCTTGGCATAGAATCCGTCAACCAGGAACTGGATACCTTCCTCGGAGACATGATCTTGCCTGGCAACGGATGCAGTCATGCCACGGCCCACACGACCACGACGCCGAGCACCGTCCAGAACAACGAATTGAACAGCATGCGGATCAGCTCCGTATTCCGGGGGGCAACGCCGATCGCACGGCAGGCCAGGGTTCCAGGCAGCAGGAACGGGGCCGCCACGGTATCGCCCATTGAAGCATGCGTTTTCATTCGACTCTCCTTTAACATGTATTCGACATGCCTCTTATATTTCCAACCTTGCCACAAAGCAATATCTATTATACATCTTTTATTTTATGGCGGTCATAAACCGTGAGCGAGGGAACCGGTGCGCCTGACGGTCTACACGGATTACGCGTTGCGGGTACTGATGTATCTCGCACTCCGGGAAGAGCAATTGGCGACGATCGCAGAGATCGCCGAGAGCTATAAAATTTCCAGGAACCATCTGATGAAGGTGGCGCACCAATTAGGCGTCGCCGGCTTTGTCGAGACCGTGCGCGGCCGTGGCGGCGGATTGAGGCTGGCAAAACCTATAGGAGCCATTGGGCTCGGCGAAGTGGTGCGTTATACCGAACCGGACATGGCGATCGTGTCGTGCTTCGAGCCCGTCGGTGAGCCCTGCGCCATCCAATCCTGCTGCGTGTTAAAGCGCGCCCTGAAGACAGCGCGCGACGCCTTTCTCGAGGTGCTTGACGGCTACACCCTGAACGATCTGATCCAGCCGGGAGGAAGGCTGACCGGCCTGTTGGGCATTTCGCCGGTCAACGGGGCGACCTCAGCCGAACCGTTGCCTTAGCGGCCGGGTTCTTGCGGTTTCCGCATCATGTCCGCGAGCTGGCGTTTCAGCGTGCGCACTTCCTCGAAGCGCTTTGTGACGTCGCGAAGGATGGCCACGACGCCCGCTGGACGCTGCGCTTGATCTTTCACTATCGCGATGGTGAATTCGACCGAGATGCGTTGCCCGCTTTTGGTGTGCGCCGGGACCCACAGGAGATCGCCATGACCATAGTGGCTGTCGCCGGTCGCCATAGCGCGATGGAATCCCTCCCAATGACGTTCTCTCAGATTCGGCGGGATGATCAGCTCGAGCGATTGACCTATGGCTTCGTCTGCCGAAAAGCCAAAAATCCTGGTTGCACCGAGGTTCCAGAAATTGACGATGCCGACATGATTGGTTCCGATGATGGCGTCCGACCCCATCGTCAGCAGCGCGTCAACAAGTCCATCCGGCGCGTTCATGGCATGATCATTCCGAATCAGGGTTCCCTCCCCTGTTCCATCGCCAGTTCGGCCTGCAGATTTGCGACGTCCCGATAAATTGAGGCTACTGCAAGCACCCGGCCCTTGCTCTTGTAGCGCAACAGGCAGTCTCGCGCCATGATGTCGCCGTCGACGGCGATCTCGTCCCAGGCTTCGGCGTGACCGACATAGTTGATCGGTACGTCGTAGTGCTGACTCCAGAAGAACGGCACGGCATCGAACGCCTCGCGGGCGCCCAACATGTTGCGGGCCGCGGTCTGGCCCTGGCGCTGCGCCACCACCCAATGCTCGACCCGGATGTTCTGTTTCGAATGCGGATCGGGCCAGCGCGCAATGTCACCGGCGGCAAAAATTCCGGGAACGCTGCTTTCGAGGAATCGATCCACGACGACACCATGGTGGACCTTGAGTCCAGCCCGTTCGGCCAGCGTCAGGCGTGGACGCACGCCAACGCCGACGATAACCAGATCGGCCTCCACCACGCCGCCGCTTTTCAGCGTCGCACGCTTGCCGTCAATCTCGGTCACGGTATCGCCAAGATGGAAAATAACGCCGTGCTCTTCATGCAATGCGCGTATGAAATCGCCCATATCGGGGCCGAGCAAGCGCTCCATCGGCCGCTGTTCGGGCGCCACGACATGGACTTCGATCTCTCGCGCGCGCAAGGATGCCGCAACCTCCAGCCCGATAAAGCTTGCGCCGATCACGATCGCGCGCCGCGCGTTGCTGGCGCCGGCAATGATCGCCCGGCTCTCGGCAAGCGTCCGCAGCGTATGGACATGCGGCTGCTCGGCGCCCGGGATCGTCAGCCGCACCGGCTCGGCCCCGGTGGCCAGCAGCAGACGATCATAGGGAATGTTGTCACCGGCGACGCTAACGTGGCGGGCCTTGGCATCGATCGCAGTGACCTCGCTATTGAGCCTGATGTCGATTCCGGCCTCCGCATAAAAACCGTCGGGGCGCAGCGGCACCCAATCCTCCGGCGCGTTGCCGGCGAGATAATCCTTCGACAGGTTCGGCCGATCGACTGGTGCAGCCGTGTCGTTGCTTAGCAACACAATGCTGCCGCGGAATTCGCGCCGCCGCAGCATTTCCGCGGCAGCAAAACCCGCAGCGCCACCGCCGACGATCACGATTTTCTCGGGCGCGCCGGTCGATTCCTTGCTGGCCGCCTTCGGCTGCTCGCGCTTGCGCCGCACAAGGATACGATCGCCCTCCTGCTCGACCTCCCAGACCGCGAGCGGGCTTAACGCAGGCGCGCGGATCGCCTCCCCGGTCCGCAGATCGAAGCAGGCATGATGCCAGGGACAACGAATACCGCCGTCGGTAACGATCCCGTCCACCAGCGGTCCGTGATAATGACTGCAATGCGCATCGATCGCGAAAATCTCGGAGCCGGATCGCACCAGCAGGACTTCCTGGTCGCCGACACGGCCCAGCAAAGTCTCGCCCTTGAAATCACCTGCGCTCACACCTTGGGATAGATCTGGCCCTGCGGGCGCCACCTGCTGTTCAGCCATGTTTTCCTCCTGCATCTTGCAGAATAATCGAGCCGCAATCCCGTTCAGCTTGCCATGCCGAGGAATTCCTGACGGGTCAAGGCGTTGTCACGGAAACAGCCCAGCATGCGGCTGGTCACGAGATCGGTGCCGGGCTTGTGCACGCCGCGGGTGGTCATGCAGTGATGCGTCGCCTTGATGATGACGCCGACGCCCTGCGGCCTGAGCACATCGTTAATGGTGTTGGCGATTTGCGCTGTCATCTTCTCCTGGATCTGCAGGCGCCGGGCATAGACGTCCACCAGACGGGCCAGCTTGGAAATGCCGACTACCCGGCCATTCGGGATATAGGCGACCCAGGCGCGCCCCACGATCGGCGCCATGTGATGCTCGCAGTGGCTTTCGAAGCCGATATCGCGCAGCACGATCATTTCGTCATAGCCTTCGATCTCCTCGAAGGTCTTCTCCAGAATCTCGACCGGATCCCGGCTGTAGCCGGAGAAAAACTCCTCGAACGAGCGGGTCACGCGCGCCGGTGTCTCGATCAGGCCGTCGCGATCGGGGTCTTCACCGGTCCAGCGGATGATCGTCCGAACCGCGGCTTCGACTTCGCTTCGGGTCGGTTTCTGGGCTTCGGCTTTCTGCGCCATCGCGCGGTCCAGCGCACGCAAATTCGGGCTCATCGGAGGTCCTTCTTCATGGCCGGGCTCATGCCAGGCGCGACATCAATAATTAACAGGCCATTGGATGGTCCTGAGGCGGAATAGTTCCCGTTTCCCGGCCATATCTACATGACGCCAATACCGCGGAGCAAACGCCGGTTCCCCCCGTTCTGCCAGAATATTTTGCGTCCTATTCCGCGGCATATTTTTGCAAGCCGTTTTCATCCCCTAGCGGGGCATCTGGCCTGCCGCCGCCCCGGCTCCAGCGCGACAGGGCGTTCGAGAGATTGTCGAGGTAGAGATAGACCACCGGGGTCGTGAACAATGTGAGCGCCTGGCTGACGAGCAGGCCGCCAACCATCGCATAACCGAGCGGCTGGCGGATTTCCGAACCGGTGCCAGTGCCGAGCATCAGCGGCACGCCGCCCAGCATTGCCGCCATCGTCGTCATCATGATCGGCCGGAAGCGCAGCAGCGCGGCCTTGCGGATCGATTGCTCCGGCGACAGATGCTCGTCGCGTTCCGCCGAGATCGCGAAGTCGACCATCATGATGCCGTTCTTCTTGACGATGCCGATCAGCAGGATGATGCCGATCAACGCGATCAGGCTGAAGTCGAATCCGGACAACATCAAAAGCGCCAGCGCGCCGACGCCAGCCGAGGGCAATGTCGACAGGATCGTCAGCGGATGGATATAGCTCTCGTAGAGAATGCCGAGGATCAGGTAGACCACCACCAACGCCGCCAAGATCAACAGCGGCACGGTGCCGAGCGATTGCTGGAACGCTTGCGCGGTGCCCTGGAAGCTCGAATTCAACGTGGCCGGCGCGTCGAGGTCGACCACCGTTCGCTGAATGGCATCGGTCGCCTGTCCCAGCGCCACGCCCTCAGCGAGGTTGAAGCTGATGGTGATCGCCGGGAACTGACCCTGGTGGCTGATCGAGAGTGGCCGGACCGGCGTACTGGTCCAGGTCGCGAATACCGACAGCGGCACCTGCCCGCCCGTGACCGGAGACTTGATATAGAGCTTGTTGAGGGTATCGAGGTCGCCCTGCAATTCAGGGAGGATTTCGAGGATCACGTGATAGCTGTTGAGCTGGGTGAAGTATTGCGTGACCTGGCGCTGGCCGAAGGCGTCATACAGCGTATCGTCGATCAATTGCGGCTGGATGCCGTAGCGCGCGGCGGTGTCGCGGTTGATCTTGAGCTGCAGCGTGGTGCCCTGGGTCTGCTGGTCGGTCGCGACGTCGCGCAGTTCTGGCAGCGTCTGCATCTTGGCTAGAATCTTCGGCGCCCACTCGTTCAGCTCGTCCAGATTGGCGTCCTGCAACGTGTATTCGAACTGGGTACGGGTGGCGCGGCCGCCAAGCCGGACGTCCTGCGACGCCTGCATGAACAGCCTTGCTCCCTCAACCTTTTCGGCCTGCGGCCGCAGCCTTGCAATGATCTGCTGGGCGCTTGCCGTGCGTTCACTGCGCGGTTTCAGCGTAATATAGAGACGACCGGTGTTGAGGGCGCTGCCGCCGCCGCCGATGAACATCGCGATGCTGTCGACCGCGGGATCGTGCTGCACGATCGAGCCCAGCTCTTCCTGCTTGCGCTTCATGTCGGCAAAGGAAATATCCTGACCGGCTTCGGAGGTCGCGGTCAGGAAGCCGTTATCCTGCTGCGGAAAAAATCCCTTGGGAATGATAGTGAAGAGATAGACCGACAATCCCACGGTCGCGAAAAACACGCACAGCGTGGTCAGTCGCCATCGCAGCACAGTATCGAGACCGCGCTCGTAGGCGTGCAGCATCGCCTGAAAGCCACGCTCGCTCCATTGATAGACGCGGCCATGCCTGACTTCCTTGTGCGCGCGCAGGAAGCGCGACGCCATCATCGGGGTCAGCGTCAGCGACACCACCAACGACACGAAAATCGCCATCGCCAGCGTCACCGCGAATTCTCGGAACAGCCGGCCGATGATGCCTCCCATCAGCAACAGCGGAATCAGCACCGCAACCAGCGAGACACTGATCGATATGATGGTGAAGCCGATTTCACCGGCGCCCTTGAACGCGGCCGCGAGCGGCGTCTCGCCCTGCTCGATATAGCGCGTGATGTTTTCCAGCATCACGATGGCATCGTCGACCACAAATCCGACCGATATGGTCAGCGCCATCAGCGACAGATTGTCCACCGTATAGCCGAACATCCATATCAGCGAGCACGCGCCAAGCAGCGCCAGCGGCACCGTTACGCTCGGGATAATGGTCGCCCATGCGCTGCGCAGAAAAAGGAAGATCACCATAACCACCAGAATGATGGTCACCATCAGCGTGAATTGAACATCTTCGACGGCGGCGCGGATGGTCAGCGTGCGATCGCTTATGATCTTGATCTTGATGGCCGGCGGAATCGCCGCGATCAACCTTGGCAATTGCCCCTTGATCTTGTCGACGGTGTCGATGACGTTGGCGCCCGGCTGTTTGAAGATGACAAGGAACACGCCGCGCTTGCCGTCGGCCCAGGCCGCCTGCTTGGTATCTTCGGGACCTGACACCGCCTTGCCGATGTCGCGGATGCGCAGCGGCCCGCCATTGCGATAGGCGATGATGACGTCGTTCCAGGCGTCGGGGTCGGTCAACTGGTCATTGGCGTAGATCGTGTAGGCCCGTTTCTCGCCGTCGATATTGCCCTTTGGACTGTCAGTCGTGGTGATCGCGATCTGGTTGCGGATGTCTTCCAGCGACAGACCTTTGGCCACCAGCTTGGCAGGGTCGACCTGAATCCGGATCGCGGGTTTCTGCTGGCCACCGATAAAAACCTGCGCCACCCCCGAGATCTGGCTGATCTGCTGTGCAAGCTGGGCATCGACCGCGTCGCTGACCGTGGTCAGGGGCAGCGTATCCGAGGTCGCCGACAACAGCAGGATCGGAGAATCCGCCGGGTTGACCTTGCGGTAGGTCGGGGGCGTCGGCAGGTTTTTCGGCAACTGGCCGCTGGCCGCATTGATCGCCCCTTGGATATCGTTGGCCGCGCCATCGATGCTGCGGTTGAGATCGAACTGGATGGTGATCGCCGTCGAGCCGAGCGAACTCGTGGAGGTCATCTGGGCGATGCCGGGGATTTGCGCCAACTGCCGTTCCAGCGGCTGCGCCACCGAGGACGCCATGGTTTCGGGACTGCCGCCCGGCAGGCTGGCGGCAACCTGGATGGTCGGGAAATCGACCTGGGGCAACGGCGCGACGGGGAGCAACGGATAGGACACCAGGCCGACGAACAGGATGCCTGCCATCAGCAAGGAGGTTCCGATCGGATACCGAATAAAAGGCGCAGAAATGCTCTCGCTCATGCAAGAACCTCCTGTCGTGGTTCTATCCCTTAAACGCCAAGATATCGTTGCAGAAGTTCAGGCTGGGCCTTGATTTCCTGAGCCAAGCCTTCGTGAACGATGTGCCCATTATTGACGATGTAGATGCGCTGGGCCAAGGCCAACGTCGCCGCAAGGTTCTGTTCCACCAGCACGATGGTCTGGCCGGCCGCCGCCAGATCGCTGCAGGCCTTCATCAGGTCGCGCACGATGATCGGCGCCAGCCCCTCGAACGGTTCGTCGAGCAGGATGATCTTGGGATCGCGCACCAGCGCGCGCGCAATCGCCAGCATCTGTTGCTCGCCGCCGGACAGGTCGGTCCCGCGATTGCTCCGCCGCTCCTTCAGCCGCGGGAACATCTCATAGATACGGCTGAGTGGCCAGCGTTTCGAGGCGGTCAACCCGGCCAGGACAAGATTTTCCTCGACATTGAGGCTGCCGAAAATCCTGCGATCCTCGTGCACGAGCTGCATGCCGGCAAGCGCAATGGCGTGGCTCTTTCGTCCCGCGATCTCGACGCCGTCGAACATCACCGAACCCGTGCGCGGAGTCACAACGCCCATCAGGCTCTTCAGCGTGGTGCTCTTGCCGGCGCCATTGCGGCCAAGCAACGCCACGACTTCGTTGCGTTCGACCCGCAGCGCTACGTCAAAGAGGATATGGGAATCCCCATAGTAGCTGTTCAAGCCGTTGACCTCGAGCAGGCTCATGCGTCGAGCACTCCTTGCACGCCGCCAAGATAGGCTTCCTGCACCGCGGTACTTTTCTTGATCTCGTCCGGCGTGCCTTCGATCAATACGCGGCCTTCCTGCAGCACGGTAACCCGCTCGGCCAGTTCGAACAGCGCGTCCATGTCATGATCGATGATGATCATGGTGCGGTCGCGGCTGATCGATTTGAGCAGTTTGACCGTCTCGACGCGCTCCTGCGGACTCATGCCGGCCAGCGGCTCATCCAGCAGCAAAAGGCTCGGCGAGGTCGCCAGCGCGAGGCCGATCTCCAGGCGACGCTTCTCGCCATAGGCAAGCTCCGATACCGGCGTGTCGGGCCGCGCGGCGAGATTGACCAGTTCGAGCGTTCGCGCGACCTGCGCGTTGAGGCCGGGGATACTGTCCAGGCTGCGGAATAGATCGAGGCGGAACTTGCCGCGCAATTTGGCCAAAGCTGCGATCACGATGTTCTCGCGAACCGTCAATCCCGTGAATAGCTGATTGACCTGATAGCTCTTGGTCAAACCAAGCTGGCACACATTGGTAACACTGGTGCCGGTGATATCACGCCCTTCGAACACGATCGTGCCCGAGGTCGGCGGGACTTCGCAGGTCAACATCTTGAAGAAGGTCGACTTACCGGCGCCGTTCGGACCGATGATGCCGCGTAGCTCGCCATGGAGGACGGTGAAATCGATATCGCTGTTGGCAAGGAGGCCGCCATAGCGCTTGGTCAAGCCGGTTGCCTGCAGGATCGGACCGATACGGGTCGCGCTTTCGCGCGCTCGCGCTGATATCGGCGCAGCGGTCGATGCCTGCGCGGCCTTCGGCTGGTTGGCCGCGCCGACGCTGGACGCAACGGCCGGTGGGCTTACCTCGGAAGGCTTTGACCGCTTGCCAACGATTTTGCGGTAGAGATCTTCAAGACCACCGACGATGCCGCGACGCAGGAAGCAGACCAGCAGCACGAACACGATACCGAGCACGAGCTTCCAGGCTGCTCCGAGCCCGACGGCCGCCTGCAGGAAATCCTGCAGAAAAAGCCAGACCGCGGCCCCGACCAGCGGACCGAACAGCGTCCCCCTGCCCCCGATCGCGGTCTGCATCACAAGCTGTCCCGAGGTGTCGAAGGTGAAGGCATCGGGCGGCATGAACGCCTGCAACACGCCGAGCAGGCCGCCGGCAAACCCGGCATAGGCAGCCGCGATTACGAAGGCAGCGAGCTTGTAGCCGTGGATATTGTGCCCGACGGCGGTCGCACGCAGCGGATTGTCGCGGATCGCGCTCAAGATTGCGCCCACCGGCGAGCGCACGATGCGCAATGCGATCACGACGCCGACGAAGTAGCACAGCGCGAGAAACTGGTAGAGCGACCAGCCGGTGGTGAAATGCACCGTGGTGAAGCCGAGATTGAAGCTCGGGGTCGGCACGCCGGGTAGCCCGTTCTCGCCACCGGTCCAGCCCGACAATGGATTGAACTCGACGAAAAAGAATACTTCTGCGATCGCCACCGTGATCATGGCGAAGTAGATGCCGGTACGGCGTAGCGCGATCAGGCCCACCAGATAGCCGACCACAGCGGCAGCGATCATGCCGATCAACAGCGCCAGCATTACATTGGGAAATCCGGCACGGGTGAGGAGATAGGCCGCGACAAAACCGCCGGTGCCGTAAAAAGCCGACTGGCCGAACGACAACAGCCCGGTGAAACCGAACAGGATATCGAAGCCGAGGCCGAACAGACCCCAAACCAGAATCCGGTTCACGGTATTCGGGGCGAATCCGAGATGAGGCAGCACGAAAGGCGCCAGGATCAGGCCGAGGGCCGTCAGTGTTTCGATCAGAAATGAACGTTGCTTGAGCATTAGCTGACCATGCTCATTCGCGTCCCTGCACGCCGAGCAGGCCGTGCGGCCGCACCACGAGCACCAGCGTCATCGCCGCGAACAACATGACATAGGCGTAGCCCGGGTCGAAAATTGAGGTGATGCTGATGATCTCGCCTGCGATCAGGCCGCCGAGAATGGCACCCGGGAACGATCCAACGCCACCGATCACCACAACGACGAAGGTTTCGACCAGGATGTCGTCACCGACGCCCGGCGTCAACGAAACCACCGGCGCATTGATGATACCGGCAAATCCGGCGGCCATCGCGCCGATGCCGAACACGATCATGAAGACGCGGTAGACGTTGATGCCGAGCGAATCGACCATCACCGAATCCTCGATGCCGGCGCGCACGATCATGCCGAGCCGGGTCCGGTACAGAACGACGAACAGCACGCCAAGCGCAATCGCGACGATCCCGACCACCGCAAGGCGATAGGTCGGGTAAAACAAGAAGCCGAGCGAGGTAATGCCCTGGAACAGCGGCGGCGGCGGCACCAGCTTCGAATCGCTGGAAAACACCAGGCGGACCAGTTCGACGAAACAGATGCCTATCCCGAAGGTGACCAGAAGCTGGTCTTCATGCGGGCGTTGATAGAAGTGGCGAATGATGATCCGCTCCATCAGCACGCCCACGACCATGACGAACAGCGAACCGGCGATGACGGCGATGATGAACGAGCCGGTATACTGGAACGCGGCATAGCCGGCGTAACCGCCGAGCATGAACATCGCGCCATGCGCGAGGTTGAGCACCCCGAGCGTGCCATAGATGATGGTCAGCCCGGAACTGATGAGCGCAAGCAAGGCCCCCAGCGCCAGACCGTTGAATACCTGCGAAACAAAATTTGGCCAATTGAACATAAAAGACAATCGCAGAATTGGATTTTGCGGCGCGTCTCACCAAAAGCATACTGGCAGAAAAAATTTGCGTCGCAGGAAATAGTTCCCTGCGACGCCCAGGATCAGGCAATACTCAGGTATAGTCGCCGAGATTGCAGCCGAACGCATCCGGCTTCTGCATCAGGCCGGCGCCCGGCACGATTTCGACGATGTCGTAATAATCTTCCTTGCCCTTCATGTCCTTCTGTTCCTTGCCCTTCACGATGATGACGGGCCGAACACACTGGTGGTCTTCCTTGCGGTAATGCACGTCCCCGACCAGCGAGGGAATGACCTCTTCCTTCTCATAGGTCTTGATGACATCGGGCGGATAGAATGTGCCGGCCTCTTCGACCATGCGCGCCCAGTGCGCGAAGCTGATGTAGGCATTCGCCGCGCCCCACTCCGGCTTGTAATTGTACTTCTTCTCGAACGCTTCGTTGAACATCTTGGCGAGCGGATATTTGTCTTCGATCGACCACCAATAATCGGTCGCCGCGTAGACGCCCTGCATCAGGCCGCCGGTTTCGCGTGCGAGGAACGGCACCTGATAGGGGACCACCAGCTTCATCTTGTCGAGCACGCCGAACTGCTTGGCCTGCTGGATCGACAACACGGCGTCATGCCCCCAGTTGACGTTGATCAGAACGTCGGCGCCGGAATTGGCGACGTTGAGCAGGTAGGACGAGAAGTCGGGCGCGCCGAGCGGCGAAACCTGATTGGTAACGGTCGTCCATCCAGCTTCCGCGAGCTGATCCTGCATCGACTTGGTGACGGTGTGGCCGTAGGTGTAGTCCGGCGTCAGATACGCGGCCTTCTTGTTCTTGCCGAAGGTCTTGATCAGGACCGGGCTGATCGCGGCCGCAGCCGTCTGGCCGTAGAAGTTCTGACGGAAACCGTAGCGCACGCAATCCTTGCCGGTGGTGTCGTTCGAGCCAGAAATTCCGCACACGAACAGCACCTTTTCGCGCTGGGCCAACTTGTTCAATGCGACAGCGACCGCGCTCGACGTACCGCCGGTGATCACGATCGCCTTGTTCTCGGAGATGAAGCGCTGCTGCGCCTGCACTGCTTCGTTCGGCTTGGCCGCGGAGTCCGCGACGCCATACTTCACTTCCTTGCCGAGCACGCCCTTCTTGGTCTTGGGCGAAATCTTCTTGATCAACTCATGGCCGCTGTTGATGTGTTCGACCGCGAGTTCATAGCCCTTGAGTTCATCTTCGCCCTGCACCGCGTAGGTGCCGGTGCGCGGCACCGAAATTCCGATGAAGACCGAGGGGCCAGACGAGCCGGCCGGATAGGTTCCGATGGCCGGATGGTCCTCGGCATAGGCCGGCATCAACATCCCTGCAGGAAGCAACGTTCCGCCCGCTAGTCCTGCTGCGGTCTGTAGAAGCCTGCGGCGGGACAGCACGAGCCCGGAATTTCGTCCGACAATTGTGTTTTTCACTACCGGTTCTCCCAACACATTTTGTGGCGCCCGACAGGAGGTCGGCCGTTCGACAATGCCGGCGCACGCTGAGGCCTTCGCAGGCGCATGCCATTTGCCCGCACCATCCGGCATATCGCGTCACGATAAATCGCCCGTCAATGTCACTTTCGTCGCAAGAGGATGTATTTGCCTCGGGAATTATATCGCTTTACGATATATTTCGGTTCAGATGGTGCGCGGCAAACAGCCTCTGCGGTAGAGCGGCGCCGAAGCCTGGCTGTTCCGGCCCTGGAGAGGAGGCGGCCATGATAGCGAGAGATGGCGTGAACTCACCCCGTCGACGTGAAAGCGCCGGACTGCAGGAAAACGCCGACCTGGTACCCAGGACTAACTGTGATTCCGGCGGGGCGGCGCAGGCGGCGTCCCGGCCCCCGGGCAATGTGACTGCGTTCCCACAGCCGTACTCCAGTGATTTGAGCATTCGTGCTCTTAACGTCTTGAAAATACTGGCGGCTGAATTGATGGAAGAATGCCCGCCGCGCCAGAACTGGATACCATCCACTGCCCTGCTTCGGCGGATGACGTTCAACCATCTTGCAACCGCCCGGAATTGCGGTCCGCGGACGGTCACGGAGATCATCCAATGGGCGGCATCGCGCGGCGTGACGATCCAGCCGCCGTTCCACGCTGGCAAATCCCTCTCGGCCATCTGGCGGGATATCGGCGCGAAGTTCGCGGCCCGGAACCTTGGCTACGCGGAGGTAACCGAAGCACTGGAAAAATCAGTTCGGCGCAAAAGCACCACCATCCCGGTCGCGGCGCAGGAGGTCCTGCTGCAGCTCCTGAAGGCAGCCGGAAGCCCGGCATCCAACGAAACGCCGGAA